>JAPKBL010000012.1 GCA_028823415.1 Mariniblastus sp.
CGTAAGCTTGGCTGAGTTGGGCTAGTGAGAACTCCTCCTCCTCCTCCTCCTCCTCGCCTTCCTCATCACTTGGAACCAAATCGCGATCATCGTTGGCTTGCAATGAGTCAGCGGACCCGGGAACAACGGTGGAATCCAGTTCATCGGAATCCAAGGGTTCAATGTCAGAATTATCATCAGGATGATCGGTCATAGTGTTAGCTTAAAGGAGACGTCGGTCGCCTCGCAAGACGGAGTCTCGTCTTCGCGCCGAAAGTGGCAAAATTTGAGTCGGTATCTGGCGAACGGGGCATTAAATTACTTAGCGGGGTTACCTATTTATACTGGTCCATTGCTTTTAGAATTAGAGTAGTCTGGCATCATTGAAATTTGCTTTGGATTGGGGATTGATTGTGTTGAAATTCTATTCATTGGGTTTGGTGGTCGGCGTTGTTTGTTTGGCGGCCACGACATCTGTTTGGGGCCTTCAGACCGGAGTCGGCCCGACGACAATTTTGAAGTCTACTACAGGAGTTTTACCCGGCAGTTCGGAATCGACATCTCGAAAAAACATGGTTGCTTCGGTTCACCCTCTGGCGACGCAAGCCGGGGTAGATGCGTTTGCCAAAGGGGGCAATGCGATTGACGCCGCGATTGCGACCGCACTGACGCTCGGGGTAGTTGATAATTTCAATTCGGGTATCGGCGGCGGGTGTTTTATTTTGATCCGCACGGCGAAGGGAGAAGTGTACGCGATTGATGGACGAGAAATGGCGCCCTCAGCAGCGACACAGGATCTATTCCAAAATGCCAAGAGTCGTTTTGCGAATCCGAGTCAAACGGGTGCACTGGCCAGCGGTGTGCCGGGGGCATTACAAGCATATGCCCAGGCGGTTGCCGAACATGGGCGGTTAGGTTTAAGTGCCTCATTACAGAAGGGAATGGAGGCTGCCGAGAATGGGTTCCCGGTGACCGATGCGTATGCTGGGAAATTAAGAATTGCGAAAAAAGCGATGGTCCAATTTCCTGGGACAGTCAAAGTGTTTTTTCGGCCCGACCCGACGACAGGGATTGTAGAACCCTACCGGGTGGGGGAAATCTTAAAGCAATCTGATTTGGCAACAACCTATCGAATGATTTCCCAGAAGGGAACCGATTGGTTTTACCGAGGAGCCTTTGCCGAGTTGGCGGGTCAATGGATGAAGGCTAATGGTGGAATCATGACGGCGACTGATTTTGCGAATTATAAAACCGTCAATCGTAAACCCGTTCGCTCGAAATATAGGGATTTCGAAATCTATGGGTTTCCGCCCCCCAGTTCCGGCGGAGTACATGTTGCTCAGGTATTAAACATACTTGAACAATTTAAGATGGCTGAGATGTATCAAAACGATCCGGTTGCTTTCTATCATGTCGTCGCCGAAGCGATGAAGCTTGCCTTTGCAGATCGAGCTTTCTGGTTGGGCGATCCGGATTATGTCGAAGTTCCCTTGGGCTTGATTGAAAAGAGTTATGCCAAAGAACTTGCCAGTAAGATTAAAATGGACTCGGTGTTGACGACAGATCACGGCATGCCCCCGAATGCAGCGACGGAGTTTTTCGAGGGACATACGACCCATGTGGCTGCGGCAGATAGTGAAGGGAATTGGGTTGCGTTGACCACAACCGTCAATACAACATTCGGTGCTAAATACGTCATTCCTGGGACCGGGGTAGTTATGAATAATCAAATGGATGACTTTGTTGCCTTTCCCGGAAAGCCCAACGCGTTTGGTTTGATCGGTGGTGAAAACAATGCGGTCGCTTCCGGAAAACGTCCTCTTTCAAGTATGAGTCCAACGATTGTGCTTCAGGATGGCAAGCCGATTTTGACGGTGGGTGCTGCGGGTGGCCCCAAAATCATTACCGAGGTCTTATGGGCCATTATTAACCACCTCGATTTGGAAATGCCGATTGGTAAAGCGATTGCCGCGCCACGTTTACATCATCAATGGGCGCCGAAACAGCTCTTACTTGAATCCAGTTTTGATGATGAGATTGCGGATCAACTTGCTGCCAAGCAACATCAGATCAAGCGGTCTCGATCGATGGGGATCTGTCAGGGAATTACATTCGATGCAGAAACCGGGCTCTTTACGGGAGCCTACGATCCCCGCACGACAGGTAGCGCGGCTGGTGAGCAATAGTGTAGGGCCGTTTTAGTTTCCGAGGTTGTCTTTGGGTTGACGAGTCCATCAGCAATCAACCAGTCGCGAGCGCAATGAATTCTTTTAGTTTTCTCAGTTGGAATTTGGGTTTAATGGAAAACTCTCACGGGGCTCCCGTGGGTTGGCGGGTGGACCAGACGGAGTCGCTCGTCCGTGAGCGTGTGCTCGCAACTGCGCCGGACTTTGTTTGTTTTCAGGAATTGCCTGGGTTAGTGCCTTATGTTGAAACGCATGAGTTGATTCCAGCCAACACCGTGAGCCATTGCGGTAATTTAGCGACGCTCGTTCGGCGAGAACTGCTGGACCAAGTTGAAAGCAGGGCCGTTGGGAAATGTGCAGTTTTAACGGCGATAGAATCTGCAGGAATTAGCATTGCGAATGTCCATTTACCACCTGGAAGTAATGGGAAGGCTGAGCGATTGAGTGCGATCCAGCGATTGGTTTCGATTTGCCCGACATCACGCTTAGTGGTGATTGGCGATACGAACACGCGTATTGGTGAAACTCCATCGATTGAAGCATTGGGGCTTCTGGGTGATTTACCCCCCTCCCCTACTTGGGATAGCCGCATTAATCGGTTTCGCGCAGATGGAAAAAAATATACGGCCTATTTCACTCGCTATTTTCATAGTGATGGCTTGGCTGTGAAAGACGTCAGGGTGTTCAATCAGGCGTGGGATTTAGAAGGCTCCCGTTTTTTTCTATCCGATCATTTTGCATTGGCGGGTCGGGTGGAGTTGCGATAAGTTCTGCAGAAACAGAGGCGAAAAGGAAGTATTTTAAAGAATGCTGAAGGAAAAACTAAGGAACCAAGAGGACCTAGGCAAAGACGGAAATCCTTTCAATAATTAGATATCGTTAATTAGAAATCAAGCCAGTCGTTAAGAAATATTTTTGGGATCAAAACATGAGTGCAGATGCGAGACTTGAGGAATTAGGATTTGTATTGCCCCCTGCCCCTTCAGCAGTTGGCGTTTATAGACCCGCAATGATCGTTGGCAACCTGTGTTACACTTCGGGGCATGTTCCCGTGCTTACTGACGGTTCCTTGCTGACCGGATGTGCAGGGCGAGATGTCGACCAGCAGGCAGCATATCTTGCCGCTCGTCAGTCTGGGCTGAGCATGTTGGCCACGCTGCGATCGGAACTGGGGACACTCGACAGAGTTAAGCGAGTGGTGAAATTATTTGGCATGGTCTGTTGTACTGATGATTTCACGCAACAGCCTGCCGTAATTAACGGCTGTAGTGAACTGATGTCCGCGGTGTTTGGTGAGGATGCCGGGATTGGAACACGGAGTGCTGTCGGCGTTAACGCATTGCCGCTTGGGGTAACTGTTGAAATCGAAGGGATTTTCGAACTTCATGACTGAGCTTTCGATCGGTCTTCATTGTTGATCAAAATTCGACTCATTAAATTAGCTTAAATATGTTTGAACATCAGTATCCAAGTGCGGATGGCGTTTCCGATAGATTAGCCACAGCGATTCGGCATATCGAATTCGCCAGAAATTACAGCCGATCATTATTGGACGGGCTTGATGATGACGATTGGTTTTGGAGTCCGGAGCAATTCGCGACCCACATTGCTTGGCAGGTCGGTCATCTTGCGATGTCCGAATATGGATTAACGTTGTTTCGACAGCGTGGTCGCGATCTCCACGTCGATCAACAGTTAATGTCTAGTAAATTTCGAAAACTCTTTATGCGTGGCACGCGGCCGATAGCGGATCGCAGTGCCTACCCTGCGCCGAGTGAGATCATTGCGGTTCTCGATCGGGTCCATGAGCAGATGCGGGTTGAGATTGTCGGATTTGATGGCCCACAGTTAGACGAGCCCCTCGATCCCCCGCACGCGGCCTACGCTACACGTTATGGGGCGCTGTTGTTTGCGGGTGACCATGAAATGATTCATTCCGGCCAAATTGGTATGCTTCGCCGTTTGATGGGAAAAGACCCAATTCGTTAGCCATAGGCGTGTTTATGTCAACAAAACTGGTTCAAGCAAAATCCCTTACCAAAAGGTATGGCGATTTTACGGCACTGGACCGCTGTTCACTTGAGATTTGCGAAGGCGAAGTGTTCGGTTTGCTCGGTCCTAACGGGTCTGGCAAATCTACTTTCCTCCGCTTGCTGCTTGGGTTTCTAAAGCCCACGGAGGGATCGGCAGAAATTGGCGGGTTGGATTGTCTCCATCAGCGCGTCGAAGTCCACCGAATGGTGTCCTATCTTCCCGGTGACGCCCGTTTGTTTCGAATGATGCGAGCACGGAAAATGCTCGAGATCTTTTGTGGATTTCGCGAGGATGCGAGTTTCGAAAAAGCAGTAGAAATATCGGATCGATTGGAACTTGATTTGTCTCGCTGGGTGGGTCTTATGTCGACTGGGATGCGGCAAAAGCTGGCGTTGGCAATCACGCTTTGCAGTCAAACGCCACTGGTGATTCTGGATGAACCGACAGCCAACCTTGATCCGACGGTTCGCGGCAGGGTGATGGATTTGGTCAACGAGGCGAAAGTTTCCGGGCGAACAGTAATTTTCTCGTCGCATGTTCTTCCCGAAATCGAGGATACATGTGATCGCGTCGGAATCTTGCGAGATGGTCAATTGGTCCACGTTGAGTCGCTGAGTCGATTGAAAAAACAGCATCGAATACTCGCGGATCTCAGGGGTAATCTGCCGGAACTCCCCGAGGGATTGCGAGACTCAATAGTCATCAAACAAAACGGAAACTCGGTTCAAATAGAAACCCCGGGCGAACTGTCTCCGGTTTTAAGGTGGCTTTCGGACGCGCCAATTTCTGATGTTTATATCCAGCCAGTTGGGCTACGGGCCGTTTATGATCGTTTTCACCATAAGTCGACGATTGTGTCTCAGACGGAGGCGTCCGCATGAATCGTCCTTTGATTAAAAAATATATTGCCGAGGGGGTGCTGCTATTCGTTGGATTAGCACTTGGTGTTTTTGCGTTTTCTTGGTTTCGTGTTTGGGTCGTCGGGGAATTGGATACCGCCCAGTTTCGACAAATTATCGATCTCCTCCCGAAAGATTGGCGGAAATTTGCAACGGTCGATTTTGATTGGTTAGTCTCGTATCTGGGTAGAACTTCGTTGTCCCTCAATGAGCCGATGCTGATTTCACTGGTTTGTGCATGGGGATTGGTCAGAGGTTCGGACGTCGTTAGTGGAGAGTTAAGCCGAGGTACGATGGAAATGTTGCTGGCTCAACCAGTTAGTCGCCGAAAAATATATCTCCAACATGCCGGGCTGACGTTATTAATGATGTTTGTCTTGATTTTAGTATGCTGGTTGGGAATGGCCTTGGGGATCTGGACAACGAATGTTAAGGAGACCACGTATCCATCTATTCAAATTCCATTAGTCGACTATGCCATTCCTTTGAGTTTCTTGCCGCCGAAAACAACGATTGTCGCGATGAGTTCTGAAGTCAATCCTCTCCTCTTTTTTCCTGGGCTTTTCAACTTATTCAGCCTCGGTTTTTGCATGAGTGGATTGGCGGCGTTTTGTTCGTCGTTGGATCGATACCGCTGGCGAACTCTGGGCATTGTTTCCGCGTTCTACTTTTGCAACGCAGGAATTCGAATGCTTGGGATGGGATCTGAGAAGTACTCGTGGGCGAAGCATTGCGGTGTATTTGGACTCTATCATCCCGCGGCGTTGATCAAGCAGACCGATGCCGATGCTGCTAATTACTATGCAATATTGCGCTACGACCCAGACGGCACATTGGCAGGTCTGGCGTTGTTGCCGAATTGCCTACTCCTATTGTTGATCGGAGTTTGCTTTTATTGGGTGGGCTTAATCGTGTTTGAAAAACGGGACCTCCCAGCGCCGATGTAGAAAGAGACTGGGATCCAAGTTGGCATTCTAAATAAGGGAGAAGCTAGGCTGTAATTCGCTTCTTACTTACCAATCGTTGCGATTTCTTAGCCACGTGATTTGAGCAACGTGGTGGCGGATGTGCCAGAGAGTGCGGGAAAGCGCCTGCCGAAGGGAGAGGATTTCTCCAACCTCCGGGTGAAAAAAAGTGCGATCCAATTCATCATCGCTTAAGTTTTCCAGGAGGACGGCCCATCGGGCGTGAAGTCCATCCATCAGAACCAGAGACGGTTCGAGATCTGATTCTTTCGCATCAAAGGTTTCTGACCATTTCGTTTCGTTGAACGTTTTAATTAACGGGGAGGCCTCCGTTAATGCCCATTTAAACCGAATATAAGTGTTCAGTTGGCTGTCGGCGAGGTGATGAACAATTTGGCGAATGGACCAGTTACGGTAGCGGGTCGCAAGCTGTTGTGCAGTGAGCGAATCGATGGAATTTCGAATCTCTGAAGGACATCCTCTGAGTTCTTCCAGTTGGATGGACACTTGCTCGGGGATTTGAGATTCGACATATTCCCCTGCGGGGAAATCTGGTGGTTCATTGTTTGTGATCATAGAATTTTCTTCAGTATCCGATTGAGATCTCGCCGGAAAATTGCAGGCTAAGCGTTTTCTAGCCGAAGATAGTCTTTTGCATTTTTGTAGCAAATGTTTTTGACCATCGTTCCAATAAATTGGAAGTCATTGGGAATGAGTCCATTTTTCATGTCATTCCCGAGCATGTTGCAGAGGATTCGACGAAAATATTCATGCCTTGTAAACGACATGAAACTTCTTGAATCGGTTAGCATACCAACGAACCTCGACAAGAGGCCCGTGTTTGAAAGAGCGTTGAGTTGCCATTCGATTCCCTCTTTTTGATCGAGATACCACCAGCCTGATCCAAATTGCATTTTCCCTGGCATCGCTCCGCCTTGGAAGTTGCCCAGCATCGTGCTGAGGAGATAATTGTCAGAGGGATTCAGATTGTAAACAATCGTTTGGGGGAGTGCGTCCTCTTGGTCGAGTCGATTCAGGAAAGCGCCGAGCGAGCGCCCTTGAGAAGCGTCACCCATCGAATCACATCCGATATCTCGCCCAATCGAATTAAAAAGTCGTGTGTTATTATTTCGCCATACGCCCGTGTGAAATTGATTCGTCCAGTTTTTTTGTGCGTCCATACGAGCTAATTCCAAGAGCATGAACGTAGAAAATGATTCATGTTGTTGCGTGTTGGCGGCCACTCCTTGGTTGGCTTTGTCAAAAATGCCCGCCGCGGTGGCGTGGTCACAGAATGCCGCGGGAACGAATTCGCAACCATGATCCGAAAGTCGCGCTCCGTGCGAGTGGAAAAAGTCGTGGCGATTTCGCAATGCCGAAAGCAGATCATCCAGCGAGTTGATCGCCATACCCGATGTTGATTCAAGCTTTGCGATCCAGAGTTTGAATTCGTGGGGACGATGTACAAACAGTGCCCAATCGGGGCGAAAGCAGGGGTAGACCATTGTCTCAAAGTCGGACGCCGCGATCTGTTTATGGAATTCGAGTGTGTCTGTCGGATCGTCTGTGGTACATAAGGCTGTGACATTGAATTGCTTAAGAATCCCCTGAGTGCTCAATTCGTCCCGTTGTGCCATCTGTTCATTACATTGATTCCAAACGGTTTCGGCGTTCTCTTCGCAGAGCAATTCGTCAATATTGAAGAACCGTTTTAATTCCAGGTGGGTCCAGTGGTAGAGGGGGTTACGAAGGGTGTGTGGAACCGTTTTTGCGAACGCGAGAAATTTATCTTTGGGTGTTGCGTCTCCGGTGATTAAATTTTCAGGAATTCCATTGGCTCGCATTGCTCGCCATTTGTAATGATCGTGGTTAATCCACATTTCAAACAGGTTTTCAAATTTCCGATTTTCGGCAATGTCGCGTGGAGAAAGATGGTTGTGGTAATCAATAATCGGTTGGTCGAAAGCGTACTCGTGGTAAAGTCGCTGACTCGATGGAGTGGTCAGTAAAAAATCTTCGTCGATAAATGTCATTTGAGTGGTTCTCTGAAAAGCAAATCAATCGGTGGAGTGTTGAGTGAATTATCTGAGTTGATCGGGCGTTCCGTCGGGGAAATTTTCGAGGATAATATTTTCGATATAGCGGCGTCGGTTGAGGGGGCGGGGGTGCGTGCTTAAAAACTCAATTGGCTGAGAACTGGAGGCTGATGACTCGAGGATATCGATGACCTCGATCATATGGGTTGGGTCATATCCTGTCTTGGCCATTAATTTGACTCCCCATCCATCGGAAGCGAGTTCATCCGCTCGGCTATATTGGAGACTGATAAACCAGTCCGTTACGTCCGCGGCGAGTCTCGTGCCACCGGTTTGTGAATTTAATCGATTCGTCGAACTCGTATCATCCAAAACCTCAATTCCCGAAAAAACACCTCGGATGAACCTACTCTTGGCCAGCCTCTGGGCGGCATGCCGTTCGATTACATGGCCGATTTCGTGGCTTAGTACCCCTGCGAGTCGACCGTCAAAATCACTCTGGCTATTGCTCATATATTGATTGTGTTCGAGCTGGCGATAGAGTCCAGTTGTGATAAAGACCTGCCCCCCAGGAAGGGCAAAGGCGTTCACCGTCTGAGAATCATCGAGCAAATGAAACTGAAACGGATATGGTATCAGACGGGGCGAGTTTCCACTCGTTTCTTCCAGTGTGGCGATAAGCTGTTTTCCGATTCGCTTGACGTGGGCTGTCGCTTTTCGATTGCTTGAAAGCGGCCCCATCGATGTCGCAGATTGCGATCCCAGTGCGATCTCTTCTGGGATGGTCAGATCTACGCGTTGTGACTCACCGGTGATGGGGTTGATTTGCCCCTTTCCAAAAAATGAAATCGCCGACATGACTAACACGCCACAGCAGATGAGCAAACGGAGGCGAAACCGTTGAGAGTTAGATCGCGATTTGTTGGAGGAAAAACCGATGTCGTCGCCGTTTTTTTGGAAATAGCTCATGGAACGTCTTTGATCGGATCAAATAAACTCAATGCGACACTCTTTCGAGTTGCCGCACTGGTACAACCGCAATAGCTCTTACGGAAAGTATTTTAGAGCAATCGTGTTGGGATTCAATCATCGTTCCGACAATCGCCACGAACTGGTCGTGTTCGATTCGCAGGCATGCGGGCGCAAGTAATTCCTGGAGTCAAGCGGTTGGTTTGTTTTTGAATAGGTAGTGGGCGACATACCATTCGTTTCCGTCATTGTATCCAAACAACTCGCTACAGGAGAGGTAAAACATTCGCCATCGATTAAACCAGTGGACTCCTTCTTTTTTTCCATAGGTTGTTTCGAGAATTGGCATGATTTGCTCACGATTCCTGATCATGTTGGTATGCCAGGCTTCGCATGTTTTTTGATAGTGCTTGCCGTTCCAGATCCACTTATTCGCCAGTTCCAGATCTTCATCGTACCGAGTGAGGAGAGCCTCGCCAGGCATGATGCCGCCGGAAAAAAAATAGCGGCTCATCCAATCCGATTCGCCCTCATTTTGAAATTTGTAGGTCAGCTCTCGGTGGCAGAAAATGTGAACGAATAATTTTCCTTCTGGTTTGAGCCAGTTCGAGATTCGATTCATTAACTTCCGATGGTTTCGGACGTGTTCAAACATTTCAACGGAGACAATGCGATCGAATGATTGATCGGTCTCGAAATCGTTAATGTCACAAGTGACGACCTTCAAGTTGCGTTCGATTCCAAGATTCACGGCAGTGCGTTCGATGTGTTCTCGCTGTGAATTGGAATTTGAAACAACCGTGATCTTGGCATTGGGGTAGCGCTCCGCCATCCAGAGCGAGAGAGAACCCCAGCCACAGCCGAGCTCCAAAATGTTCATGCCGTCTTCCAGTTCCGCCCGAGCGCAGGTTTCCTTTAGAGCTGCCTTCTCAGATTCCTCTAAGGTGTTGACTCCAGCGGGCCAGAAACAGCTGGAGTACTTGCGATGGGGGCCAAGTGTCAATCTGAATAAATCGGCTGGTACTTCGTAATGTTGATCGTTGGCTAGTTCTGGTACCAATGCGATTGGACCTTGGTCGAACTCCTCAACCAGTGATTCAGTCTGGGATGCATTGGCCGAAGGCGATCCCGCATCGGCTTGAGCTAATCGTTTTTTTAATAAACGGCGAATTCCGATTCTCAGCAAGCTGTCTGGAACGTAACCACGTTCGGTCCAGTCAATGAATTTATTAATCATGTCGTTTTCAATTTATTGATTTCGATTAAATGACTTTGGAAATTTGTCGTCCGAGGGAATGGGGGGTGGAGTTTCAGAAGTCAGGGGCGATTATTTTGGAGAGGCGGTTTTGGGAAACCATGGGAAAAACGCATTGGTCGTTTGTTGGTAATGACGGTACTTATCCCCACGCGACTTAACGGCTTGAATCTCAGTCAGCGGAATCCCCGTGACTCGGTTAAGAAAAAACCACATGGCAACAGGGGCTAAAATCGTGAGCCAACCCAAGGGAGCGGTAATCGCCAGCATCACATAGGACCACCAGTGCAGCCACTCAAAAAAATAGTTGGGATGACGAGAGTACCGCCACATGCCAAGGTTGCATACTTCCCCCCGATTTTCGGGGCGGCTTCTGAATTTTGCCAACTGTTGATCGGAAATAGCTTCTCCACCGATCGCGACGATCCAAATGAAAACCCCTATCCAATCTGGCCAAGCAAACGGCGTTACGTTGCCGCCTGACGCGAGTAATGGTAAGGCGAACAGAAAACAGCCCAAACCCTGCATTTGATAAAATCTCAGCATTCGGGCTTGGGCCTTTGCACCCCACTTCACTTTCAGCGCAACGTATCTTGCGTCTTCCTCATGTGAGCGCCAACGGAAGAAAAGGTAGTAACTCAAGCGAAGTGCCCAAAGGGAAATGAGCAGTCCGCCCACCCATCGACGTGTTGGATCACCGGGGGTGTTTAAGCAAAAAACGACCGCAATCACCGCGACCGTGGCGCCCCAAAATACGTCGACGACACCTGAGTCATTAATCTTGTATTGAATGATCCAGTAAACAGTGAACAAGACGATGGGGATCGTCAGCCCGAGCAGTGATAGTTGAATTAGGGTCAAAGCAAAATCTAGGTTAAAAGCACGATTCGTTGTAAATTCCCGAGATCCAAGGCATAGAATCTATGATTCCCATCGGTTCGCTCGGTTATCCCGCAGGATCTGGTGGAACGCAACGGGTAAAACGTTCACTGAGTTATATTTTATGAACCAAAAGGTGGGTACCCGCTGGAGCCTCACGGTTTTCGATTGACAGAGTTCTCCGAAATTGCCGCAACTTCTGATTGAACCGGAAAACGCGGTGCCGATGTTCGCCCCCTCGGTTTTATCCCGGTTTGAAGTGAGTCATGATCCTGAGCAGATTGCGCGTCGATCAGAATTGACGGTGGAATCGTGTTTTTGGGGTATGCAGCAATAGATCAAATCTAATTCGGAAATGAGAGTCTATTGTGCCAGCGATTAGTTTTTGTAGGCTGGTGAATTGATCAATCAAAACGAATGCTGGTTTTTTGGTTGCTGTTTGTTATTTCGCAAATCCTTCATTAAGTACCTCGTCTATGTCTGACCTCGAATTAAACGATCCCAACTACAGTGCGCTTTGCGAGCACGTTCGAGAAACTGGTTATTTGGAATCGACTGCTGCTCTTTTAGAATGGGATCAACAGACCAAAATGCCGGCGTTGGCCAGTGACTATCGTTCCGAACAAATCACGCATGTTGCGGGTCTGATTCACCAACGAAAAATAGATCCACGAGTTGGCGAGTGGCTTGAGCACCTTACAGATTCGCCGCTTGCGGCAGACCCCACGAGCGACTCAGGGGCGACGATTCGTATTTTAAAAAGAGAATATGAAAAACGAATTAAACTCCCCGCAACTTTGGTGATGGAGTTAGCGAGGGCTGCGTCGGTCGGTCAGACGCAGTGGGTGGAGGCCCGTAGGGAAAATGATTTCAAGGGTTTGGCTCCCCAGTTAAAGAAGATCTTTGAATTGAAAAAATCTGAAGCAGAAGCGATTGGCTATGCTGAGGTACCTTACGATGCCCTCTTGGATGAGTACGAACCAGGTGCAAGAACGTCAGAGGTGGCGGGGATTCTCGAAGCCTTGCGACAGGAGTTAGTTCCGCTGGTGGCTCAAATCAAAGGGTCTAGCTATCGAGCACCGGTCGATATTCTAAACCGAAATTTCCCCATTGATCAGCAGCGCCTTTTGGGTCGAACGGCATCAGAGGCGATCGGGTTTGATTATCGAAAAGGTCGATTGGACGTAACGCATCATCCGTTTTGTACTGAAATGGGGCCGAAAGATTGTCGAATTACTACGCGATACGACGAGACATTTTTTAGTGGTTCCCTCTTCGGAACATTACACGAAGCCGGGCATGGGATATATGAGCAAGGCTTGAGGTCGGAGTATTACAGTTTACCACCCGGGAAATATTGCAGCCTTGGCATCCATGAATCTCAATCTCGATTATGGGAAAATTTAGTGGGAAGACGGTTGAGTTTCTGGCAATACTTTTATCCACAAGCCCAAGGTCTATTTCAGGAGGCGTTGGGAGATGTGTCACTTGGAGAGTTCTATCGGGCGATCAATCACGTCGAGCCATCGCTGATTCGAGTCGAAGCAGATGAGGCGACGTATAACCTTCATATCATCATTCGATTTGAATTAGAGCAGGCGATTATTAATGGTGAGCTTGACACCGACGATCTCCCTGACGCCTGGAATGAAAAATATATGCGTTACCTCGGAATTCAGGCTCCCGATGATGCCAACGGTGTTCTTCAGGATGTACATTGGAGCGCCGGTTTAGTCGGTTACTTCCCCACCTACTCGCTTGGGAATTTGTATGCGAGTCAGATTTTTGACGCAGCAAATGCCCAATTGGGCGACTTGGACACAATGTTTCAAGCGGGCGATTTTGTTCCGCTGAAAAACTGGTTGAATGAGAAGGTTCACCATGTCGGCCAGTGTTTGTCTGGCCCACAATTGGGAGTGCAGGTAACGGGGATAGAACTTTCGCACGAGGCATTAATGTGCCATCTAAGAGAGAAACTCATCCCCATCTACGGTTTGTAACGATTAGTCCGAACGATATCGAAAACGCGGCGGTTCTATTTGGGTTCGGCGTAAATTATAATAGAGGAGATATCGGAAGCGCGTTTTACGAACGTTGGGGCAATATTTGTTTGTCGTCGATTTTTCGAAACGAAATTGCTTAGCACAACCGTTTGTTATTTTGTGAATTGAAAATGGATAATCTCAATCAAGCATCTCCAGATTCTTCGATCCTCGGCAACTGTTTGAGTTGTCAGGGGCTTGTACGGGTGCCCGTAAAGTCATCTGCCGATTCTAAAGTTCGGTGTCCACATTGCAGTAATGAGTATCGGCTTAGTGAAATTCTAGATGAATCAGTCCCAGCGCTAGAGATTATCGATGATGCGCAACAGCCAGTCGCGATTGCGCCCGTTATCAAAGAACCGGAGCCCTTTCTAAAAGAGGTTTTTGTCGTGCCTCCGCAACTGAGCGATGGTGCTAAGCGGAAGCGACGCAAGAGAAAAGATCAATCGGAGGGAGGTTCCGATTCGAGACGTGCAGCAGCGGGTCGGCCGTCTTCGCGCGAGGAGAGGCGTTCTCGGAAAAGATCTCGGTCTGATAGCAAGCCCGAGTCTAGATCACGAGGGCAAAAGAGAACATCGAAATCGCCCAGAAACCCTGCCATTGAGTTTATCAAGGTGGTTGTCGGTGGATTGATGGCGATCCCGATTGCCTACGCAATTGTATTATGGGCTTTCAATAAAGACCCATTAAATGTCGGGCCTCAAATCAGTGAATATGTTCCCATTGTCATCCCAGCCGATTTCCAGGTTGATCCTAAAAGTGACCTGAATTCTGAAAAGTGACGCCAATTGAGAGATGGGTGTGATTGCGTTGCCGCGCGAAAGCGTGCGGGTCGAGCTTCACGCTCAGTATGGGCTAATTTTGTTATGACCGTGTCTCAACAGGTTAGAGATTTTAGAAATCAAGAATCCAATCGCACCCAACGTCAAAGCGGTTTCCGTGGCGATTTTCCTTGGGTTGCCTAGTGGTTCACCGAAGTCGTTTGAGCTGCGATGTCTCAATCAATCGAATCGCCACTCGGTTTTTTTTCTCCAGTCGGCAATGGCGCCTTCGTTCGCCCCATTGCCGCTAGGACCCTTCTACGCGTTGTAACCGGCATGGAGTTGATGCCTTTTGTCATCATTTCATGTTGAAAAAACGCATCATATTACCAATCAGTGTGGTACGTTTTGCCAGCTTGTGTCAGCGGGGAACCCGTGCGTTCCTAATCGCTGCGCTCAAACCAATGACGGATCGGTTAGTCATGAGATTACAATCGAAAACATCTTACCTTCGTCTAAGACTCACAATCACGGTCTTTGGGATTCTCTTGTTATTGGTGATTTTTCAAATTGGCTGTTCCTCGGCTCGTGTGCCGGCAATTGATCCATCAGGCGCTCGGATCTTTAAACGGGGTGGGAGCCCATTGTTAACGCCCCGCTCTGCTGAGAACAATCCTGGTAATTTTGATCAACTAGGTCAGCCGATAGCGATTGCTCCCGCTTACCAACCGCAGGCCTTTACCGCTCCGCCGGTTAGCCAACCCCAGATGGGGTTAAACCAACCAAATGCCGGCCCCGCGTTTCGTCAACCAGCAACCCCCCCTCCCTGTGATGGGCCTGTTCAAGTGAAAGCGAAAAAGCAGCGATACGTGCCGGATTTAAAAGGTTGGAAATCTCCTGGGCAGTCCGGGAAAATTGTGATTACGCCGTCTCGGATCGTCGCACCGGTCGGCAGTGAAGTTGTCGTCCTTGCGGGTTTGTGTGGAGACGATGGGTACTTCGTAAAAAATCAACCTCTCGAATGGATGTTGTCTAACAATAGTGTTGGTGAATTGATCGAAATTGGTGGAAATCATCATTCAACATTTAACAAATTGATTCCCCCAACGTCTAAAAAACTAAGCGGCCAGTATGCGAAGGGACGTACAAGTTTGAAGCGAATTGTCCTGACACGTGGTACCCCAACTCCCGCCGACGATATCGATTTAGCGAAGGGGCAGACTTTTGTGAGTGTTTCGTCTTCATCACCGGGGACGAGTTATGTTACGGCAGTTGCGCCGAAATCGGAGGGGTGGGATAAGCGACGGGCTTCCACTGTTATTCATTGGGTTGACGGTCAATGGTCGGTGCCTGCACCTGTTCGGGCAACTGCAGGAACCGTCCAGTCGCTCGCGACGATGGTAAGTAGCGCCGATGGAGGAGGTGTCAAAGGTTGGGAGGCACGTTATGCGATTGTCGGTGGAGCACCTGCTGAATTTGCCCCGACAGGTTCCCAAACCGCCACGGCGACAACCGACGCCAATGGAAAAGCAATCGCCCAAATACGTCAGCCCTCAGGGCAATTTGAACCGGGGACTACGCAAGTGCGAGTGGACATCGTTCGACCGCCAATTTTCGGCGAGCCTGAACTCGTGGTTGAAAGCGGGGTCACGACGGTGATTTGGAGAGCGCCGGCACTCACGATTCGCGCGTTTGGGCCTGAAAAAGCCGAGAGAGATTTGCCATTTGAGTACACCGTGGAAATTTCGAACCCGGGAGATCTCGTGGCTCGTGAAGTCGTTCTTAAAATGAAGAATCTGGATTCTGGTGTAAACTATATTTCAAGCTCACCAAGTCCTCAGCAATTTGCGAAGATTTATCAATGGGATTTGGGTGACGTCGCCCCCGGCGGAACGCCCAAACAGATTAAGATTCAGCTGAAATCAAACAAGCTAGGAAGTGTAGGGGCATTTTTCGAGGTGGCCAGTGCGATCGATCGGTTGAAAACTGAGGCGCCGGTTCAGACAGAAATTATCCAGCCATGCCTTGATTTAAGTATGAATGGTCCGACAACGTCGGCCGTCGGTGAGAGCATCTCAGTTAATTTGGGCGTCGCAAATCGATGTGGTGAGGGTTTGTCAAATGTGAAAATTGCCATCAGTTGGCCGCCCGCGTTTGTACGGTTAAACAGTAATGTTCCTGCGGGATCAGCGAGTTTTGAGAATCCGTTTATGCCGGCTGCCCAAACTGATAAAATTCCGGTACTTACCTTTCAGACGAGAGACGCCGGCCAGCATTGTTTCGAAGTAGAAATTAGTGCGGACGGAGTACAGACGTTAAAGAAAAGCTACTGCGTTACCGTTGGTCCGCAGAAGGTTGGCGCGCAGAACGGGTTTAATCAACCACCGGCCAACGCCAATTCTCCCCTTCAGCTAAGACTTGAACTGGGGCCCAAGATTCGGCCTAACCAGTGCAGTGTTATCGCCACGATCATAAATCAAGGGGATGCCGATGCCAGCGACGTCAAACTATTCAGTCGATTCCCTGGACAGTTGAATGGCCAGATCAAGTCTCCATTTAGCAACGTTGAAGCGGGACCGATCGGAAGTGAGAAGGAATTGATCCTTCCAATCGGATCAATCCCAGCGGGAGCACAACGCACGGTTGAGATTGAATACACGTCCCCGAATCTTCAGCCAGAATTACAAGCCTTAAAAAGTCTGATAACAATTACTTCGCTTGAGCGCGGTGCTGACAAGCAGGATATAGAGCTTGATTTCAAGTAACGAATCGGCTCGTCGACGCTCACAAACCTTGGGTTTGCCAAATCTTTAGGAGAATAGGTCAAGTGATTCAAATTGACCGTCGAGGATCTCGCCAGGGGCAACGCCAAGCCAGTTTTTCAATAGATCCGAATAGACGCGTCGGTAGTCGATTTGGTATTTGAGGTCGCCTTGATCGAGGTCAACAAGATTTGGTGGTGTGCCGATCACGCCCCCGTTGACTTTTTGACCGCAAACGAAAACAGGTGCTGCTGTTCCGTGGTCGGTACCTCGACTTGCATTTTCCCTTACTCGTCTTCCGAATTCTGAAAATGAAAAAATAGCTACCCGATCTGCGTTCTTACCTAATTCGAGTTGCTTCATGAAGGCAGAAATCGAATTGCCGAGATCGTTTAGCAAGTTCTGGTGGGTCGCGGCTTGATTGGAATGGGTGTCAAATCCATTTAACGTGACGTAATAAATCCGCGTAGGTAAATCACTCTCGATCAAATCGGCTATCACGCGAAGGTTGGTGCCTAAGTCGGTCGCTGGATAGCCAGTTGGGTTGGAGGGACGTGTCTTAAGCCCCTCAATTCGCTGACTGGTGCTCAAAGCAATTTGGGCAGAATTCTGAATGTAATCGAGCAAATGATTATTCGAAGGGCGATGGGTTTCCACCGCTTTGGTCAGTGCCTCGATATTGCGGTCCCCCTTCATCGATCGCAGTTTGAAATTGTCAATTGATCGAATGGACGGAACCGGGCGGGTTACCGTTTTTAATGCGAGCGGTTGTAGCCCTTTTCCAAGATGAATGGCTGCCAGATCTTCCTTGAGAAAATGGTTTTCTACCGTACGGCCTAGCCAACCATAATTCGATTTCTGGTCAGTTCGATGAGCGGTATTCCACAGGTCCATTGACTCAAAGTGCGAACGATTAGGGTGCTCGTAGCCAACTCCCTGAATGATCGCAATTTGATTCGCTTGAAGGAGTTGATCAAATCCGCTAAGTGCCGGGTGAAGCCCGACGTGATCATCGATTTTTAAGACTTGATTCTTATTAAACGAAAGCGTGAACCGATTCTTATAATATTCATCATCACCATACGGAATCACGGTATTCAATCCGTCATTGCCGCCACTCATTTGAATGACGACCAGGATGTTTTCTGAGCCGCAAGACGCTAATTTTGATGCCCCGCTGAGAAACTTCGGCATCCTGCCAGAAAGGCTAATTGCCGTGGTGCCGGCAAGTGCTGATTTTAGAAATTGGCGTCGATGTGTCATTTCGTTGCTCGTGGGGACATGGTTGATTCAGTTGAGTTGGAATTCGGGCAGTGCTGTGAGGTAGGCCAGGATTTCTTTCGGTTGAGCGTTGGTGCGTTTGATCCAATTTAGATATTGCGTTTCAGATTCACGGGTTAGGGGCGAGGCAAAAAAGTAATCATTCACCCACGGCGCTGAATCAATTGCCCCTAGCGGAGAGTCAATACCAAATAATTCGGATAATTCACCTTGGTCGTACTTTGTTTTTTCGTTGGCCAGAATTCCAGATGTCAAATTAGCCCGAGCGAGAATGGTCGAGGCATTGATCCAATTCTTTCCCCCCTCCCAGCCTTTGACATTCGGCGGGAATAAGGGAAGTTGACCAATCGCAGCGAGCTTTCGGGAGACTTCCGTAATATTTGTCGTGGCGCCGAGGAAATGGAGAAAGCCAACGCTCAATTCAAGTGGACTTTTAATTTTCTTTCCAATCGCCGCATCGGAGTAAAATAACTTGCTTGAGAAAATCAGGTTCAAGGCTTTCGTGATATTGAAATCAGTTGCTCTTAAATGTTCGGCGAGCGGTTCAGCCAATCGGTCCGAGATGGCGAGATCGTCAAATACGAAAAAACGGATTAATTTTTTGGCAAGAAAACGACCGGCTGCAGGTTGTTCCATGATAATGTTGATCGCGTCGTCGCCACGGAATTTCCCGGAACGGTTAAGGAACGACTTCACCCCGTGGTCGTGTTGGTATTCATTAAATTGATACTTTCCTTTTTTTACCTCGCATCCGGTAAAGCACTTCGCGACTTCTTTGATGTCCTGTTCGGAATAATTTCCGACACCAAGACAGAATAATTCCATTAATTCCCGCGCGTAATTCTCATTAGGTCGCGTTTTTCGATTCTCCTCTGAATCGAGATAGACCAACATTGCCACATCTTGTGAAATGGATTGAACTAAAGGAGGGTATTCTCCCAACGCGTGTTTTCGAAGCAATTGGTTTTGCCGCAACATTGCGCGGGAGTTGAGCACTTTTTCGGCGCCGGTCGCAAAGTGCCCGTGCCAAAAAAATGTCATTTTTTCAACGAGTGGATTAGATGTTTTTAACATTCTCAATATCCACCAAGCCGCGAGTTGCCGGGAGTCTGAGCCACCGGTGACCATGCGGGCGGCGGTGTTCATTTCAGCTTCAAAATTCTCATTGCGCCGGGGTTTTAGAATCGACGCGACTGATTCGGCGAATCCGAGTTTAACAGCGGCCTGGATCTGGGTGGGATTTCCGCCAAACCAGGCACGGCGATATAAGTGTGACGCGAGTCGGAGATCCCAAGGTTTGTCCTTCTCCGGTTCAAACGGTTGCCATGCCTCGTCTGGGTTTACGTTATCAAACATGTTAATCGCCACGTTATTGTGTTCGTGAATCGGAGGCATTTTCAGAAGGTTGGAAACCCAACTCAAATTGAAAATTCATCCGTTGGGGCGTTACTTCTAAATCGAATTGAATCATCTTGATTAATTCGGCCATCGAAAGCGCTAAATCGATCGCATATTCAGCATCCCGTCGGTCATTGCCTTCTTCGAGCATGTTTTGAGTGATGAATGATTCACGATTAGCGCCCAGTGTTTTCGTCAGTTTTTCGCCATCGATGGTTGCCAGCGTGTTACTTTGGCTTTCATAAGCTCCGGGTGTCCCCGCGACTAATTGAGATAGTTCCAAGGCAAGTTTTCGGTTGCTTGAAAGAATCAAATGTTCTCCAGTGTAAGCAATCGAGGGCGAGAAGTTAAACAAAATCAAACCCTCTTCCGTATCGTCTTCGTAAAAATATTCCGCAGATGTGATTTTCGTCTTGTTAATATTCTCGGTTTCAACTTCTAGCTGTGGTTGTCCATTCATACCGAGATTGATATTTGCGAATCCAATCACGCTCTGAAAGGCAATGTTGAGTCTGCGTCGTAATTTTTGGGGATCTTTGAGTTTACCGACCAACGCAAACGCGGGAAGCTTCAAGTCAGGTTCGTAATTTTTTTCGTACTCGTTTTCGGCAACGATAATTTGGACACCCGGTTTTAAGGCACCTAGAACATCTTGGCCGAAATCCATGCCGGAGAAAATTGTTGACAGTTGGGTGTCCGCTTGAGTGAGTTGAGCAATTACGCTTTCGTCGTAAAGGTCCTCTTTCGATAGCCACCATCGTCCAATATCACGGTAGGTTGAAAGGTTCGCAATCATATTTCTCGGTCGCAGCGGAACCGGAGCTCTCCCCTGATTGTCTGTGCCATAAAAGTATTCACGGTGCTCGTTTGCCCAGTCTGGGTCAAACGGAGCAGAGATAGACAGTTGAATATTCGAGTTTACTGTTAGGCGGGCGGTAGCCGTGGGGGTGTGCTGCAGGGTATCGAGGATGCCACCGAGGAGTATCTCGATCGCGGGATTGTCGGTCTTGCCCTGAAAGGCCGATGGATTGTTCATGGTTGTTCGAATCGTTTCCATGTCAGCGGCCAGCCAAACGTCGGACTGTTCATTTTTTGGTGAAACTTGGGTAAACCAAGGTGATTCGGATAACGAGCTCGCTGCCCCATCGATCAGGTTGTCGACAATCTTTTTCGCCATTTTTGACTGATTGGTAATGATGAACCAATCCTGATACCTCGCGATTAAGCCGGCTCCCTGGATTTCCGCAGCAACCGCATCGCGATAGTTGACCTTCTTCAATGGGCGTTGGTCGGGGAGCCATTGGCTGCTGATTTTAAGTAGTTTGCCAACAGTGCGTTTGAGCCCAGCTTCATCCTTTGCGCGAAACATCAACACGACCGCTTCGGATTCAAGATCGACGGCGAACCAGATCCCATTCTTGGTTTGTCGTTTCAGTGATTCGAAGAGATCTTCTTCGAGTTCCTGTTCCAGCAAGCCCCAGTACATCATCACCGCGGCGAACTGTGGAGTTCGCATCAGCGTTTGGATCCCTTCGATCTCAAGGATTTGCCCAACAACCGGGTGGCTTTTGAGAGCCTCGATGACCACCGACGGAGCTTTTATTTCACCGTAAATGACAGTGGATGGGGGGAGGAATTCAGCCGGTGTCGGAGCGTCCTGTCCCGAAATAGGCGAGCTTGAGGAGAACAGGATCAGCATCGCCGCGATTGGAAAAACTGAGTTGAAAATTCGATTGTAGGCTCTCACGATTGCTCTCCTGATTGTCTTGATCGGTGTTTAGCAAATCTAATGTATTGCTGAATTCTGTTGCCGATTACCCAATGCGGCCCGAGACATAAATGTCGTCGATAATCTGTTCGACTTTAATGTTCCATAACTCAGTCGCGTCACTCATCTTGGGCAGTCCGTCTCCCTCGACCGGGGATAACGCTTCGCTGCCGCCAATGATTTTTGGACCGATGAAAATATGTACTTCGTCAATTTCCCGCATGGTATGGAGAGAGCCGAGAAGTTTTCCACCACCTTCAACTAATAAATTGGTGATGCCCAGTTCGGCTAAATGGGTTAGGAGGTCTTTCAGACGCTCGTCTGCGGACTCAAATTTTGAACAAAAAACGTCACAGCCAAGTGAGGTCAGACGCGCTCGATTGTGCGGGGCCGATTCCGGCCCGACCGCAATAATTGTCTTGTGCGATTTGGCAGATAAAACCAATTTCGACTCTGGGGAAATACTCGCCTTGGAATCGATCACGATTCGAGTTGCCTGGCGACAACCCGGTGGACGCGCCGTTAGCATTGGGTCATCGGCGATTGCCGTTCCAATTCCAACCATAATGCCGTCAACCCTTCCGCGGATTTGATGGACAACCTCTCGTGAAGAGGGATTCGAAATCCACTGGCTATCCCCCGAAACGGTCGCTATTTTTCCATCGAGCGTCATCGCCCATTTCGCGATGATCCAAGGCTTGCGTTTTTGGGTCCATTTGAGATAGGGGGCGAGGACTTGCTCGGCTGGCTTCGAAAGTATCCCTGTAGTTACTTCGATTCCGGCGTTTTGCAGTTGTCGAATTCCCTCTCCACCGACGAGTGGATTGGGGTCATGGTGAGCAACCACCACCCGCGACACTCCGGCGTCTATCAAGGCGGTCGAGCACGGTCCGGTTTTGCCAGTGTGGGAGCATGGTTCAAGAGTGACATAGGCGGTCGCACCGCTTACTCGATGCGTATTTAATTCACCGACAGACTCGATTGCATTGATCTCGGCATGAGGGGCTCCAAACTCTTCGTGATGCCCGCGTCCGATCACTTCATCATGGTCAACGAGGATACATCCAACCATCGGGTTAGGCTCCACCCTGCCCTGGCCTTTGCGGGCTTCGTCGATGGCAAGCTGCATGAAATGTTGATCTTCATTGGCCATGGTAGGTGTTGGTTCTTTGTTTTCAGCCCAAAGCTAGTGAGGAATAGACGGTAGCGACGAAGAAAGTAAGGCTTGCGGGGCCGGTTCAACCATCGAGTTCGGGCAGTCTCCCATTAGAGTCTGAGAAGGATTCGACCGGAGCACCCATTTTATCGAGCATAGAAACATAGAGGTTCGTCAACGGCGTGCGATTCCGGAATCGAATGAAACGACCGGTCTCAATGGATCCTCCTCCGCCGCCGAACATCATGATCGGAAGATTATCGTGGGCATGTGAGTTGCCATCGGCAATTCCGCTACCGTACATGACCATGCAATTGTCCAGTAATGTACCGTCGCCTTCTTCGATGGAATCGAGTTTCGAGATGAAGTGATTCGCGAGGCTCATATGGTACTGATTGATTTTGCTAATTTTCTGTTGTTTGTCACGCGAATCACCGTGATGGGAGATGCTGTGGTGACCTTCACGAATCGACAAGTTCCGGTAGGCTCGATTGCCCCCTGCATTGGTGTACATGAATGTCGAGATGCGTGTGGTGTCTGATTGAAAGGCAAGCGCCATCATGTCGAGCAAGATTTTAACATGCTGAGAGTATTCGGCAGGCACTCCGACGGGCCGTGGGTAATCAGAGTGATCATCGTCAGAGCTTTCCAGTTTGTCGGTCGAGGCTAGACGCCGTTCAATATCCCTCACTGCGTACAAATACTCATCGAGTTTCCGTCGGTCTTGCTGACCAAGATAGCCACTCAACGAATTCGCTTCTCCGCGAACGAAATCCAGAATGCTCTTTCGTCCAGACGCTTGTTTCTTTTGCGCTCGAAGATTTTCGATGCGGTCGGCCGAGCCAAACATTCTCGAAAAGACGGTTGCTGGATTGATTTCTTTTGGTAGCGGCGAGGTGTCGGTTCGCCAAGAAATATTGGAGGTGTAGAGGCAGCTATAGCCAGAGTCGCATCTTCCTCCCGTTGAGCTTCCTTCTGTTCCCAATTCGAGTGATTTTAGTTTGGTGAGGTGTCCAATTTTTTCGGCTGCGATTTGGTCAACCGAAGTGCCGTTCTTAATATCATTGCCATGTGTTTTTTTGGGATGGGCTCCGGTCAAAAAAGATGCGACAGATCGAGCGTGATCACCACCGCCATCTCCAAGGGCCTGCGCCCCTCGCAGAGAGAGCCCGCTAAAGATGTTCATTTTCTCTCGATGAGCGGCGATGGGATCCATGATGGACTGCAGTTCAAAGTCGCCGTTGCCCGGACCTTGAGGAATCCAGTCAGGCATGTGCATGCCGTTGGGGACATACAGGAATGCCATTCTCACAGGCGGTTTGGTGATTGCCTGTCGGTTAGTCACGTTGGCGATCAAAGGTGCCGGTTGCGACATCGCCTCGAGCCATGGGAGGGCGAGTGAAGTCCCTAATCCACGAAGCACGGTGCGGCGAGTTAATTGTTTGCCCATCATAAATAATAAATCCTATAGAAGATTACTCATCGGTAACGAGAGTGGGAGGGCCGATGCGTTTGACAAAAGGATCGCTATTCGCAATTGCGATAATCAATTCAGAAAAACGATAGCCGCCCGGTTCGATCTCCGCTAATATTTTATCGACTGAACATTCGTCAAAATACTCCAAACCTCGACCGAGTGCATAAATAAGCATCTTTTCGGTCATGCATCTTACGAACTGGTCCTTCATTTTCGTTTTCAGCGTTTCCTGAAGTTCAATCGCACCTTTAAATCGCGTGCCGTCAGGGAGTTCTCCCGAGGAATCGATCGTGTTGTTTTGATCGGTGTCTCGCCATTTGCCAACCGCGTCGTAATTTTCTAACGCGAATCCGAGTTGATCCATTACTTGATGGCACACGGCGCAGGCCGGATCGGCGCGGTGCTGTTCCATTCGCTGGCGAAGCGTTCCCGTGAGTTCCGCTTGATCTTCCAATTGCATTGCCGCGGGGTCAGGAGGTGGGGGTTCTTCGCCGAGGAGATTTTCAAGAATCCATTTGCCACGTTTTACCGGCGATGTTCTGGTGGGGTTGGAGGTCAATGTCAGCACACTGGCTTGAGTCATTAACCCACCGCGGCCATATTTTGCCATCGACACCTTGCGGAAATTTTCTCCCCGAATCCCTGGGATCCCATAATGTTCGGCGAGACGCTGGTTAATAAAAGAGCTGTCTGAATCAAGGGCGTCGAGGATACTTGCGTTGCGTTTGATCAGATCGGCGAATAAGAGCTTGGTCTCGATCACCATGTCCCGCTGCATCTCAGAATTAACTCCCGGAAATAGGTCGGGGTCAGGTTTGAAATGCTCGAGGTGTCCTAGTTGGAGCCATTGTTCCACAAAATTTTCCACGAGTGCATTTGCCTTGGGGTCTTTTAACATTCGCGCGATCTGCCGTCGATATTCGGCAGGGTCGGAAAGTTCCTTGCGGGAGGCTAAACGAAACAGTTCTGCGTCGGGCATTGAGCTCCAAAGGAAATAGGAAAGACTCGTTGCAATTTCAAAGTCGTTTAAGTTTCTCGTTTTACCGAGCGCCGTGGGGGCTTCTACTTTGTACAAAAAGTAAGGCGAAACCAGGACCGCTTGAAAAGTAAATCTGAGTGAGACTTCGAATCCCTGCCCGTCCGCGCGGGACTGATCGTAAAGTCTCATCAACCTGCCTAATTCACCTTGCGTCGCTCGGCGACGATAAGCTCGCGACATAAAGACGTTGAGTACTTTTTCAGCTTCGACTCTTTGTGCTTTGGGAGTCTTGGGAGCGTTGGGGATTAAATCGAGATGGGTTTGCGGAAGAGCGCCCATTGGCCCGCTCACGGTAGCGCTGACAACGTAGAGGTTTCGATCGCCTTTGTTGGGCTCGTAAAAGTCGTTGAGGAACTTAACCTCAAGTCGATTCTCCCCTTTTTTTAGTCGAATGGGAAATGTGAAGGTTTCGGGTTTTTCTCGGGTTGCCCTGATTGTTTTAGAAGCAGATTTTTTTCCGTTGACAGCGAAGCCCATTTTAACCGGTTCGTCTCCCCACTGATCTCCAAAGGCGACGATCGATAATTCATATTTACCGCCGGCCATGGTGTCTAGTTGGTGGGTAATGGTGCCGTTGGTTGAAAGCACATGTTGGGATTGGAAGGGTCTGGAGCCGTTTGTTTTTTTAAACTGACTTCCGTTAACGGTTTCCTTGAATAGTGGAACCGAAGGATCGACCACGGCGGAGGTAGTAATTTCCTCCGCAGCTTGGAGATATTTCTCCATCAAGATCGGGGGAAGCGATAAGACGTCGGCAATATTGTCGAACCCATAACCAACATCGTCTCCGGGGAATTGATCCGCAGGCTCGTAATTAACACCCATCAGATCGCGAATCGTATTTTTGTATTCGGTTCGGTTCAATCGGCGGATCGTGACGCGACCGGGGTTTATTTCCGTGCAGTCGACGCTGGTGAGAAGGTTATCTACCCAATCCAGTAGGAACCGATGTTCTTTGTCGGGTAGCGGAGGATTATCTTCCGGAGGCATTTCTTTGGCAGTGACTCGAACCACGACCTTTTTCCACTTCTTCCGCCCGTTGAGAAGTTGATCGAGGGTGACATAACCCTCTAGGTTGAAATCAGCTTCGGCGCCGTCTCCCCAGTGGCATTCTCCGCAATATTGTTTGAGTGCCGGGAGTATCTTGTGCGTGTATTGTCTTTGGATCTCTCGCAGGTCGTCTTTGTTGTCGGGGAATTTTAATAGATCACCAATCTTCTCTGTGGATTCAGTTGAGTTGGGGGGCGGTAATTCCGGGTCCGTATTGGCCCATAAAATCCAACTAGAATTGGCGATTAAGAACAGGCAGGACAAAATTGTTAGTTTGGTTTTCATGAACGGTTTTAAAAAATAGTTGGCCGTGTGAGGAACTCGCTCCGACGATTGAATTTTAGCAATTAAGTTACGTAAAGTGCACCTTTGGAGCGGTCCGGACGACGAGTTCAGCTAATGGTGAACCGGCGAAATATTCCAGATGTACGACGAAATACGGGTGTATTTGTAAAAAAATCCGCTTAAAACGCAGTTTTTGGGCAAAAATCATCGTTTTGCCCGTGTTTTTTGCAATGCTGTATTGAATTATTGGGCTAACTGAGTCTAATTTCCGCGTCGCGTAATTCGGAAGAACTTGTTTTTCCCGAGTTTCCGAGTTTTTAAATCCAAAACCTACACTCATTGGAGGCATCGTCTTATGGCGAAAAAGACTGGCCCAAAAGCCCCGACCAAGTCCGAAATCATGAACAACATGGCGGAAGCAACAGGTCACACGAAAAAAGAAATCGCAACTTTTTTTGAAGCCCTAACATCTGAAATCGCAAAAAATTGTCAGGCTGGTGGCCCTGGTCAGTTCACGATTCCCGGTCTTTGCAAAATTGTCGTTCAAGACAAGCCTGCAATGCCTAAGCGTGAAGTTCGAAACCCAGGAACAGGTGAAATGGTCTGGGCTAAGCCACGACCTGCTCGTCAAGTGATCAAGGTTCGTGCCCTCAAAGGCCTAAAGGACATGGTTCAGTAAATTGGAACGTTTTGAGAGTCGGAACGTTTTGAGAGTCGGAACGTTTTGAGAGTCGGAACGTTTTGAGAGTTTGGGAATCGAATTTCCTGCTCTTAAATCATAGCATTGAAAACCGTCGGAATTTCCGGCGGTTTTTTTTTGATTTAATATTCATTCGGGCGAGACCGGATGAGACTGAATGTTGGTTTTTCGGCTCTAAAAGCGGAGTTGAGGAATCAACAAATTTTCTTTTTCCATCCTCTGGAAATTCCGGCGTTTTCGCCCCATCATAGGTGTAAAGTTTGCGAGCATTCTATTTGGACGTGCTTTTTAACCTGCATCCTACAATCCCGGACTTGTATTCCATGCCGAAACTTTCTGATCGTGCGTTAACGTTACCCGCCTCCCCTATTCGTAAGCTTGTTCCGTACGCGGAAAAAGCGAAAGCGCGAGGAACCGAGGTATTTCACCTCAATATTGGACAGCCGGATGTTGAAACTCCACCTCAGTTTTTTGAAGCGATTCAGAAAGCTGACTTGAAGGTCTTGGCCTACAGCCATTCCGCGGGAATCGAGTCGCTCAGAGAGCAAATCAGCGCCTACTATGGGCGACTGGGCCATTCTGTTTCGGAAGACCAAATCATCGTGACGACGGGAGCGTCCGAGGCGTTGAATTTCATCTTTACGGCGATCGTAAATCCGGGGGACGAGGTTATCGTGCCCGAGCCATTTTACGCTAACTACGTGTCGTTCTCATTGGGGAACGACGGCGTTGTGGTGCCCGTCTCGACAACGATTGAGAGTAATTTTTCCCTGCCTTCTATCGAGGATTTTGAAAAAAAGATTACCCCGCGTACGCGTGCGATTCTAATTTGCAATCCGGGAAATCCCACGGGCATGCTATATCCTCAGGAGGCGCTTGAGGAGCTGCGGGAATTTGCGAAGGCGCATGATTTGTTTTTGGTTGCCGACGAGGTGTATCGAGAGTTTGCTTATGATTCCAACGTTCACCATTCAACCCTTGGGCTCGAAGGTCTTGAGGAGAATGTAATCGTCGTCGACTCGGTTTCGAAACGTTTCTCAGCCTGCGGAGCGAGGATCGGTTGTGTGATTTCGAGGAATGCGGTGTTGATGGACGCAATTCTCAAGATGGCCCAGGCGAGACTCTCACCTCCGACGCTGGGGCAGTTAGGTGCTGCGGCGGTCTACCAACTGCCTCCGGAATACTACGAAGGTGTGGTTGGGGAGTATGCCAAGCGGCGAGATTTGCTAAAGGCGTCTCTGGATCGTATCGAAGGGGTGGTGTGCCCAGAGATCAATGGTGCCTTTTACGCGATGGTTCGGCTTCCCGTTGCTGATTCAGAGGATTTTTGTCGCTGGATGCTCGAAGAATTCTCGTACGAAGGGACGACCGTCATGATGGCGCCAGGGGCCGGGTTTTATGCAAGTCCTGCACTAGGGCACGATGAGGTAAGAATCGCTTACGTGCTAAATGAGGACGACCTAGAGTCTGCGATGGTCTGCCTCGCCGAAGGGCTCAAGGAATACGCGAAAACTCACGTTTCCTAATCGGGAGAAAGCGTACCCGCCGTTTCTGACACACCGGTCAAACCTAAAAAATTAAACCGTACCTGAGGCGTCTGTACCTCGGGTGGTTCATTTTTTAATTTCTGGTTTTTCAGATGTTTCTTCCGTCTTTGGTTTCTCAGTTGATGCTTCAACTGACTCGCTCTTCTCGACGTCGGCTTTATCTGGCCCGGTTAATTCCAGCGATGCTGCTGGCGGTTGGTCGGCACCTTCTTTGGCGTTATCGGCAGTCGGGGCATCGGCGGGTTTATCCAACAGATCTGTTTTGGGGGTCTCTACTGGAGGCTTGTCGGCAGGTGCATCTTCGATATCAGGATCTTTCTTGGAAGGCATTTCGTCGCCAATATCGCCACCCGAGTCTGAATTGTCATCACCTTGACGGCCTGAGCGGAGTTCTTCAATGTCATCGGTTGTTGGGATGTAGTCATCTGCAAATCCGCTTACAGCTCTGTAATCGACGAAAGATTGAAGTGGGAAATCGTCCGGCCACTCGCGATTGGTAATCTTCAGCATGTCTTGATATTCCTTGACCGCATCGATGAGTTGATCGGCAAATGCACCGTCTTTCAGATCTGGGAAATCGAGCAGGACTTCCGACCATCTGCTGAATGCGGTCAAGTACAGCGAGATCGCTCCCTGATTAGTGATCGACTTTGTTTTGGTTTTGTAATCAAAATCATATTCGTCGTCATAAATGGACTTTCGCCACATTTCTCTGGCATCGAAAAGAGACTGTCGAGCAGCGATTGTCATTTGCGTCGATTCTGAACGGTTGCGAGCTTTCCAGTATCGGTAGTTGATCGTACCGGCGCTTTTGTCAGTTGTTCGGATTTGCTCCAGTAGTCTCTGGATTTCGAGTGCGGATCGATCTGCCAGAGTTCTATCTTCTTCTTTTGCCTCACGGGCAATCGTCAAATCAAGGCCTTTGGCGCTATCATTTAAGAACCTTGAAATGCCTCTTGCAAGCGCATTTTCTTCGTCGTTTCTTTCTGCCGGATCCATCGCCATTACGGCTTTCTGGGATTCCGTCAGTTTGGCTTCGTTCATGAGGTCTTCCATGATTTCATCACGGGTGCCCGGCGGAACGAGTTCGTCAATAATTCTTCTTTCTGCCTCGATGTCGCTTTCATAGTCAGCGATTTTTTCGAGCGAAACAGTAATCCCCTGCGTGTTGGAGATTTCCTCGTTACCATAGCCAGTCCACTCATCCATGGCTTCACGCCAGACTTCCTGGATGATCTCATCGGATCGGAATTCTTCTTGGAGTGCGAGACCCTGGTTTCGCAGTTGGGCCGGACGGTACATGTAAAACATCATGTCCGGTTCACGCTGTGGGCAGCTGTCTTTTTCGACCATGTCACGCGAGTAGGCGTACCACTGGTAGGCCATTTTCCAACTGTCAGGTCCATAGCTGAGTTGATCATATAGGTCCGGCGCGATGTGGGTAGACATTTCTTGATGGAAGTCATCATCCTTACGGAACATGCGCCGGAATGAGAGTTTCTCGTCCGATTTCCCCATTTTGTTGCCTGTAAAGAACCCAAGTTTGCTTGGCATTCGATGGTCACGTTTGTTGTACGGCATTCCCTGTTTCAAGAACGCAAGACCCTTTTTAACCCACTTGTATCGATACTCGTAATCGTCGAACTCCATCGACACGTTGTAGGCCAAGTTGTGTGCCTGGTATTCCCAGACCTTCACAAAGTTCGGTTGAATTTTGGTTAACGCCTGTAAAGTCGAAGCGAGTTTGTCATAGTTCTCCTTCTTTTTGTGTTCCATCGCCTGCATCCACAGCATGTTGACTGCGACACCGCGAAGACCCAAAGAGGCGAGTTTCATGGTCTCGCTGGCAGGATCAATTTCGGACATCTTTGCCTGCGAGAGGTTGTTCTTCTCTCTTAGAACTGAGAGTACTCCACCGGCGTCTTCGATATTCCCCTGCGCGTTTCGCGTTTCCGGACGCGAAACTAAGGAGAGGGGAATCAACAGAGCGCCAATACAGGCGATGTAAATGATTTTACGAATGAATGGATTTGAATTATTCATTTGGCGATTTCTCGTGTTTTGAGTGCAAAATAACCCAGGATGGTTAATCCGGCACAAAAGCCTAGTGTAATTGTCAGTGCGACCAGAATTCGGTCGCTATCAATCGCGTAACCGTAAGTTAAGAACTCAGAAAAATTTAATTGGTTGAAGTTGGGTGCCAAATAGGTCATGGCATTGAGTAGTTGCACGATTAATTTATCCAATTGTTCGACAACTGTTTGGGTAACTCCAGTGTCGAGATCGAGAATCATGTTTTTCTGAGTCACGACTCGAATCAAAGATTCAATTGGACCGCCACCCTCGTGGGACGCCAGCGTCATTTCGCGGATGAAGGCGGTAAAGAAACCGATAATAATCATCACCGAGGTTCCCAGCATTGCGATGGGAGCACTGACGAAGGTGCTAAACGCAACTCCCATTGAGATGATGATCATCATCTGGCACCAAATGCCAATGTAGCCTTTGAAAAAGTTAAACCAGTAAACTCCGTCTTGGGCTCGGAAGTACAGGTCGGCTTTGGCAACCCCCAGATACTGGTTGTAGTCACGACACGTGAGATTCAATTTGATCTTACCGTTTTCTCCTGCGAAGTCATCAAACAAGTCGTACTCACCTTGTTCAAGAATTTTTCCATCAGGTGCAAGTTTCTTTCCCAGAATCTTTCTTGAAATTGGAAGAGTTTGCACTGCATATTCGTTGGTCTCAAAATCGATCACTTCAGAAACGAATTTAGGATCTAGTTCATTAGGAACGCTTTCGAACTGAATGCCTCCGGTCACACGTTTTTCGACGTTGGCCTTATAGGTTCGGAAGACACCGAGGGTCATTTCAATCGGAATGACATCGCCGCTCGGAAATTTATTCTCCCTAAAGTCTTCGAAATCGAACGTCGCTTTCGAGAGAGAGAAACGGGACAACGCATTGCCTCCATCGATATAGCCGCGGTACTCCCATTCTTTTCCGACATTGAGTCCCTTTTCTTTTAGGCTACCCTGCCGGTCATAAAAGGTGAGAGACTCTCCGTAGACAGGTACTCTTGCCCGGAAATAGCCAACCGCCGACCCCAGTGAGATGGCGCCGCTATCGCTAACGGTGACTTCGTGAGTGTGCCCTCCATAGGGGATGCAAACGATCCGCTGAAATTTGGTCGAACCGTTCTCTAATTTCTCCTCGCTCACGATGTTCGTTTCGATCCTCGGGCGGGGTTGACCTTTTTCACGAATGTCCTCAATCAATTCAATTCGATGAGAATGTCCCGAAACCTTGTTCGTGACGGCTTCCATGACCGCATTGTCCGAAACGCGACGCCCGGTGATTCGGGAGATTTTGTCCTCAGGGATACTCGAAAACGAAGCAATGGTTTGTGATTCTCCGACGATTTGATGATCGTGAGACAACCCTCGCCAGACAAAGAAAAAACTGATAATTCCCATCACCACCAGCAAGGCGGTGCAAAGGGCTCCAAATCCGACAATCCGTCCTAAGACAATCTCTGTTGAGCGAACGGGCTTTGTCACTACTGTGTAGATCGTGCGGTTCTTGATGTCCTCGGGGAGACTGAATGAACTAATCAACATTCCCATCAAGAGCACCAGCATCTGCGTTCCCCAGAGAACGAAGTTGACGTAGATTTGATCTGGGTGTTCCCCTCCGGTGTTCATGAACCATCCGCCAAATAGCAGCGAGGCAGCAAAAATACCAAAGGTCACGAGGATCACTTTTCGACGAAGTGATTCTTTAATCGCAAGCCTCGCGATGGCGATGGTCCGCCTAGGCGAGGTGAATAAGAGATCCGGGACGGCTTGTCCGATGACCTGCGCAACGACGTAAAACGCCTCGAACGGACCGTGTCGGAATGCAGCAATGAGATAGCCTGCGAACACGCCCAGAAGAATAGCCGTCAGCACGATAAATCCAAATTGGACAATGCCGCTAGAAAGCCATTGAGAATAAATTACAAAATCTTCGACAACCATGTTTGATTTTAATCCGTCGTCTGTTTGATTTAAGGGTGGGAACTATTTCGCAAATGATCCGTGCATTTTGGTAGGTGAAAATTCACTATTAACATCGAGCAATCTTAAATGCGGATCAATAAAACCTAATCTTTCTTGTCGACTCCAGTCGAGCGATGCCCTGGTCGTTGTTGACTTTCACGGACAATGCCAAGGAATAAGTCTTCGAGAGTACTTGTTGGATTCTCGACCGATATCAGATCTCCGCCATGCTTCTTGATGACTTCAAGAATTTCGGTTTCGGCAATCTTGGGTAGGCCTTTCACTTTGATTTGTGTCTCGTCACTGACTTTCAGGAGGCTATCGACGCGGCCAAGTTCTTTGAGATCACCCTGATAAAGAATTGCGATTCTGTCGCAAACGTCTTGGACGTCAGCCAGCAGGTGAGAGCACATGACGATTGTTTTTCCCTGATCTCGCAACTTAAGAATCATATCTTTCATGTCGCGAGTACCCAGCGGATCGAGCCCGGATGTCGGTTCATCGAGAAGGATCAAATCAGGGTCATTGATCAACGCTTGCGCCAGACCGATCCGGCGAGTCATTCCTTTGGAATACTCTTTCAACTGCCTACGTTTGGCGTAGGTCAACCCAACCTGCTCAATGAGTTCCGCCGTTCTTTCTTTGCGTATCTTGGCAGGCATGTCGAACAGGCGGCCGTAAAAATCTAGTGTTTCCTCGGCGGTGAGAAACTTGTAGAGGTAGGATTCTTCCGGAAGATAGCCAATTCGTTCGTTTTTGGTGACTTCGGTCGAGTTTTGACCGAACACTAGCGCCCGGCCGCTGGTCGGGAACAACAATCCGAGCAGTAATTTGATGGTCGTTGATTTACCTGAACCGTTGGGCCCGAGGAGCCCAAAAATCTCGCCTTTGCGAACCTCAAGATCAAGCGCATTTAACGCGCGAACCTTTTGTCGACCCCAGAAATCGCGGTAGACCTTGGTTAAGTTTTGCGTTTCGATGACGATGTTGGGATCGTAATCGGGATTGGTTTGTTCTAATTTTCCGGTCGCTTGAGGGGCTTGTTCCGTGGGAGTGTCGGCAGACATTGTGAACGGTTTCTCCGGTTAGAATTTCGTTGAGTGAAGCTTGATTGTGGCCGGGAACGCGTGGTTTCCCGGAAAATGGACGTTTATCTTTATTGACTAGCCGAGCGAGCCCGAGTGAATCGGAAGATTTGATGAAAATCCACCGCTACAAATCGATATACGCCGCGATTGAATCAAAGGTTCAGGGGAGGCCCCGAGTCCGGAAAATGGACTAGGTTTCTCCTCTAATCAGCTAGATTATGACCTAAGAAAACCAGTTCGTTGGACAATTTTAGTGCGATTTAACAAGGGCTGAGCGCTAATCAGTTGAAAAACCGGACTTGAACCGTCATCTTACGTAACCCCCATCTTAAATGCCGGTGATTTGATGCACCATGACTTATATGGAAAAAATCAAGTTAGCGGGCGTATGTCCTTCTAATAATTCATACAAACCGTTATGAAATGATTCCGAGAGTTGCGGCGATTATTGTCGTCTGGCCGCATTCGCAACGAATAGACGTTTCAATCCAAATAACAGGCAGTGTTTGACGCAATCGTTATGCATCATTTCAAAACGGAAATTCCAAATTTGTTGGAGGAGCATCTTTCACGCCTCTATGACCGAATCAACTATGAACGGCAGGATCCGGTGGACAACGAGCATTTTAAGCTCAATAAGATGCGGGAAATTCTGACTCGTCTCGGTAATCCGCAATCGAAATACCCGATCATTCACGTCGCCGGAACCAAAGGAAAAGGTTCGGTGTCCAACATGCTTGCGAGGATTCTAAGTGCAGGAGGGAAACACACGGGTGTCTACACCTCTCCTCACCTTGATTCAATTCACCAGCGAATCGAAATTGACGGAAAGTACATTTCCGATGAGCAGTTGCTCGAAGTCCTTCAGCGATTAGATCCCATCATTTGCGAAATGGACAAGCAAGCCGAGTGTAATGAATCGAAGAAATTGACGTTTTTTGAGATCACGACGGCTGCCGCTATCGAATTTTTTGCCAACCAGGGTTGTGATGCTGTTGTTCTCGAAGTGGGATTGGGTGGCCGTTTGGATTCCACCAATGTTTGCGTACCGGTGACGAGTGTTATCACCAACATCAGTCTCGACCATACGAGGCAATTGGGCGAAACACTGGCCGAGATTGCTGCTGAGAAAGCTGGGATTATCAAAGAAGGTGTCCCAGTTGTCAGTGGCACGGTCGCCCCGGATGCAGCCAAGGTTATTAAAGAAATTGCAAATGCCAAACAAGCTCCACTGTTTGTTTACGGAAGTGACTTCAAAGACTTTCCGGTCGAGGGACAAGAGTTTCGGGTCGAAGGTGAAGTTTCGCCGGAGACAGGTAATGGCTCCACGCCGTTGCCCCCTGTTCGCTATAACGTCTCCGAACTACGACTTAAGTTGATCGGGGCACATCAGCGTCGAAATGCGTCGATCGCTGTCGCGGTTATTGAAACGCTCAATGCCCGAGGGTGGGGAATCGCAGATTCATGTATTCGCACTGGGTTGTCGATTGCTAGTTTGCCAGGCCGAACTGAAATTATTTCGACGCACGCAACGGTAGTGCTTGATATTGCTCATAATGTTGCCTCGGTCAAAGCCATGTTAAGTGCATTGAGAACCGATTTAGTGGAATGGAAGAACGCGTCGCTTCGTTCGTTGATTTTCGCGACCAGTCGTGATAAAGATGCCCGGGGAATGTTAGAGGAATTGTTGGTGCATTTTGACCAAGTCGTATTAACGCGGTATCAGGACAATCCGCGTGGTAAATCAGAGCGCAAGCTTTTTGAATTGGCTCAGGAAATTGCCGAGCAAAAAAAGTCAGAAGGACAGCGTGTGGCCACTTTTTTCACTGAGCCTAACCCAGACGCGGCTTGGAAGTTTGTAAACCAAGGACTCGGTTCCGGGGCCGATGGTGAGCTAGATTCTGAGGACAAAGAGAAGGTTTTAATCTGCATTTCAGGTTCCGCGTTCCTCGTAGCTGAACTCAGGAAAACCTGCATTGCAGATCGCATCGTAAGTTGATGTTGCTGCGGCGATTGGGCTGAGCCGATTTTTTGCTAGACGATAATTTGATCGGTTGTCTTGGGTGTGTTGGTCTTAAAACGGGAAAACGGCGGAACGTGAGATTGAGTTGTTTTGTTTTGTTTTTTGACGGAAAATAGGAGCTTCGGGTTCTGTTAACATGACTTAGTGAACTCAGCGGACTGGGTTTTCGTTCGACTAACCCAGTGCCTTGCAATCATGATCTGCTTGGGAATTCATTGATTTCTTTATTCGACCGGCATGATTTTTATGAGAAAAATAATTACGATCGCCGTCCGTGAGTATCGAGCGATGGTGGGGACGAAAGCATTTTTGTTTTCGATCATCATGATGCCGGTTCTGATGATGGGCAGTCTGTTTGCAATTGAATTGATGCGAAACGCGATCGAAATTCATGATCGTAAAATTGCTGTTATTGACCACTCGGGGGAATTCGTTGAGCTTTTGATTATTGAAGCAAATCAGAAAAACCTATCCGTCGATCAAGGCATGGGTAACGGTTTTCAATCCGAGGGTGAATCGGAAGATGCTCGGGGGGATTTATTAGGTGGAGCCTTCGACCGTTATTTTATCGAACGAATCTCTCCAGAAGAGGCGAGCGATGAATTTAAGTCGCATCTTTCGGATCGTATTCGAGATCAGGATCTTTATGCTTTTGTGGAAATTCCCGCCGACATCAGCAGCGGTTCGAGCGAAATGAAGATTCGGTTTTATTCTCAGGATTCCAGTCTTTCGGTGGCGCGCAGTTGGTTGTCTACCATTATCAATACATCGGTTCGCGAGGCTCGGTTTGCCAGTGCTGGAATAGACCCTGGCGCCGTAGCGGAAGCCAGTATTCCAATCGAAGTCGTTGGAATGGGTTTAGTCGATCGCGCCTCCGATGGTGGGTTCAGTGCCGAAGAAGAAAACGACCCGATGAATGCAATTTTTCTGCCAATGAGTGTCATGATGATGATGTTTATGGTTATCTTCATGGCTGCTCAGCCAATGTTAGAAAGTGTGCTCGAGGAAAAATCGCAGCGAATTGCAGAAGTTTTACTTGGTAGTGTGAACCCCTTTGAATTGATGAGTGGGAAATTACTTGGAACTGTGGGCGGGTCGTTAACCGTATTTGTGATTTATATGATCGGCGCTTTTGGGCTGGCTTGTTGGCAAGGTTATTTGGATCAGATTCCATTTCACCTAGCACCTTGGTTTGTCGTCTTTCAAATTACGGGCGTGCTTTTCTATTCCGCAATTTTCATGGCCATTGGAGCTTCGGTATCTCAACTCAAGGAAGCGCAATCGATGTTATTGCCGGTCTGGATGTTGATGATGAGCCCGATGTTCGTATGGTTGATGGTCGTTCGCGATCCCTTAGGCGTGATGCCGACCTATTTTTCTTTCTTTCCGCCGGCGACACCGACAGTCATGATGCTGCGTTTGGCAACGGGGCAGGCGATTCCATGGTGGCAGCCGGTGGCGTCCATTTTGATCATGACGGTGTCGACCATTTTGATTGTGATCGTGGCAGCAAGGATTTTTCGCGTTGGAATTTTATGGCAAGGGAAAACGCCCAAGCTACGTGAAATTCTCAGGTGGGCGGTCACGGGATAAACAGTTTCTGATGGCGGATGCAGCGATACCAACGGTCAGGGACGCGAGCCGGTTTACTCAGGTTTTTCAGTGCTGATTTGTTTCGATATCCACTCGATTGCCACGCCCTGAGGAGCCTGCTTTGCGACCAAAGTTGGGCGAAGGTAGCGGACCTCTTGGCGCTGACCGGCGATCCGAAAACGATCGCCTTTTTGAAGGATTGGGCGCGGTTCGGGCATTTCTCCAAAGGCATAGCTGCCGGCAGCTTGGCATGGAAACCAGGTCCCATCCCCGTTGACGTTGGTCAGATAAAACTCGGGATAGGTATGCCCAGGTATCCAAACGGCGCGGGCGGGAATCCCTTGAGCCCGACAGATGGCGATAAACAAGGAGGAAAGTTCTTCGCAGTCTCCGTGTTGGACTTGCAGGGCTCTCAGGCAAGTGTGAATTTGTTTATCGAATTTATATTCTATGTTTTCTCGAACCCAGCCGTAGTTTTTTTCGACTTGTGACCAGGCGTTGAGGGATTCATCCTCGAGAGAGCTGGCGAGTTTTCGAATTTCCTTAGAATTACTTTCGATATACGGACTGGGTTTGAGAAATGGCTTAACCTCGCTCGGTAATTTCCCGCCACTGGTAAATTCTAAAGTGTTTTTTGGGCGAGTTAAAAAGCTCTTTTTAATTTTGAATCGAATGACTGCCGTTTCCGATTTCCCGGCGGCCATTCGGTTGACCGAAAAGGAGAACTGTTGCGTCTGTTTGGTTGGGTTTTTAAATCTGATTGGGCCAACTCCGTTCGATTTTTCCTCCGATAGGATTTCGATTTCTTGCTCAGGCCAGGCCATGGGGATCGGGACCGTCGCTGTGATGCCTCGGGCGTCGCCTGGCGAGGTTAATTTAAGCCCGAATTCCCAAATGGTTTCGACGGGTTTCTCATTCATCGCGTTTGATAGTGACGGCGTCAGAAGTCCATTTTCACTCGAATTGAGCGTTTGACCCATCACAGAGGTTTGCATTAATAAAATGACAAACAGGACGCGTAGGTAATTCGAGATCAGTTTGTTATTGTTCATGAACACGGGCCAAATTGGCGAGTTTATGTTTTGACGACGCAGAGATTAGTCTTCGAGCAGGACACGTTGGAATGCGACTGCGGGTTTAGATTTCCCTTGGCAGGTGGCAAATTCTCCCACGAATTTCTGGCGGCTTTCTTTTTCGGGAACTTTGATGCAATCTCCCTTTTGAAGAACGATACGCGGTTCCGAGTACGAGCCAAATTCTCGAACACCTCCTACGCTGCACGGAAACCAATGAGCTTTACCCTCAGAGTCGACCAGCATGAATTCCGCGTATTGCGTTCCCTGGACCCACACCATCCTCGCGGGGATTTTGTGCGCGCGGCACATGGCAACGAAAAGCCCTACTTTATCCTCATTGCATCCTCGACGGTCGCGGAAGACTTTGATTGTGTCGCGAGGCGGTTCTGATGTGTCTTCAATATTGTCGCGTACCCAGTCGTAAATCGCTTCGATTTCCGACCATAGGGCGTCCTGCTCTGCGACAATCGATTTGACTTGCTTTTTTAATTTTGAATCACGGAAGTTAATTTGAGGTCCAATTCCTAAGTATGGCTTCCCATCACGTTGGCTTGTTTTTGGCCGAACAAAAAGACTTGGATCTTGTGGGGCATTGATTTGACTGGTGGAAACTAAAAAGGTCATCGAAATCGTGATTTCTTCACGCGGCCTAATCTGTGGAATCTTGGCGATAATTTGCCTAATGCCGCCGTCGAGATCACGATAACCTACGTTGGCGATATTGGTTGGGATTTCGTCTTCAGCCACCGCAACGGATTGTTCGGGCCACTCGGTCGGGATTGGCATGGTGAGGAACATGTTAACGGCCGGTCCGGAACCACCGCGGATTTTAGCCGTCACTTTCCATTTGGTGGTAACGGGGTTCGAAAAGGTCACCCCTTCGACCGCAGTTTCTTGCGTTTTCTGATCCTCGCTGACGGTTTGTAATTTCTCGGGGGTCAGGTCGGCCGCCGGTGCTGGCGGGATTGGGAGCCAAAATAGGGCTGCGATTAAGCCGGTCGCGATAGAAAAAAAGAACTGAGATGTGTTACATCGACGCATGGTAATACCCATTTTATAAAACCGTTCCGTTACATAATACATCGTATCGATTGCTTCGTAGCCCTTATTTTTTTGCCGGGTTGAGGAAGATGCTTACGAGGTTCGGTCTCAAAAGTCTCGGTTTTATGGATTAATAGGCCAGATTGCGTTGGGAGTTGTTTGTTTTGGGAAGGGGCAACGCGAAGGTGAGTCTCGTTAGCAAGATTGTCGTCAAAGACCGCCGCAAAGTTGCAAACGCAAAAAGAGCGGCAAGCACGAAGCTTACCGCTCTTTTGGATCAGGAGGTTTTTCTGGTCTGCAGCTATTATCGTGGGGTTGCAGGTTGGACTATTTCATGATGATTAAAAATCTGGGGGCGAGACAATGTCACTCACTAGGCCAGCGTTAAACGAGTTAGTCGAATTGAGAAAGCTGGTTTCTGCCGGGGCCGGTGATGGAGAAGGAACCTGTCCGGTATCTACAGGCGCGTTGATTGCAGGCTGCATTGCAGGGTCAAACGTTCCGCAGTTGTCGCATAACGGGGCAACGTTGGAGTCGCAGTTCATCATCTGTCCCGCTGGGGCGTTGCAAGTACTGCAAGCATCTCCCTTACACCAAGATCGCAGTTTCGATCGAATGGGTTTGTTTTTGAAAGGGTGAGCGATTGAGTAATCGTTGCAAGCGCATCCACTCATTAATCCAGCTAAACACATGCAAGCCGCAAATTGTAAAAATCGTTTCATCGCCATGTCTTCCCATGCCAATCATATGGATACAGTCGAAATCAAGGAGCTGATTTCGGGTGTAGAAACGTACAACACAATAAATGATGTGCAAGTACATCACGTGTATTTTTTACAACATCTGCAAAAATATCAGGAAGTTCGGCCTAAAACCGACCTACAGTACTTCGAAACACTTACTCACGTCCATCAACATTTCCGTTTGTAGCTAACATGCGGATTAATTCGAAAAGTTGTATTTCCAATGAATATTACTTCTCTGAAACTTCAAACTTGGATTCTCAGTTCACTATTAACCGGTGTCTTCTGCTTGGTTAGCCCTTCCGTATTCGCTGAAGACTATCCAGCGAAGGAAAATAAGTTGGAGAACGTTAAATCGGCGTTTACTTTGTCGGGATACGAAGCTGGAAACTCGGTCAACGAGACGCGCTGGAACTCGGAGATCACACAAGGCGAGGACGGGGAAGGTCAATGGGTCGAGACAATCGATACGCGTGGACGAACACGTATGATTCAAGTCTGCCCTCGAGATGACGTCTGGCTAATTTCCGCACGTGATTCTCACTGCCGTCCTTGCGACGCGTCTTTGCTGGAATGTTCCCGTCTGGTTAACGGGTGTTGGCAAATCGAGGATCTTGAGAATCTTACGAACGACCATGCCAATGACAAAACTAAAGTCACCATGATTTACGTCCACGGCAATCGAACTGATTTGAGGTGGGCGAAATCAAGAGCGATGCAGTTTTACGACAATTCCCTTCGCAGTTGCGAGCGTCCAGCGCTAAGATTTATAGTTTTTGCCTGGAAGTCGGAGGCTGAAAAAATACGTCCTATTCCGGATTATAAAATTAAATCAAATCGTTCCGTTACCGTTGGCAAGGCGTTTTACGAGCTACTGAATCATTTCGAGGATCGAAAAATGTTTCTGGGGGGATTTAGCCTTGGAGCACAGGTTGTATTGTCGGCAATGTCGGAGGCGGAAATGCAGTCGGCGGCATCCAAAGTTGGGAAATATCAAGTGGCCTTCATTTCGCCGGCAATTAATTCAGAGTTCTCAAAGGCGAGTTTGGCCATTTATCCACAGAATTCCCTGGTTGGACACACCGATGTATTTGTTAGTCGCGACGATTGCGTTGTGAAGGTTTCGGAAGCAATTACCCGGCGCACCAATGACTCATGTTTCAGCATCGCCGATCTGGTTGGCTACCAAGGTGGAGACTCTATTTCTGTCCATGATATTACTTGTGAAGTGACGAGACACCATTCCATCGATAATTACGGTCGTTCGCCTGCTGTAATCTCGCGGGTTTGTGAATCGTTGAACGAGGTTTTTAACGACGGTCAAGCCGTTTCCGGTTCCAGCGAAACGAGCGAGTAACGCATTGGGACTTGGCCCAATGGGGGATGAGTCGCAGCGCCATTCAAATTTAGTGTTGCTGAGGTGGCTTTGATTTGGTGCCTCGCAGTAGCCCGCGGAAGTGACTTTGGAATGATTTTGCCCGAACAGTTTCGCAAACGGGGTGTTTCAAAGTGGTCTCAATCATGAATTTTGACTTGCAAAGCGGGCGGGTTGGCCTACTATGGTCGCTTCTTTCTAACAAACGATTTAGCCGGTAGATTGACGCTTCCGAGGTTTGCAATGGCGACTTCGAAAGCGGCCAAGGGCGTCAAATCTATTTTTATTGGGCCTGCCAACAATGTATACGCTGTTGATCATCTATTGCGTTTTGATCGCGTTGGCGTCGCTGTTTGGTGGTTCGGTTCCCTCGTTGGTAAAACTGACTCACCGACGAATTCAATTAACGCTTAGTTTTGTTTCTGGCGTGATGTTAGGCGTCGCGTTTCTGCATTTACTGCCTCATGCGTTTTATAAACTGGGCAGCATCGAGTGGACCGCCGGTATCGGGTTGGTCGGTTTGCTATTCATGTTTTTTATGATCCGGATGTTTCATTTTCACCAGCACGATCTGGCGGTAGATCTGGAGCACGATCACAAACACAAACAATTGTGCGATCACGAGAATGATCACCATCACGTTCATTGCGAAGATCACGGTGGCAGTGTAGATATTAGTTGGCTTGGACTCTGTTTCGGGCTTGCTATCCATACGATTATCGATGGAATTGCTCTGGCCGCGGTCGTACAGTCGACCTCTCCGACAGGGCTGTCGCTGGCAGGATTGGGTGTGTTTCTTGCCATTGTCTTGCACAAGCCATTAGACGCGTTATCGATTACGTCGTTGATGGCCGCGCGGGGTTGGAATGTACAACAGCAATTGACGGTTAACTTGGTGTTCGCCTTGATGTGTCCACTGGGAGCGATTCTATTTGCCTTTGCGATCGACCAAAATGTTGCTTATCGCGATTTAATTCTCGGGGTCGCTTTGGCTTTTTCAGCCGGTATTTTCCTTTGTATCTCGCTGGGAGATTTACTTCCTGAGGTGCATTTTCATTCGCACGACAGATTGAAATTATCGGGCATGTTACTGCTGGGAGTTCTGATTGCCTTTGTTATCGAATTGACCCATCAGCACGATCAAGAAGCGCCGCTGGAGAAGCCGCGTGTAAGTGCCGCCGGGGAAATAGGGAGTTGATCGGGGCCAATACAATTAGTTGCGGCCAGTCTAGTTAGTCTAGTCAGGCTTGAGGAGGCGTTGATGGGCCAAAACTGCGATCGGCATCATTTTCGTCGGTAGGCGAGATCGCATTTTCAGATTCGATAAATTGTTTCAGTTTTTGAAGGCTCATCATATATTCCGTCTTCATGCGAGATGGGAATAGCCATCCGAAGTATCCGTAGAATGGGCCCCATGGCAATTTTCCATTACTGGACCAGGAAACGGTTGTCGAGTCTTCATTCTCAACAAGCTCGAAACTGCTAAACATCCTCGGCCGTTTTTCGAAATCTGTGGAATACTCGATAACCCGACTCGGGGTCGACTCCGTGATCCATATTTTCCCTTTTCCACGGGTATCGGTCCAACTCAAGGCTGCCCCCTTCCCCGACTTCTGCTCGTTAAACTGCATTTCTAAGTCGGTGATTTTAGCGGGATTATATTGCCGTGACCAATTGGGCCAATTTTCGAACGAATCCAGCTGGGCGAAGATTGCCTCCGGCTTTCCTTGTATGGCAAGTTCGGATTTGAACGAATAGGAACGTGGAATCAAACAGCCAAGCAATGCAAAAACTAAAACGACAGATCCGAACAGAAGTAGCAATCGAAAATAATATTTAAGCATTGATGGATTACTTAACCGTTTAATGAGAAAACTAAAAGACGGGCAAAGCGTACAGGTTTTAGTTGTTAAGGCGTTTGATTTTTAAATTTCGAAATTCGACAGGGTCGTTATGTCCTGCAAGTCCAAAAAATCCGGAGGTTCGATCTTTACCTGGGTGTGGACGGTCAGCCATGAATTTGGACACCTTGCTTAGGTCACAATCAAGAATAACCGTTCCATTTAACTCGACTTTGATTTTAGAACCTGTGACGGTCACCTCCTGGAAATTCCATTCACCCACAGGTCGGTGGTAACCGCGTTGCGCCGCGGCCATTCCGTAGGCAGAGCCATGGTACTGTCGTTCATCAAGTTGGCTAAATTTTTTCGCTTCGTTATCGAGTACCTGCAGTTCGCACATTCCTTGATAAGCGGTATCGCCGCCGCCGGGATAGCGAATGGCGAGCCCGTTGTTTCCTCCAGGTGGAAGCTTGAACTCGAGCCGAGCGACAAAATCTTCGTATTCGTTTTTCGTATGGATCGTTCCGCCCTTCCCTTTCTTGCAGCGAATGCTGCCGTCAATGACCTCGTAATTACCAAGTGGGCCTTTCCAATCGGTTAGATCGGTTCCATTGAATATTGATTCAAACCCTTCGTCATTTTTTGAGTCGAGAATCCGGTTTGCTTCTTCAGGTCCAAGGTCGCGAGCGTAGATGTTACGCCACTTAATTTGGCCGCCGTGTGTTTGGAGTTGTATTGGCCCTTTTGCAATCAAGGGAAGTTTGTTCTTCTTGTCCCAGTAATTCGCCATGATGGCATGGTCAACGACCTGCTTGTCGTTGAGCCAAATACTTGTTCTCGACCCGATCTGCTGAATTTTCACCCGATTCCATTCACCGAACGGACTGTCTGCTAACACGAGCGGGTCCTTGCCAGCAGATCCCCCGGGGTTGTTCCATAGTCCGCCGGATCCCTTGTCAGCTCCCAGTTTAAATTTGTTCTTGTCGGTATAGTCCCAGATCTGCACCTGAGGGGTGGCTTTGAGGTAGATACCACTGTCGGCCAGTGGAACGGTTTTGTATTCGATCAGGAGTTCAAAATCGCCGAACATCTTTTCAGAAGTCAAAAAAGGCCCCTTGCCCTCATTAACAATTTCTCCGTTTTCTACTCGCCAAAACTTATCAGTTGTTGCTTTCGCATCGGCGATTCTTTTGGCTTTTGCAGCGTCGTCCATTTTTAACAGACTACGCGGATCATACGTTTTTATGGCGTACCAACCATCAAGGTTTTTTTCGTTAAAAATTGGTTGGAAAGCCTCACCGTCATCTTGGGAGAAGCTTCGACCAGATCCGCAGATCAGTATTGCCAAGGCAGTTAAAACAAAAATTAGGTTCACTCGGTAATTGGGCTGTTTATTGTTCACTTTTTTCTCGACATTTTTGACGTGAAAGAGGAAGTAAATTCGACTACAACATCTTAACCTTCCCGCGAGAGGGGGACTACCAACCTTTCTTGGTTTTAGTAGTCGCACTTACGAGTATTTTGCTTTTTTGTATCGAAATTCAAAATCACGCCAATGAACAATCCTTTGAACGCCGAATTCGCCGGGGAATTTTCCCGTTTGTCTGTTGATTTGCTCAACCAATCCGTAGTCAAAATTAATCACTGCCTTGGCCAGTTAACCGAAAATCAGGTTTGGTGGCGTCCCCAGCCATCGATGAATAGTATCGGTAACTTGTTGATTCATTTGGCTGGAAACTTGAGGCAATGGGGCGTTGTTCCGTTTACCCTTGCCGATGACAGTCGGGATCGGGAATCTGAATTCAGCCCAGAGTCGCGGCGCGAGGTCGTTGAACTGATTCAGGAATTGGAATCGCTGGTGGTTGCTGCGAAAGACCAGTGGCAATATCTATCCGAAAGTCAATTGAGTAAGACAATCAATATACAGGGCTTTGATGTTTCACGAATGCAGACCATTATTCACGCATCAAGCCATTTTGTTGGACATACTCACCAGATCATTCAACTAACTCGGTTGCAGCTTGCCAGCGACTACAAATTTCACTGGACGCCCAATGACTCCAGAGGCGAACTGCCAATCTAGCGGTTAGTTGATTGGAGGCTTTGTAAAATAGGTAATTGGCAGGATCAGCCGCGTACCGGGTTGGGGAATTAGGCACGCGCATCGCCACTATGGGTTTCGGCACGACGGTTCCGCAGAGGCGCCCCGCGCTTTGACCGACTTAATGCAGTGCTAGCGGTTTTTTGCCATTGCCTCTTCGGGGGGGAGGAGCAGTGCGTTTGGAAATTGATCTAGGTTGAAAAATTAGAGTGGATTAGATTTAAATACTGGGTTTTTTCCGCTTTTAATTTCCCTGCTTTTACCGAAGTTGGGCATTTCAGAATTCGGGAGAAAATTAGTATCCGGATCGAATGGAATCGGCGGTTACATGATCGGTGAGCAATCATCGAATCGAATGACAAATGGAGTTGAGCAATGAAGCTTACTGATCTTTTCATTGAGGGCACTCGTCAGCAGCACGACCTTCAGCTCGGACCATTCACCGATGGTCTCGCGGTTATTTGTGGTGAATCTGGGCCAGGCAGAACTCGCATTCTAGAATTTTTTAGAGACGCATGTCTTGGGCTCAAGGCCGATTTTGATCCGTATGGAACGCGTAATCAAGCGGGTTGTCTGGGGCTTCGATTTGCTTCGGTACCATGTGAGTTAAATCGTGATCAGGATTCTCGAACGACGATTAAGCGTCGGTTTCAAAGTGGCGATACCGTAAAGAAATGGGATCCTCAATCGTTAACAGGCTATCTTGCGCCAGTGGGCTCAGATCTGTTTGACTCTGTGTTCTGTGTGAATTTTCTCGAAACTGCGGCGAATGGAAGCAGGCTTGCCGGAGCACTGCATCGGCAATTAGAAGTGCCAGTTGGCAAGACTTCGATTGCGCAGCGGGAGGCGGTGGTAAAAAGGGAGCGGGATTCACAAATGCGTTTGGAGCAAATGGCCGTACTCCGGGACAGGATCGATGCGCTCGATTTGGAACGGCGCGATATTTTAGACGAATCTCATCGAGGGCAAGAAGGACAATCGACTGAGTTAAGTATGGTCGAGCTGGAAATAAACAATGTTGTTGCGGCAATCAATGAAATTGGGCAACGAAAAGCAGGTCTGGTAAGTGAATGTAATGACTATGAGTCATCTCGAAATTGGGCCTTGACCTCTCCGCTGGAGACTCAGTCGGAATTGAATGCCGGGGGTCACGAGTTGTCATTGCTGTACAGGCGTCTTGACCATGTTGAAGGGCAAGTCCATCGCTGGAGAAAATTTCAGCTGAGCGTTCACGAGCAGCGAGTCCAGATTCGCGATGAAATGGCGGTCTGGAATGGACTCACGCTTGATTCAGAGGAGCATCCCTACCATCATTCCAGGGAGATTTTGGTTTCACTAGAAAGCAAGGTAGATGAAGTTGATCGAAACGCAAATCATTGGGGAGACGCTGCTGCTGCGAGAGTTGATACGGCCAGTATGGCTCGAACCGTCAACGCAATTTGCCACAATATGCGAGAGGATTTGTATGGTTTGTGTGACGAGTTAGCCCATCAGTATAAACATCTGAGGCATAAATCTGCGGCGGCCGAATTGAAGCAGTTGCGTGCACTCTACAATGAAATAGGATCCAATTTGCAAAAATTGGCTCTCGAGCGCAAATCGATTGCGGAACAAGTACGGGAGTCCGATGCTTTTGGTGCTAACTTAATTGCCTTAAGTGAAACCCGTTTCATGGCATCTGCGAGAACGCTGGGTTATCAGGAGGCTCGTGATCGGTATTTTGCGGAGACGACTGCACAAGCGAGCGAGGCAGGGGAGACCTCGACTGATTTTCAGAATCGTTTAAATGCAATTGATCAGCGTCGCTCTGATTTACTCGCAAGTGCTCGTTCATGGGAAACTGAGTTAGATCTTTTACGTCATAGGCATTCATTTTTACTTGAGCAGCGGACTGCGTTGACTCGCTCAAGTAAGCCAGTGGATTGGCGAGAACAGATTAAAGACATCGACCAAAAGTTGATTTCGTTAAGATATCAATGCGAAGCATTAAAAAGTCAAAGTGAACTAGAGTTGCCACCGTCTAATCCAATTATCGCAGGAGCGAGTCTTGCACTGACGACGTTGACCGGCGGGGAATTCGACGCGGTTTGGTTGCGGGATTCACAACTTTCTGATCCATCCAGCGAGGTTTCAGCTTCCGCAGTCGAACTGATGGTGAAAAATCGGTTGGGCATTGAAAGTGAATTCTCGGCGTTAGATTCAGAACTTCAAAACCGAGTGTATTTATCTCTTATTTTGGCCGTAAAGAATCACTTGCGGCAGAATGGAATTGAAATTCCGACGTTCATCGACAACGCTTTTGCTCATCTTTCCGATAATGGCGTTAACCAATTGCTTCAAGAGGTAGAGGGATTAACAGGGGCGGGCGATCAATTGATATTATTGGGTCGCCCTCTCAACAACTCCGCGTTGCTGCAGGCTGTGAGAGTTTTCGAACTGCCACCGGTCAAGCCGGCGGCCGAGTTTTATAATGCGGGGATCGTGCAGGATGTTGTTGAAGAATCGAGTGTTGAATTCGCTACCGAACCCGGTTGGCGGCCTGAAGATTTTGTAGCGACGGAAGTTTATGCGACGGCCTTTCTTCATCGGCCCTACCCGCTCTCCAAGTATCCTCGATCGCAAGCACAGTGGGCAATTGAGGAAGATGATTCAATTGTCAGTTTGCCGTTTCCCGTTTCAGGGCAAGTGCAAATGCCGGTCGGGGAAATCGAAGTTCCCTTTCGCGATGAGAATCAGCCTGCTGTTTCGTCAGTTTCGGTGAGTATGATCGGCGACCGATTGGGATACGTTTCAACTATTGATGAAACAACAAAGTTGGATCGAATGGGGTTTTTTGATGCAAAACAATTGAGATTGTTTCACGATCAGGGGATCGAGAGCGTTGGAGATTTATTGGTGGTCGACGAGGGAGTGGTTGGGGAACTCAATCTCCAGACGGAACAACTTGACCGTTGGCAAGCACAGTTGTGGCTGTTGATGCATGTTCCGGGGCTTAGGACGCCTGATGCGAGAGTCCTAGTCGCCTGCGGAATTACCGACCTCGAGCACTTAGATACATCGTTCCCACAACAGATATTGGATCGAATCGAGCGATTTTTCTCGACCAGTGAAGGTCGTCATTTTGGGGTAAAGCGGGAGTCGATTACGCTTGATCGAATCAACGGTTGGTATCAGTCTTTGGACCGAGCTCGGGATAATTGGGATCCGGTAGAAAACGAAGGTAAGGAGAATGCCGCACCGACGGAGCTAAAACCACCGGTAAAAGAATCAGTCAAAGGGGGTCGCAAGCCCTATCAACGGACAGCTCGTAGCTATCAGGCTCGTAATTTCGCACCAGATGGAAATGTGATTAAATCCAATCGGGTGTCAAAGACAACGCGACTCTCGAAAAATGGCAAAGCGCCAATCCTGGCCCGACCGCCTCGAATGCACGCCAACGCCGCAGTTGCCCAAGTCGCTCCCAGTGTCGCTCCGATGTCGATTCCGGAAAACGAAAAAAGAAAAAGTGTCAAGCAGCAAGTGAAGAAGGGAAATGTCAAATTGGATACACTCAAGTTTTATCTTGATTTGAGCGATCACGTTGAAGCGGCGCCGTCGATTGGCCCGAAGACGGCGGAGAGATTTGAAAAAATTGGAATCAGTACGGTAACTGATTTTTTGAAGCACACCGCAGAATCAATGGAGACCAAGCTGAACTATAAGCGAATTTCTGCGAAGATAATTCGGGTTTGGCAACATCAAGCGAGGCTGGTTTGCCGCATTCCGAATTTGAGGGGCCATGATTCGCAGTTGCTCGTTGCCTGCGGTGTTACTGAACCGGAAACGCTGGCCACAATGCAGCCACAAACACTTTTCGAAATCATCTCGCCGTTTTCTGAAACCAAAGAGGGGCAGAAAATCATTCGTAATGGTAAAAAGCCGGATCTGGAAGAGGTTACCAATTGGATCAGTTGGGCTTCCAACTTTCGTTCGCTTCAGGCCGCTTAATTTCCCGCTGGTTAAATCTCGCGAAGATTGATTAAACGAGGGGGCCGGAGTTGAGCACATCTTCGGAGGCTTTATCGGCGTAGGAGGTGAAATTATTGCGGAATTTCGTCGCCAACAATTTCGCCGTTTTTTCGAAGGCGGCCGAATCGGCCCATGTTCCACGCGGCTGCAGGATTTTCCCCGGAACGCCCACGCATGATTTTGGGACACGCAATCCAAAAATCGGGTCGGTGGTGTAATCGGCAATCGCTAAGGAGCCATTGTGAATGGCATCAATAATGGCGCGAGTGTATTGGAGGCTGATGCGCGAACCGACACCGAATGAACCGCCACTCCAACCGGTGTTGACCAACCACGCACTGGTTCCATGGAGTTGCATTTGTTCAGCCAACAGTGTGGCGTATTTGGTTGGATGCCAAACTAAAAACGCGGCGCCAAAACAGGCCGAGAATGTCGCCTCAGGATCCTTTACCCCTACTTCGGTTCCTGCGACCTTGGCCGTGTATCCGCTGATAAAGTGATACATTGCCTGTGCCGAGGTAAGTTTGCTAACGGGTGGCAGAACGCCAAAGGCGTCGCAAGTCAAAAATACGATGTTCTTGGGTGAATCCGTGATACACGGGATTTTGGCGTTGTCGATGTATTCGATCGGATAGGAGCAACGTGTATTTTGGGTGAGCGAAACATCTTTGTAGTCGACTGCGTGGGTGAGTCGATCCTGGACTGTGTTTTCAAGAACCGATCCGTAGCGGATAGCGTCGAAAATTTGTGGTTCTTTATCTTTTGAGAGGTTGATGCATTTCGCATAGCATCCCCCCTCGATGTTAAAGACTCCATCGTCGTTCCAGCAATGCTCATCGTCGCCAATGAGTGGTCGTGCTGGATCAGCGGAAAGCGTTGTTTTTCCAGTTCCAGAAAGCCCGAAAAATAGCGACACGTCATGTTTCTCGCCGACGTTGCATGAGCAATGCATTGAGAGGATGTCCCGTTTGGGCATGAGATAGTTCATGATCGTGAAGACGCCTTTTTTCATTTCGCCGGCGTATTCGGTTCCCAGAATGACCATTTCACCACGATCGAAGTTGATCGAAACGGAGGTCGTTGAATCGACACCTTCTACCGAAGTGTCGGCCGACACCTGGCCGGCGTTGTAAATAACGTAATCAGGTTCGCCAAAATCAGCCAATTCCTCAGCGGTCGGTCGGATCAGCATGTTGTGCATAAACAGTGCATGGTAGGCACGCGAGCAGATAACACGTACTTTTAAGCGGCAGGTCGGGTCCCATCCTGCGAAGGCGTCGAGGACATAGAACTGAGGGCACTCGTCCAGAAATTCGACCGCTTGTTGTTTGACTTTGGCGAAAGAATCCTCCGGCATCGGAATGTTTATTTCACCCCACCAGACATCGTCGTTAATGCTGGCTTGCTGCACGATTCGTTTGTCTTTGGGGCTGCGGCCCGTTTTCTCACCTGAGTTTGACGACAATCCCCCAGTGCTGGTGATGGTTCCTTGGTCGAATTTGATGGCTTCTTCGTAAAGACGCGCGGGTGCCGTATTTCGTAAAATTTCCTCTGGAAATTTAGGTAGACTAAGCGAGGCAATTCTTGAGTGGGTAGGAGTGGCCATGTGATCGTTCCTGCGTGGACCGGAAACGGGAGAATCTGTAAGAGAAAGCAATGTTGTCGCAGCAATAAAGCAAGCAGAATGTTTTCTCGGAAGCTCCCTAATTGAGTCGACTTCAGTTAATGTTTCAGCGTAAGTGTTTCAGGTTAAGTGTTTCAGGTTAACTACCTAATTGAATCTGTCAAAGCCAACTCGTGGACAGGACCCCCATATTTTGCTGAAGGCAAAGCAATCTTCGAGGTTCTGTGGCGAACTTCCATATATTGAATGATTTTTCCCGCAGGCCGACGTTTCCCTGTAGGATTACCTTAGCTAACCAAGACGCTCGGCAGTTTCGAATTTCATAGAAGGAAGTAGAACGGTATGTCCTCAACACCAGGCGCGCGGTTTCGAAAGGCGATGGCCGAAGAAAAACCGCTGCAAATCCCGGGTACGATTAACGCCTACACGGCGTTGCTTGCTCAGCGGGAAGGTTATCGTGCGATTTATCTTTCGGGAGCCGGTGTGGCGAATGCTTCCTATGGGATGCCGGACTTGGGAATGACTTCCATGTCGGATGTTTTGGTGGATATCGAGCGAATCACATCTGCTTGCGCGGTTCCGCTATTGGTTGATGCGGACACAGGCTGGGGGCATTCTCTGTGTATTTCCAGAACCATCCAGGCGTTCATCAAAGCGGGGGCTGCGGCAGTCCACCTTGAAGATCAACAGGCGGCCAAACGTTGTGGTCATCGCCCCAATAAAGCGATGGTGAGCACGGGTGAAATGGTGGACCGTTTGCATGCGGCTGTCGACGCGCGAACGGATGAGTCGTTCGTGATCATGGCACGTACCGATGCACTGGCCGAGGAGGGGTTGGAGCGATCGATTGAGCGTTGTCAGAAATATATTGAAGCTGGCGCCGACGTAATATTTGCCGAAGCAATTACCGACGCTGAGCATTACCGGTTTTTCACCCAATCCCTCAGTGTTCCTGTTTTAGCGAACATGACTGAATTTGGAATGAGCCCGTTGATGACGGTCGAGCATCTTTCGGAGGTGGGGGTTGAGCTGGTACTCTACCCCCTGACTGCGTTTCGAGTGATGAGTCAAGCGGCCGGCGCGGCTTATCAAACTATCCGAAAAACGGGTACCCAAAGTAGCATTTTAGACCAAATGCAGACTAGGAAAGAACTTTACGAAGTGCTTGATTATCACGCTTACGAGCAAAAAATAGACGACTTACTAAAGAAGGCTGATTCAGAATGACAGTTAAGAAAAAAACAGGAGGACTCGCTGGCGTTGTCGCTGGCGAGACTGCCATTGCGACGGTGGGCAAAGAAGGTTCGGGATTAAATTATCGCGGCTACTCAATTCATGATTTGGCAGCGGAAGCGACATTTGAGGAAGTTGCATTTCTGCTTCTTTTCGGCCACCTGCCACGAAGAAAAGAGCTGGACAGCTTCACTGCGAGATTGGTAAACGGCCGCCAGCTACCGGACGCACTGTGCCAGACGTTGCGTGCGATTCCAGCGGATGCCCATCCCATGGATGTCCTTCGCACGGGCTGTTCTATGCTGGGGGTTCTTGAACCTGAGATTTCCTTTGATCAGCAAGAACTTAAAGCAGAGCGACTTTTAGCATGCCTGCCGTCCATGCTCGTTTATTGGTACCGGTTCGCCCAGGATGGAACTGAAATCGATTTCGATTCGACCGAGTCTTCTATTGCCGGTTATTTTTTGGAGAAAATGCATGACGCTACGCCATCGGATCTCCATCGTCGCGTGATGGACGTCTCGCTCGTTTTGTATGCCGAGCATGAATTCAATGCGTCGACTTTTACAGCGAGAGTCTGCACCGCAACGCTTTCCGATTTATTTTCTGCGATCACGGGAGCTATTGGAACGTTGCGAGGTCCTCTTCACGGGGGAGCCAATGAAGCGGCGATGGAGTTGATTGAACGATATCAAACGCCGGACGAAGCAGAGGCTGGCATTATGGAAATGTTGTCAAGCAAGGCGCTGATTATGGGCTTCGGCCATCGGGTCTACTCAGTTTCAGATCCCCGCAATGAAGTCATTAAAGGCTGGGCGAAACAACTTTCCGAAGCCAACGGAGATACGGTGTTGTATCCAGTGTCGGAGCGAATTGAGCAGGTAATGTGGCGGGAGAAAAAGCTGTTTCCCAATCTCGATTTTTATAGTGCGTCGGTTTACCATTTCCTTGGAATTCCCACCGAGATGTTTACTCCGATTTTCGTACTTTCGAGAGTCTCTGGTTGGGCAGCGCATGTTTTTGAACAACGTTCCAACAATCGCTTGATACGTCCAGGAGCTGAGTATATTGGCCCGGATCAGCTCGATTTTGTTGCAATTGATGATCGCGAGTCGGCTGTAGACCCGGTTTAATTGGACGCGCATAGATGCAAACTGGATCCAAGCAAGCGCGTTTAGCTAATCCAGTTGTGTCGCTGCCGATTGATCAACAAAGAAAAATAACTCACCCTCGGGATCGACGTACGAAGTGGGGTAGTCCCGATAGCGCCCCGATTCATGCATGATTTCGGCCAGGATAGGAGCTTTACTTGCGCCCGTAATTAAAAAATAAACGCAGGAACTAGCGTTGATGATTTTTCCTGTGATCGTGATCCGTTGTTGCCCACTGTCGGGATGGGTTGCAATCTCGCAAATGCGTTCCGATTCGAGAAATCTAATTTGATGTGGAAAAATGGACGCGGTATGGCCGTCACCGCCCATGCCTAATATCAGGATATCAAACGCGGGGATATCGTTTTCGTTATGGGAGAGGATTTGAGAGATTTCCATTGCGTATCGCTCGCACTCATCGGTCGGATCGTTTTCCCCAAAAACACGATGGATGTTAGCCGAAGGAATACTGATTTTCGACAAAAGTAAACGATAGGCTTCACCATAATTGCTATCCGCATCCTCCGGAGAAACGCATCGTTCGTCCCCCCAGAAAAAATGGACCTTTGCCCAGTCGACTGCCTCAGCGTGTTTCTCGGCTAACACTTGAAATAATAGTTTAGGGGTACTGCCACCAGAGAGTGAGACAGTAATGATGTCTTTCTCACTAGCCAGAGACTGAAGTTTTGTGACAAATTCGTTCGCAAATGAACGGGCGACTTCAGGGTTGTCGGAATATTTTTTAATGACGGCTTTCACAGCAAGGATCCATTGAGAGTTGCGAATTGGTAAGTTGGTGTGTTGCGTTTAGATGCCGGAATCTTCCGGCATGCCTCAGTGGACTCAAAGAGTTGCGGATGGTCAAAGTGAATCGCTTGGCGTAACGCACCATGGAGGGTAAGGGCCGATCCAAAACTCGAGATCACACACGGGTTTCTTAAAATGAATTGCACGTGCGGAAGCACAATAGCGTTGGTGTAAAGGTGCGGGGCATTGAGTGGTGAATCCAGTTTAAGGAAAATCATGAATCGCTGATCCCGACGTTCAAACGCCGAGCGTTGAGTTCTGGGTAGTCAGGTTCGACCGGCGGATTGGCGCTGGAGGCGCCATGGTTTGAGCCCCATTCTACATTCTTCGGATTTCATAGTCAGGTATGCGTTAAGTAATTTTTTCTCCAGCTTTTTCGGGATTCCCAAGCGGATTCCCAAGCGGATTGTCTCGAGGAATGCGTAATTAGGTTTGGGGTACCGCCCCGGTTGTTATGCCCCGTACGCTTTTTTGTGAATTTGCTTTGCATCCGTCGTCGATTTTGGATTCTTTTTATCGTATTGTTTTGGTACTATTGAGGCGTATAGTTTCGCAAGATACGAGGGGAATAGATGTTGTTCGTTTACCACAGTCGGATTTTTATTTTACTAGTTGCTGTCTTTTGCATCGTTGGGTGTGATACGCAGACATCGACAGAAAAAATCCAAGTCAGTTTCGACGAAGTCAAAAGTGCTACGAATGAGTTTCACCAAAATATGGTTGAAATTACTGACAAGGCTTCGGCCGAGCGGATTTTGCCTCAGTTAGAGTCGAGTCATCAGCGATTAGCCGAAGCATTTAACGCTCTCGACGAAGCGACAATCACAAGTTCTCGGCAAGCTCGTAAACTAATAATGGATGTGGAAGATTATAAAAAAGAACAAAGGGAATTGCTTCGTGTTCAATTCGATCGACTGAAAGAGGATGAGTACGTTAAAGCTGTCGTTGAACCGTTCATGCGTCGGATCAATGCATTTAAGGCAATGTAGTGAAGGATTCTCATTTTTTACTCGTCCAGGATATTTGGAACCTGATTATAAATTGATCCATAGGGATTGGGAAATTGAGTCGACAATATTTCTCACTCCGCTAGGTTATTTCGTTGATCGGAGTTAAGATTTAACGTTTTGACGGAGCTTTGTCTAAGTGAGTGGGATGCCCAACGCGACTGCCCAATTGGCTGAAATCGTAAAATTACTAGGTAGACTTTGGTTGTTTGAAGTCAATCAAGCAACCCTTGAGTCGATGTGTGGGCCTGAGTTCCGCGAGCCCTATGAATCTCTGGGCGGGGAACTCCCTGAGTTCGTTTCGCCAGAATTAGTCGAGCAACTTGCGATTGAATACTGCGAGCTTCTGATTGGACCAAAGGGGCACATATCTCCGGTCCAATCCGTTTGGGCTGAAGATCAGTATCAAGCCGCCGCCGCCGCTTCGATGAACAGGTTCTTTGACGTGCTGCCGAGTTATCGCTCGCAGTCTTCGTTGTCAGATCATCTTGGCGTTCAATTTGATTTTTTAAGTGAGTTGATGCGTCTGATCAAGGATCCTGAGCAAGGTGAGGTCGTTCGAGAAGTCATCCAGTGTTTTGTTGATGATCACTTGCGTTGGTCCTTACCTCTGTTTGACAAGATTATTGCTCAGACCCCTTCGTCGTTTTATCGGGGATTGGCAATTGTCTCGGCCAACTTTGTAAAGGGTGTGTTGCCGCAATTGAATATGGTATCCACCTCAACGGACTAGTTTTTTTATGAGTATATTTTTGGGTAAAAAAATGAAGTTTGAGTGTTCGTTTCGCTTCAGTGTTTTCTTGATTGGTTTAGTATCAATCGCGGCTGTCGGTTGTGACGGCAGCGGCACCAGTGCTTTGGACCAGGTGGTCGCGTCTCAGTCGGATTCCAGTGAAAATCCAGTTGTAGAATCCCGTCAGTTTGAGTTCGATTATGGCGCTGATATTTTGGACTTACCCGATAAAGCGTCGGTTCGCATTTGGTTTCCTGTGGCAGAAACCAATCCGCAGCAAACTGTCGAAATGATGAATTCGGATGTGCCGGGGGAATTGAAGCTTCATCGTGATGAGAAATATCAAAACCAGATTGGCTATCTTGAAAAACAGTTGGACTCGTCTGGAGTTGGAACGCTTCATTTTGAAATTAAGTATAAAATCAGCCGGAGCGAGGCGGCCACCGATGAATCGGAATTGTCGTTGACTAAAAACCAGAAGCAACTGTTTTTGAGTGCGAATGCGATGGTGCCTGTGGAAGGTAAACCGCAGAGTCTACTTGCCGAGAAACAGGTCCCTGGTGATCCGATGGAAGCGGGTTTGTTGCTCTACGACATCGTTGAGAAGCACATGACTTACGATAAATCCAAGCCCGGGTACGGGAAGGGCGATGCCGTTTGGGCATGTGATAGCCAAACGGGTAACTGCACTGATTTCCACAGTTTGTTTATTTCTCTAGCCCGTAGCCAACAGATTCCTGCTAAATTCGAAATCGGATTCCCCATTCCTGCTGACAAACAAGAAGGCCAAGTCGGAGGTTACCATTGTTGGGCCTGGTTCCACGTTAATGGCCTTGGCTGGGCGCCGGTTGATATTTCGGAGGCGGACAAGAATCCCGAATTGAGGGATTATTATTTCGGTAGGCTGTCCGCGGATCGGGTCACGTTTTCAGAGGGTCGCGACATAATTCTCGTCCCGAAGACTGATCACGACCCGCTAAATTATTTCGTGTACCCGTACGTTGAAGTCAATGGAACGCCTTGGCCTAAGGAAAAAATCAAGTTGAATTTTTCTTTTAAAAATTGCCAGTGAGCTCTCTTAGTTTGTAGGTAATCGTCATTATGAAACAGCACCGAACCGTTGGAGTTTTTCTGCTCGGCTGCGCAGTTGTCTGTTTTTTAATTGCCTGGGAGCGTTACCATTCGGCAGTCCAGACCGCCAAAGAAATTGCCCGCGTCTTAAAGGGAATTGAATTTGAATCAGTATCTACACCTGTCGAAACAATCGTCAGTGGACTATTGGGGGTCGCGATGACAGTCGCTGGTTTGGTTCTCATCGCCGAGTATGTTCGCGGAAAAAATAAACATGACGAGCTCCTTAAGCCCTAGTTGGCGTTTCGGAGAAATCGAAAAGTGTTCCACCAAATTTCCCAAAAGCTAAAAGCTAAAATTTAGGCCATTGTTTGCCAATTGCTTTTTGTTGGATCTGGGTGAGCTGTTTAATGCTTTTTTTGGCCAGTTTGATCAGTTCGGCCAATTCCGTTTCACTAAAAGTCGCTTCTTCACCCGTGCCTTGGATTTCGACAAATTGCCCGCGACCGGTCATGACTACATTCATGTCAACGCTGGCGGCGAAATCCATGGGGTAATCGAGATCGGTCACAGCTTTACCATCAACGATTCCCACGCTGATCGCTGCGATTGAGTCGCGAAGTGGATAAACCTTGGGGTCCGGTAGATCTTTCTTGATTGAATTGAGTGCGTCCACCAAAGCGATCATTCCGCCGGTGATGCTGGCGGTGCGGGTGCCGCCGTCGGCTTGGAGTACGTCACAGTCCACCGTGATTTGGCGAGCACCTAGTGCTTCTAGATTCGCAACGGCGCGTAGGCTTCGCCCGATTAACCGCTGGATCTCAGTAGTCCGACCGTCGACTTTGGACCGATCTCTCCGTTTTCTAGGACTCGTACTTCCCGGGAGCATATTGTACTCCGCGGTAATCCATCCTTTCTCAGAGTTTCGCATCCAAGGGGGAACGTCTTCGGAGACACTCGCCGTACACAAGACAACGGTACCGCCGCATTGATAAAGGACGCTCCCGGGCGTCTTGTCGGTGAATCTACGTTTTACTTTAACAGGTCTGATTTCGTTCGCTTTTCGGGTCATGGCGCTTTGAGTTTTGGGGGTTAGTCTAAAAAGAAAATAATTCGTTGGGAGAATGGTCGCTAGTCGTTTTTCGAAGCTTCCGTGAGCAGCCAGACAACCAGTCCTTTTTGTGCATGGAGGCGGTTGTTGGCCTGTTGAATGATCGCGCTTTGCGGACTGTCAATGACTTCCGATGTAACTTCCTCGCCTCGCCTCGCGGGCAGACAGTGTAGGAACTTGGCACCTTCTCGGGCTGAGTTCATGATGTTTTGATTCACCTGATAACCAGCAAGATCGGCGAGACGTTGTCGCGTCTGAGTCTCCTGTCCCATGCTTGTCCAAACATCAGTGTAGACAAATGCGGCATCGGCGACCGCGGCGACGGCATCGCTGGTCTGCGTGATGATTGCCGCACCGGCGGCTTCGTTGAGTTGATCGATAAACGACGGATCAAATTGGTATTTCTCAGGTGCCCCAATCCGCATTGGAATATTTAGCTTGCTACAGGCTACTGCGAGACTGTAAGTCACATTGTTTGCATCCCCGAGATAGGCAATGCTCACATCGCTCAGCCCTCCCGCTATTTCCTGTATCGTCAGAATATCTGCGAGTGCTTGGCAAGGGTGCGCTACATCGGTTAATCCGTTGATGATCGGGCACTGGCTGTGTTCGGTTGCCTCGACGACCTGTTGATGGCTTTTGGCGCGAATGACGAGAACGTCGAGATAACTAGTGAGGATCGGCATGAAATCACAGAGAGGTTCGCGTTTCCCCCATCCGACATCTTGCCCAAGGAAGAGTGCCGAACCGCCTAATTGTCGAATCAACGTTTCGAAGCTGACGCGTGTCCGAAGCGATGGTTTTTCGAACAGTAGGGCCATTACTTGATGTTCCAGCAAACCCGGTCGACTACCGGCGTTAAGCTTGGATTTTAGATCAGATGAAATATCCAGAACCCGACGAATTTCTTCGCTGGAAAGGTCAAAGAGTGAAAGAACGTGTCTCATGCGATATCCTTTTGCGTACCTCAAAGAGATGGTTGGGGAACTTAAGCCTAGTCTGAAATGACGGTGCCGATACCGTTACTGGTGTAGACTTCGAGCAACAATCCGTGTCGCAGAGAACCATTTACAATATGAACTTTTCTTACTCCGCGCTCAATCGTCTCGAGGCACGCCTCCACTTTAGGAATCATCCCATCGGAGATCGTCCCATCGGCGATCAATTCCAGCGCTTCGGATTTTGTAAGACTGGAAATGATGGAATCGGGATCGGCGGGATCTCGGAGCACGCCAGGCACATCCGATAGGATTACGAGTTTATCGGCGTTGAGTTCTTGAGCCAGTTTGGTCGCGACCGTGTCTGCGTTAACGTTTAGTTTTTGGCCTTCAGAGTCGACACACATCGAGGGAATGAACGGTGTTTGCCCCGCGTAGCAGAGGTTATCAATGACGAGGCGGTCGATTTTTGTGATTTCGCCAACGAAACCGAGGTCCACCGGTTGGCCGTCACTTCCCTTAAGTTCGAGTTTCTTACCGGTTAAAACCGGCGTCGATTCGAAATTTAAGGTCATCGCGCGACCGCCAATTTTCTCGAATTCATCGGCGAGAAATTGGTTTGTCTCTCGCGCCAATACTCGCTCAACAATTTCCAAGGTAGGCGCGTCGGTATATCGTCGTCCTTCGACGAATCGAGGTTCGATCCCCGCGTTTTTCATGGCGGCGGTAATTCGACTGCCGGCTCCGTGGACGACCACTGGACGCATCCCAACGGTTTCCATGAAATGAATGTCCAGCAAAATATGGTGGAGTGCATCGATATCGTCGAGCATGCTTCCGCCAAGTTTGATGACGGTGGTTTTGTCTCGGAACATGCGAATCCAGCCGAGTGCTTCGATCAAAGTGTTCGCTTTTTGAATTGCCTGTTCCACGTTCTTCGTTTCTTTTGAGAGTCTAATTTTGGTTTTGCGTCGGCATGTTGAGGCAAAGGAAAGCCCACCATCCTAGAATCTGCCCTTCGGCGATGCAAGCTGGCCGGTGGTTCAGGTTTGCTCGCGAGCCCGAGAGTTCAATTGGAGCGACCAACCTCAAGCAGATTTCTAAGTAAGAGAATTGGTGCAAGCGTAGGGTCAGACGATCGCTATGTTTTCTTCGATGATTCTTTCCCATTCACGAGCCAAAATTTCTACCGAGTCACGTATTTGTTTTTCGGAGTGTGCTGCGGTCATGAAGATTCTGACACGGGTTTCTTTTTCCGGTACTGCCGGATAAAGAATTGGCTGTGCGTTAATTCCATGATCGAACAGCGCTTCCGAGAGCCGCAGCGCTTTGAGTGAGTGACCGGTTATGATCGGGATGATCGCTGTTCCCTGGGCCATGCCCGTATCGAGTCCGGCTTCTTTTGCGAGGCTTAAAAACAGTTGGGCATTGGATTGCAATTTGGCGACCAGTTCCGGCCGTCTTTGGAGAACGCGAAGCGAACCAAGGGCTGCACCGACATTAGCAGGCGGCATTCCGGCGGCAAAAACATACCCCGGCGTCGTGTAACGGAGATATTCAATTAGCGAGCGAGAGGCGCCCACGAACCCGCCACAGCTACCGAATGACTTGCTGAGCGTGCCCATCCAGCACTCGATGTCATCGCGTTGGACGTCGTATACTTCTCCTAAACCTCGACCTGTTTCGCCAAGTGTACCAATGGAGTGAGCTTCATCGAGGTATAGCCAAGCTTTGTATCGCTTCTTGATTTCGACGAATTTTGGCAGATTCGGGTAATCGCCATCCATGCTGTAAAGCCCTTCGATGATGATCAGTACGCGTCGGTACTCACCACGGCAGCTCCGCAAGATGTTTTCTAAATCTTCCCAATTGTTGTGTTCGAATGGGCGGCGCTGAGCACCCGAGAGCATGGCACCTTGAATCAAGCTATTGTGGGCGAAACTGTCGTGAAGAATCAAATCGCCGCGCCCCATTAGATGGCCAATAACCGACTCATTGCAGCCGTGGCCTCCAGGGAATGTGATGACATCTTCGACTCCAAGGAATTCTGAAAGTTCCTTTTCGAGCTGCTTGTGAATGGTTTTCTCACCCGAGACGATGCGACTGGCAGAGACGCTGGTGCCAAAGTTGTCAATCGCATTTTTGGCAGACAGATTCACCTCGGGATCTCCGGATAATCCAAGGTAGTTATAGCTGGCGTAGGAAATCAGTTGTTTCCCGTCGATCTCGGTGGTGTCGCTGATTCGGCCTTCGTGGACACTGAAGAACGGGTTGCGAATTCCGGAATCTTCAATCCGTTGCCTCAAACTCTGAAGACGCATGAATTCCGGCATCTTTTCTAGTTTGTAAAATGACTCCGGAACTTCCCCATTCGTTTTTTTGGTTCCCGCATACTTTTGGATTGCCGTGGCAACTTCACGAACAGTTTCAATGTCCTGAAGGACTTGCTCTGGTATTTTGCCGCCGAAGGCTCGCTCAAGCGATTGGGCAACGTCGAGTCGGGCAAGTGAATCAAGCCCCAACTCAAGGATGTTGGTGTCGATTTCAACCGTTTGAGTTTTATCGGTTAGTGCTGAGTGAACTTGTTCAATCACAGCCTGCACGACTTCGGGGGCAAGATTGGAGTCTGCAAGGGCCTCGCCATCAATCTCAGCCGATGCATGTCTCTGAGTCGAATTCGTGTTTTGCGATTCTTCCCACAAACACCAGCGGGCCATGACATGAATGTCCTCTCCATTTTCAAAGTTACGCTTACAAGCGTGCCTTTGGACTTTGCCGGAGGAGGTTTTTGGAACGCTATGCCCCCGCACAAGAACAATCGCATCGGGGGGCAGGTCGTGCTCAAGAGCGACTGATGTACGAATGCGTTTGATGACGCTTTCCCATTGATCATTGTCGGGGCTTCGTTCGATTTCACAAACGATCACTAGGTGTTCGCGGTCCCACCGCGTTACCGAAAACGCAGCCGCACCCCCAGATCGTGTTAGCGGGTGGCAAAGTTCAACGGTGTTTTCAATGTCCTGAGGATAACGATTCGCGCCGCGGACGATGATCATATCTTTCAATCGACCGGTGACAAATAATTCTCCCCGATCCATGAAACCAAGATCGCCGGAGCGAACATAGTGTTTGCCATTATCCGGTTTTAGCCGAGCGCGAAAGGTCTCCAAGGTTTCTTGTTCTCTTTGCCAATAGCCCAAACCACAACTGGGGCTGTTTATCCAGATTTCCCCAATTTTATCGTCGGGCAACGGTGTGTGGTTTTCGGGGTGGACGATCAGGACCTCTTCTTCTTCGAGGACCTTTCCGCAGCCGACCAGTTTCCGCGCGTTTTCGTGATTTTCGTCAACTCGGAGGACGCGATGTTCGACCAATTCATACTTGTCAAACGGTCTTACAATTGGCGCCTCCTCGTCCGAGCCTCCAGTCACAATCAATGTTGTTTCTGCCATCCCGTAGCAGGGATAAAAAGCTTCTGGACTAAACCCGTAGGGCGCAAATTTTTCGGTAAAGCGTTCCATAACCGCTGCGCTTACCGGTTCGGCACCGTTGAAGGCGACTTTCCAACTTGAAAGGTCAAGTCCTTCACAATCTTCGTCGTTGATTTTCATCGTGCACCAGGCGTAGGCAAAGTTCGGGCCTCCACTGGCTCGGGATCCGTAGTCGGAAATTGCGCGTAACCAACGGATCGGTCGGGTAAGAAATGCGACCGGTGACATTAAGTTGTCTTCGGTTCCGCAATACATTGGATTGAGAATTCCGCCGACCAGTCCCATGTCGTGGTACAGAGGCAGCCAACTGCAAATCGAACCCTCACGTGTTGTTTGGAACGCTCTGGTAATCATTCGGCAGTTCGCAATGAGATTGCGATGGCTCAGCATGACTCCCTTGGGTGAACCGGTTGATCCTGAGGTGTATTGGATCAGCCCAAGATCATCGAGCGAAGATTTTGGCTTCACCCAGTCATTAGCGAATTCCGCCGCAACGGACTCAGTCGATAACCACGGGATCCGCTGCAAGCCGGGGGACTCATTGATCCATTTCTCGGAACTCTTGATTACGGATGTCACTGAAATCGCAACTGATGCCTGGGCATCGTCGGAGATGGCACCTATGCGTGCCATGTTGCGATTACGTCGAGGCGGGAAGGCAGGGACTGGCGTGACCGCAGCGTAGTGACAACCAAAAAACGCAACCACGAAATCAAGTCCCGACGGGTACATCATGAGCGCTCGTTTGCCGGCGTAACCTTTGGAAACGAGCATCGCCGCGACTGCCTTGGCTTGCTGATCGAGTTCAGCAAAAGTTAATGTTTTAATTTCGCCATCACCAGCGATAAACCGGTATGCAATTTTTTCGGGTATCGCAGCAGCCCAATATCTTAACCGATCCAGGAAATTTGTTTCCGGCGGTGAGTAAGGATCAAATAGTTCTTCAAGTTTCACAGGGATTCAACTCCGAGTTTCATCGTGGACGGCCCGAGGCAATAAGTTGCCTGATTGCCGGCTAAAATGATAGCGTTAACCAAGGCGGCTTTTACCTCAATGCGGTGGAAATCAAGTCGCCGCAAAGCACGACAGGCTCCGATTTCTCGCAAATACTTTCGCGATATTATAGCAGTTTCCCTTCTCGTGTTCAGGGCTGCTTTTTTTCGGTAAATCATGCTAATTTTCCATTTTCCATATAGTCCGGAAATCCGTCAGCCTTCCCCCATTCGGTTAAATTAGGGGTTGGAGTCTGCTGAAATCGTTGACTTGCAGGAATCCGAACTCGGATACCGAAGCTGATCGCCAAAAGCGGCTTTGGTTAGTTAGGCTTTGGTTAGTTAAACACCGCTTATCTCAATAACCACGAAATGAGGATTGTTCTTAACTCAATCCAGTGGTCTGCGAAGAGAAGCTTTAATTGTCAAACAGAGCCAAGTGCGTCCGAATCCGTTGTCCCATGGACCTCAGCGGACTGGTTAATTTGCAATCCTGTTGGTTTGCGGTCTCAGTTCTCGACTCGATAAGTGACGTCCCAGGCGATGTGCAGGGCGAAAGTCACTTACGAGGAAATGACGCCGAATCAGAATTTGATTGACGGATAAAAGGAATTCGACCGTCCGTCTACTTCGACTCCAAAGAATGTCGGTGACGCAGGCGATTTGCGGTTTCAGTTTACCGCTTTGGGATTTGATTTCGACCCTATCTCCAATTTCAATATCCTGATGAGGAACTTCAAGCCAGAGTGCTGGTTTCCCACGAAAAAATTCGGCACCATATTGAAATTTTGAAAATCCGAGTTCCCGATCAGAAGCGTTTGAGCAATTGCTCCTCACGAAAACCCGGTTGCTTGGAATGAGGTTGTCCGCAATCTCCACATCATCGGGGTGGACCCATGTTGGAGATTGTTCTGTCCACCAAAGGAAGACACCGAACTTTGTTGGTTGCTTCAGTTCGCTGTGTGCAATTTGAACCTCCGAAACCCCTTCACCCATATCGTCTGCTTCCCAGGAAAATGGTATGCGGGAATTCGAACTGTCGATTTTTGGATTCAGTTTGGGTTCCTCGACGGCCTTTTGTTCGGAATCTATTTTTCAATATGGTTTGAGTGATTGGCAATGAACATTGCTCGGAAACGAAAAAAGCACGGGGTTAACCGTGCTTTCACTCTACTCGGAGAACCGAGATTGAGGATGCGATTTATCCGGAAAAATAATTATTTTCCGATGCGGGCGATAAGATCTGCTGTTCGCGAGCTATAACCCCATTCGTTGTCGTACCAACTAATGACCTTCACCATATTGGATTCGCCCGGCAGGACTTTCGTCATGTCAGCTGCAAAAATTGAGCTATGAGGATTGTCGATAATATCGGAGGAGACGATTGGATCCTCGGTGTATTCAAGAATACCTTTCATCGGCCCGTCCGCGGCGGCTTTGATTGCCGCATTAATTTCTTCTGCTGAAGCTGATTTTCCCAAGTTGACGGTAAGGTCAACGACACTTCCAGTTGGAACAGGGACACGCATCGCCATTCCAGTAAGCTTGCCCTTCAGTTCGGGGATAACCAACGCAACAGCTTCGGCGGCACCGGTTGATGTGGGAATGATGTTCAAGGCAGCAGCACGCGCCCGATAAAGATCTTTGTGGGGAGCGTCCAAAACATTTTGGTCGTTAGTGTAGCCGTGAATTGTGGTCATCAATCCAGCAGTGATTCCAAATGAGTCATGCAGAACTTTCGCGACAGGTGCAAGGCAGTTGGTGGTGCAGCTTGCATTGGAAATACATTTCATGTCGTCCGTGATTTGGTCGTCGTTAACGCCAAGGACACAAGTAAGATCCGGAGAGTCTTTCGCAGGTGCACTGATGACTACTTTGCGTGCACCGGCGGCCAGGTGGGAATCGTAACCCGCTCGAGACTCAGTCGCACGATTGCAGAATACTCCCGTACTCTCAACCACGACGTCAACGTTCATTTCCCCCCACGGCAACTTGGCAGGGTCACGCTCTTCAAACACACGAATTTTATCGCCGTTAACGATGAGGTTCTCGTCGTCGAAATCGACAGTTCCCGGGAATCGGCCGTGGATACTGTCGTACTTAAGCATGTTTGCTAACGACTTGTTGTTTGTGAGATCGTTGACTGCGACGACTTCAAACTCGTCGCTTCGCCCCATCAAGTTACGGAACGTCAAACGTCCGATACGACCGAAACCATTAATTGCAACTCGAATCGCCACGACATTTCTCCAATAATTGGTCAGTAATTCAAAATCAAATTTTTTTGGTGTAGGATAAAACAACGACCAATAAATAATTGCATGGTTCGCTGCTCGAGACGTGACGATAACAAATGCTCGTAAACTACGGCAAGTGGGCGATATAATCGGAACCGCTGGTAAACCCGCTTTGGATAACCCAAACCCATGGAAAATGACAGTGGAAAATCGTTGACAGGCAGCTCTTACGCGGCGGATTGGCAGATTCCTCAAGGGGTGACACCCTCGAATTGGGAATACGTACAGGCTGCCCATATTTCGAATGGATACGATGAATTCCTACAGGACGATCCATTAACTGAGGTCGACAGGCAGATCATCAGCCGTTACCTGCCGGATTTGAGTGGTGTTGATGTAGCAGCATCTGCCCCGACCAAACCGCTGGTCGCTGATTTTGGCTGTGGAAATGGGCGCACGTTGATCCCGCTGTTGAATCGAGGGTACCGCGGGTTTGGCATCGATTTATCAATTCCGATGCTGAAAGCTTTTCAAAAAAAAATCGGGTTCAAGCCGGAGAGAATTGAATCAGATTCAGATTCCAAGACAAACGAGTGTTTTTGGGTCCAGGCCAATCTTGTTGAATTGGATTGCATTTCTGAGGGAACTTTCGATCATGGCATCAGTTTATTTAGCACACTGGGGATGATACGTGGGCATGAAAATCGACAGGAATTTTTAAGACACGCTCGTAGGACAATCAAACCTGGAGGGTGGTTTATCCTTCATGCCCATAATGTCTGGTATCAACTGAGACACCCGGGCGGACTTCGATGGGCCTTGGGAAATGGTCTCAGGGCGATTCGTGGCAGTGCAGAATTTGGTGATCGTGAGTCAAATTATCGTGGCATTAACAACATGTTCATTCATAGTTTCAGGCGTAAGGAATTAGCCAAAGCTTTATCGCTTGCAGGATTTAGTGAGTTCGACTGGTTTGGGGTAAGCCCCCATCAAGATCAACCGGTAGAAGGGCTGCCGCTGGGCCATCCTCTTCGATTGGTGGGTTGGATTGTTGCCTGTCGATAAATTCCTTTATTTTTGATTTTCAGTTCGAGCTTGTGGAATGAAAACTTCGGTACACTTCTCCTTCAATTTTGAGGTGGCGAGATCGGCGTCGGTTTAACTTCGGTGGTTTGTTTTCAAGGCTGAAACAAACTGGGGTAGTGGGGAATCGCCTTGCGTTCTCGATGGAATTCGGATGGTCTGAGAACTGTGTCGCTCTGCCGAGGCATGTTACAATGGAGGAGTTGTTGTTACCAATCAAAGGAAAGAGTTCACCATGACGCGGCGAGAGCAATTGGAATCGATGCTGGCGGATTCACCCGAAGATACATTTCTTCGGTATGCACTTGCGATGGAATTGGAAAATGAGGGGGAGAACGAGCGGAGTCTCCTGTTGCATCGTGGGCTGATTGAGGATGATCCGCCTTATGTTCCTTCGTTTTTTATGAGCGGGCAACAGCTTGCTGACCTTGAAAGAACGGAAGAGGCCGTAGAGATTCTTAAGCAGGGAGTAGAGCAGGCTGGTTTACAGGGTAATGACCACGCGAAGGCAGAGATGATTTCGTTTATCCAATCTATCGAATAACCCTTCCAGTGGTCTAACTCAGCATCGCTCAGCGTAGCATCTGCGTTTGATGAGCGTTTGCGAAGTTTCTGAACAGCTATTCCACAATTTTGTCTGCGGAATGAGGGGATTGTCACAAATTCCATAATCCTAAAAGTTTCACTCTGGCCAATATGGCGGTGGTAAGGGTTGTGGGTTTTGCTGGTAAGGCAGGGCTTCCACGTTGGAATTTAGATTGTTCCATAATCCTGATGCTCGATACAAATACGGCTTATCGAGTGATTGTTGAGTTCGAGATTCAATCATTGACACTAACCGAAGCTTGCTTAACACTTTAATTTAGCCAACTTGCCTATTTGAATGATATTCATCCCTTGGCTATTTAACTTGTTGGTTGCCAACACGGCAGGTCGGCTGATCCTTCCTTGATTCACCGCCGGAATTAAACAACGCCATTATTGCTAAGCTTAGAATTCTCCTTTAAATGAAATTGCAAGTGGTAAACCCAGATTTTAGCGAATCATCGTCGGATGAATTGTTGAGCGCTGACTCACCGATTTCGGGTTGCCGAATCGCTTTTGTCGGCAAGTTGGGAAGTATGAACCGGCGCGAGGCTCGGGACCTCGTGCGTCGCCACGACGGGATCATGGTAGACCGCATTGAACCCACGGTCGATTTAATCATTATCGGAGCCGATGTATTGCCTTTGGGAGATCAGGCCGACTTACTAGACGATTGGGTCATTGAGGCCAATGCTCACGGAAGAATCAGAGTGATTAACGAAACTCAGTTTTGGCAGGAACTGGGGATTGTGGAGCCGGATCTGGATATCGGACGTTTTTATACGCCCGCGATGCTTGCCGGTTTATTGGATTTGCCGTTGTCTACAATTCGAAGATGGCACCGTCGGGGGCTAATCACGCCTACTCGGCAAGTAAACAGGTTAGCGTATTTCGATTTTCAAGAAGTAGCATCGGCTCGCCGAATCGCCCGGTTGATCGCGTCCGGGGCAACTCCTCAGTCGATTGAGACCAAACTCTCACGATTAGCCGGACTTTACCCCAACCTCCAGCGACCATTAACTCAACTGTCGGTCATTATAGAGGGGCGTCACCTTTTGCTCCGGCAGGGGGGCGGGCTGATTGAGCCCGGTGGACAAATGCGAATCGATTTTGATTCGTTTAATCCTCAGGACTCAATTGACAGCCAAGAGATTTCGTACCCGATTAGCGAATCGACTGCCCCAGTTCCCCTTGGGGAATTGGAAACGCCTGATGAATTCCTCAGAGCGGCAATTGATTTTGAAGATGAAGACGATGCAGAAGGGGCGATCGAAGTTTATCGGGCGATGTCGTTAGCATTTGGCCCATCCTCGGATTCTTCTTTTAGGTTGGCCGAGTTGCTTTATCAGCAAGGTGATTTGCAAGGAGCGCGTGAGCGATACTTTTTAGCCATCGAGTTAGATGAGTCGTTCGTGGAAGCGCGGGCGAGTTTGGGTTGCGTGCTTGTCGAACTAGGCAATCAAGAATTGGCGCTGGCCACATTTCACGGAGCGCTGACACACCACGCCGAATATCCGGACGTGCATTTTTACCTTGCGAGATTACTGGATGAAATGGATCGTAAGCACGAAGCCGAACCGCATTGGCAGACTTTTCTAGATCTCGCCCCTAAGAGCCCATGGGCGGAAGAGGCGCGTCAACGTTTGGATATCGATAATTAGCGGTATTCATATTCAGAGAGGCACCCCGGGGGCAGGTATGCTTCCGGTGTCGTTGTCAGTTTGTCCTTATCGAAGGCGATCGACTTTAACGATCAGCTAAAATGTGCCCGTTGTTCGGTTTGCTCCGGTCTTTCTGATTTTTCTTGTTAGCTTTGCAGGTTCTTCCGATTGTAATAATAGGAAATGTCCGTTGCGGCACTGGGCGGGTCTTCAAGACTATTAAACAGCAGATGGTTTCACTATCTCATGGCTCTCAAATTGAAAAAGCATGTCCTGCAGATTGGCTTCGTTTGTTGGGCTCTAATGGGGTTTGCCGTGAGCGCGCAAGCCCAGAAGTCTTATTCAACGACGCGGTATCGGGGTCAACAGTTACTTGAAGAACGGCAGGTTTACGAAACAAATAACCAGTTGAATTTCGAGTCGATGGGTACTTTTCAGGCAATGTCACCTGACCGTTGGAGCATGCCTCCCCGTGGGTCTCGCCCGAGAGTGGTTAGTCAATCGGGGGAATTGAAATCGCAAACGGCTTCGAATCTAACCAAGAAATTTAAGGTGGCATCAAAGTCTCGCGATGCAGAGCTCAAAGTTCCAGCAAAAAAAACGAGCGATTCCTATTGGTCACAAGCTGGAATTGATATTTCAGTGGAGCAAGGATTTCGCCGTTCGGAGATTACGAAGCGTCCACCGGTGGAGTATCCACCATCGGCAGTCTACCCCGCGTCCGAGACTGAGTGTGATTGGGGTGAATCAGGTTCGCCGACATTTGAAGAAATTCTCCGGACGGGGCGGTTCTTTAGTTCTGCGAATGTTTCATTTCTTAAACCAGTTTTGCAGGGAGATGTGGCATTTGATATCTCGGGTTCGGCTGGTCAATTTCATGATAACTTTGAATATGATTACAACTCGGCAAGTCAATTCAGTCTTGGATTCGAGTCACAGACTGGGCCGGGTGTCAGCGTCAATTATTGGGAGTTCGATGGCGCGTCTGAGACTGCTAGTTGGACATCTGCAGATGTGAGTACCGACCTAACTATCATCAATCTCGGTGGGGTTTTGGGTGGCAGACAGTTTTCAGCATTTGAATTCGACGACACGGTCACGGTCACCGACGCTCTCGATGTTCAGCGTATTGAGGCTAGTTTTTTTAAAGATATAAAATTCAAGGTCGCTCGGATGAGTGGGCGGTTTGGATTTCAGTGGATTGAGATAAATCGTCAGACAAACGCGTTTCTTACTAATGTTTTGGGCAACACAGTCGGGTGGGAGGGAGCGGATCAATTTCAGGGTGCCGGGCCAACCTTTGGCTTTGATTACTTTCGCCCAATGGGTCACACAAAGATTGAGTTTCTCGCAAGCGGCGACTGTGGATTGAGTTTTGGACACAGAGATAAGGTTGTTAACGACACCTCAGGTATTGTTTTCCAAAACGTAGGTGATGACGAGTTTTTAACGAACCTAAATCTGTTTATGGGCGCTCAGTACGTGATTTCCCGTGGTGGAAATCGATGTTTCTACCTTCGGTCTGGTCTGGATTATCAGGCTTGGCTTGGGGCGGACAATACGACCGCATCCAATTCTGACTTTGGCTTACGTGGTTTTTCCGTGACGCTTGGCTATAATCATTAACTCGCCATCGCGATTGCTGGGTGCACATGTTTTGCTCATTTGTTTTCCGCGAACGCCAAATGTGATCCCCACCGGACGATTCCAGCATGACTGTAGCCGTTTTCATTACCAGTGAGTCTGATGCCGCGTGTCTTATCCCGTGGGGGGTTCATTTCGCGATTGTCGATCACACTGATCTGTTGATTGTTTGCCCAAAAAAATCAAAAGGTAAACGAGCCTGGGAAAAATTAGAAGTTTCAGACAAAGATAGTCGTGCTTTGTACCAATCCGTTTTCTCTGAGCTCAATAAACTTGATCCGAATCGCGTGGTCATGAAGGAAGCGATTGCCGACGGTGGTGAGTCTAGCGACATGGATCGAGTGGCGATAGAAACACGTGAGTTAGTCGCTGCGGCGCCCGAAGATGCGTTCGTAGAAGAAGTTGGAAATCTTGATGTGCGTTTAGTTCTGCTCCCCGCATTTGCTCCGGTGAAGGGGTCGAATGAGACAGACATGAATTGGCATCAAAAGGTGTTTCGGGCGGCTCCATGCCAAGTCGCAGTTGTCAAAGGCAATTTGCCGACAGGGGAGGCATCGAGTCGGATACTGGTGGCGAGTGAAGGAGAAATTGATCCCGACCAGAAGCTGGCGGTCTTGCGAAGTTTACAGCTTGCTAAGTCGGTAGAAGCCGACAAGGTTTCACTGTTGTATGTCCGCCCGGACGACGATGAAGTTGCTCCGCAAATTGCGGAGCAACACCTTCAGCAGCTTGTGAAAACAAAGCAAGATAAGTCGCTCGAAATAGTCCCTCGGTCCATTCTTGCCGATTCACTTTGTGATGGACTTCGTCAGATTCCTGGATCGGAATTTGATGTCCTGTTAGTGGGGACTCGCAAAGAGAAAGTAATTCGATCGCTGTTTTTGGATCTTGATCTTGGAACCGAGGAAAGGGACCCGGCAATTCTCGTGGTGCGCGCTGCGGTGCCTTTGACGGTGCGTGCTTGGGGCGGGGTGACTGTATGGGTTCGTAGTAAAGTCCCTCAAATTGATCGAGAGCGTCGAGTTAAACTAGTTGATGACCTACAGGTTAACTCGCAATTTAATTTCGATTTCGGCGCGTTAATTTCTCTTTCTACGCTAATCGCCTCGCTCGGTTTGGTCCGAAATTCCGGCGCCGTGGTGATTGGAGCGATGTTGGTTGCTCCTCTGATGACACCTCTTGTTGCCGTGGGATTTGCGTTAGTGCAGGGGAATCTAAAACTGATTCGGTCTGCATTGAAGTCAGTCGTCTTGGGGTTTGCTGTTGCGTTGTTGATTGGGGTTTTGATTGGCTTAATGCTGCGACTGTTCGCTCCAGGTCTTGAAATAAGCGGTCAGATGTATGAGCGAGGGTCGCCTAATTTTCTTGATTTAGTGGTAGCACTGGCGAGCGGAGTGGCGGCGGCTTATGCCATGGGCCGACCTAATTTAATTTCTGCGTTGCCCGGGGTTGCGATTGCCGCGGCGCTGGTTCCCCCGGTGGCAACATCCGGCTTGGCGTTGACAATGGGGGATCTGACACTCGCCGGCGGCGCTTCGTTGTTGTTTTTTACCAATATTATCGCGATTGTTTTAGGAACGGCGATTACCTTTTGGTGCGTCGGTATTAGCACGCGAATTAGCGAGGGACGGTCAACGCAAATTTGGCCTCGCTACTGTTTGATCGGATTCGTGATCCTGTCGGTTCTCTTAACGTTGGAAATGTGGAATTTCAATCCGCTAGCTGAACCCTACGGAGGCGGGTCGAAATGACGACATCAACCGGGGGTTTTTATATAACGGCCCCCCTAAATTACCTTCGTCGGCGAGCTTGGTTTTTAGGGTTTTTCCAACGAATCGTTCGGGTGGTGGGATTTCGTCTGAAAATACGCTGAAAGCGAGACAACGATTCGACAATGGATACCTCAAACACTAGAATTTGAGGGTGCGGTTCGGTAGTGCACGCGTCGGAAATGTTTTGCCGAACACTGCAGCTGCGTACCTGAGTCGGCGACTCGATGATGGGGCGGTTGTTTGCCAACGAACGATATGATTCAGATACAACTTATTTGACTGCGTAAATTTAAGCAGTCTCAGTGTGACAGGAGAATGAAATGTTATTCCATTTGATTATGCGATCGCCATTATGCTCGCTCGCATGTGCGGCATTATTGGCTTTGGGTGTGGTGCAGGAAGCGAACGCTCAGGGCAAGTTTGCGAATGGTGGTGGGCAGATGAAGCAGGGGAAACCTGACGGAGACCGCGATGGTGATTCGGAAGGTACTGCTGGTGGAACGGCGGGCAAAGCGAGATTTGTCAATCTTCTTGACTCACGAGACTTAAGCCAGTTTCGCGGATATGAGTCGGAGCAAATCGGTGAGGGTTGGTCATTGGATGGCCGGGACCTTTATTTTGATGGGTCTGGTGGAGGAGACCTTGTCACGCGACAAACATACGGTGATTTTGATTTGCAAGTCGAGTGGAAAGTTGCTGATGGCGCCAACAGTGGCATTATGTGGCGAGTTTCGCTCGGTGATAGTGCTCCCTACATGTCTGGGCCTGAGTATCAAATCTTGGATGATAGCGAACATTCTGATGGTGCCAACGAATTAACGGCAGCCGGTTCGCTTTACGGTATGTTTCCAGCAAAAGATCGCGATGGAAACAAAACGCTTCGGGAAGTTGGGACTTGGAATAAAACCCGAATTACCGTGGTAGGTAACCGCGTAACGTATTACTTGAATTTGAAAAAGGTACTTGAAACTGAGATTGGCAGTCCCGAGTGGAACCAGCAGTTAGGGAAGAGTAAATTCAAAGACTGGGAAAAGTTTGCAAAAAATTCTGGCGGCCATATCGCGTTTCAAGATCATGGGAATGAAGTGTGGTTTCGGAACATTCGAATCAAGCGTTTAGATAATGGCGCTCCAAATGGTGGATACGCCCAGGGTGGCGATGCTGCTGGAACACGGCGAAGCCCAAGAAACTCCAAACTCGAGGGAATGCGAAATTCTTTGGATACAGGTGGAGATACCGATCG
>JAPKBL010000087.1 GCA_028823415.1 Mariniblastus sp.
CTCGGTCGGCGTTCGATCAGCGGACCGTCGATCTGCCCTGATGAAGGAATGATAAAGATTGAGCGAACGAGCGTTTGAATCAACGCGTCCCACCTCAAACTAAACTTGAACTAACGCTTCACTCTATTGGAATAACGATCGTGCAGGAATCGACAGAGAGGTGACGCGATTACTGAGTTTGGTTTTGCACCGGTTGGACTAAAACTGATTCAATGGCGGAGTCCTGAACTGGCTCGTTTTTCTCATTTTCGTTACCGTCTTCGCGGGATTGAGCTGAAAGAGAATCGGCTGCCGCATCGTTGCCATTGGAACTGGGGGACTCAATGCCGGGGGTCTTTCCAGATGTGGTTTCTATAAAGTTCGAGTCGCCTCGGGAAGTAGTTTCAGTTTCAGGCGAAACTGTTTTCGTTTTTAAAACACCAGGGTAGCCGTCAATTTTGTTTTGTCGCATCGGTGTTCTTAAAACGCTGACGCTTGATTCCGTCACGCTCTTGTTTTTTTTCTCAGCTCTAAAAGTGGCTTCATTGGCCGCGGGGCCAGAATCAATTGGTGGGACCGAGGCTGAATCGTAATCCGGACTAACGATCCGCAATGTTGCTCCAGTAGGATTGCCTGCGGCATCGATGGGGGTCCGGTATTCAACTTTAACGGGAACAAGTTTTTCGAAACTTTCGTCGATGCGTCTCCGTACGGTCTTGGGGACGTCGACTTCAATTGTCTCGGTTATCTCTTTCGGAACCTGGACCCAGTAGGGGGCTTTTACGACAACCGTTTCCATAACCATTCCGGTGTTCGGTTCTTTTTTTACGACAATTTTTTCGGCTGGTGAACTGCTGGCGGGAGGATCAGTTCGGTACGGAACTCTCCGCGTTACTGTTTCATCGACGTATCGCGTCACGGTTACTGGAGTTCTTGTTTCAACTACCTCGGGTTGATAGGTGTAGGCTGGAGCGTACTGTTGGGAATTCTGAAAGGTAGTAACCGGTGCGCTCGGATTGGTGTTCCAGCGAAATGCGCCTCGTTGGAAATTAGTTTGGCCACTGATTGGATCAAAGCGATAGCCTCCAGGAGTCCATTGGATTCTGCGCGCGGGTAGCTGTAGCCCCGAGGATGGTACGGCGACTGGCAGGAATGAGTTGGGTACAAGAACCGGTTTGTAAACAATGCTTCGTTGGACTCGCACTAATTGTTCGCTTACAGGTTTTTTGACGGTCACTTGTTCTTCGCGATAGTAGAAGGCACCCTCTTTGGTATCGCTGGTACTTGGATTGGCTTGGTCCGCATTGGTAGCACTCGTTTCCTGCATGGCCGTTCTAGGAACGAGCTGTTGGACCGTTTGATCACGATATCGAATTTCATCCACTAGGACCTGGCGAGTTGTTTGCCGAGTCTCTTTTTCGAAAACGGTTTCATTGACATACCTCGCAACGGTGACTGTTTGCTTGTTCCACTCAGTTACCGTTTCGCTTCGGTAGGCTTGCTGTGAAAACCCAAGCGAGCAAAATTGAGTCATTGCTAAAATGAAAATTGTTAGTTTAAGAAAGTGGGCCATGGCACGATCTCGATGATGGTTGATATCGAATTGAAGAGACGAATTAGGGAGAACGTTTTAAAAATTAAGGGGATCTAGCCTAATGGCTATGATGAAAAATTGAACGTTTACGCGTGTTAGTTGAAGTTTGACGGATTAGTCGGGTTTATGCAAATGGCGTGGTCCAATATTGGCAACTAATCCACGCTAGTTGATGCAGTTTGCCGCAAGCCTGATAAACCTTATCGATTAGCTAGTTGCCGAGAGTAGACCTCCCAAGCCAGCTTTGTTTTACGGAAGTGGAAAATTTAGGGCTCGAGAACTTGGCGCTAACTTCGTGCTAAGGCTAAATTGCAGGATTGAAGCTAGGATTATACTCAAAGCAGAAGTGGATTTGGACTTAAAATCTGGATTGGCGGGGAACCGTACTCTGAGTTCATCACCAAAAATAGATGGTCGCTTGAGCCGTGGTCGATCGAGCCGTCCCGCACTTGCGGATTGGCGCAAGTCACAACGGGTCTTCAGCGGTCGTTAGGTTACCCGAGATCTGTTAATCTGAAAAATTCCCAGTCCGCCGTGAGAGAGACGTGTCATCATGAAATTCGCCATTTGTAACGAGCTTTACGAAGGTTGGCCGCATGATCAGGCTTTTGCTCATGCCGCCCAATTGGGATATCGCGGCGTCGAAATTGCTCCATTTACACTGGCAGAAAATGTCTTTGATATTTCTCAATCTCAGCGGCGTGGCTTGCGTGAAGTAGCTGATTCGCTCGAGATCGAAATCATTGGTTTGCACTGGTTGCTTGCGAAAACTAACGGCTTACATCTGACCACAAGTGACCGGGAGGTGCGTGAAAAAACGGCAGAGTACCTTGGTGAGCTTGCCCGATTGTGCCGTGATCTCGGAGGTCGGGTGATGGTCTTTGGTTCACCGCCGCAGCGAAATCTCATGGATGGCGTCACACCACAGCAAGGGTTCGATTACGCCGTCGAGATTTTCAGTAAGGTTGCGCCGGTGTTGGAGGAATGTGAAGTCACGTTAGCACTCGAACCGCTGGGTCCCGAGGAGGGTGATTTTATGCTGACTGCGGATTCGGCAATTGAAATTGCAAAAGCCGTTAATTCATCGAGTGTGCAATTACACCTAGACGTCAAAGCGATGTCGACAGAGGCAAAAACGATCCCATCAATTATTGAGGATAGTAAAGATTGGCTTGTTCATTTCCATGCCAATGATCCCAATCGTCGCGGCCCGGGAATGGGAGACGTTGATTTCGAACCAATTTTCGCAGCGCTCAAGAAAATTGAGTACGACCGATGGATCAGTGTTGAAGTATTTGATTATGCCCCGGGGATCGAAGCGTTAGCGGGCCAGAGTATCCGCTACCTGCAGGGGTTTTGTTAGGGTTTGTTTTTTCGTGTCGTCATAAAAAAGAGAGCGAAAATTTTCGATGGCAAAGAATGTTGAGATCAAGGCGAGAATACCGGTGTTGGGATTCTCTGATTTAAAGGAGCGTGTGTCGGTTCTTGCGGATGGCGAATCGGAGATCTTAAATCAGGTCGACAGTTTTTTCCACTCCCGAAAAGGCAGACTCAAACTGCGTGAATTCGCCGATGGCAAGGCGGAATTGCTGTATTACGAGCGGCAGAATTTGTTGGGACCCAAAACGTCTTTTTATACGCGTATTGAAATCGAGTCAGTTTTCGAGATGAAGGCTCTGCTGACCGCCAGCAATGGTCTCTTGGGGGTGGTAGCCAAGAAACGCGAGTTGTTTTTTATTGGTAGGACAAGGGTTCACCTAGATGAGGTGGAACAGTTAGGGACGTTTCTCGAGTTGGAGGTGGTGCTCACCGAGAGCGAAACATCGAAGGCAGGAATGGCAATTGCGGATGAACTGATGTCCAGTCTGCAAATTGAAACGGATCAGCTCGTCTCTAACTCATATTTTGATTTACTAAGTGGCATTTAGAGGGGAAGATTGCAGTTTGCCATTCTTCGGGGTGTTCTGCGAAGACGATTTTCATTTTTTAGACAGATATTTGTTTGAGATTTTTTCTTGTCCTTGAAAACGTTGGCTGGGACAGTTACCTTGTGGCGCACCTCTTTTTTCGTAGCGAAGATCTCCAATAATTTTCGAGGAATAGCAACGTGGCATTTGAAGAAGAAAAACAGCGAAAAGGTTTGTTTATTGCAATTGATGCGAACATTGGCGCTGGTAAAACAAATGCCTGTCATGCCATAGCATCCGCTGCGATGGCAGCAGGTCATCCAACGCGAGTGATGGAGGAGCCAACGCACCATCCGAAATTTAATCATTTCTTGCAGCGTTATTACGAAGACCTGCAGAGTGGGAAAAATACGGGCGGTGGATTTGCGATGCAGATGTTTATGTTGTGTCAGCGTTATGAGCAACATCGTTTGGCAGTGGAATTGGCCTGGGGCGATCGCGGAATTGTAGTTGTCCAGGATCGTCCGATTTATGGTGATACTGTTTTTGCGACAACAGCGATGGAGCGGGGGTTTATGACTCCCGAAGAGTATCAGCTCTATGTTGATGTCTACCGCAACATGAGTCGGGATGTTATGCCCCCCGATATTTTTGTCTATCTCGATGTTTCGCCTGAAGAGTGTTACGAGCGAATGCACTCCCGAGGACGCGAAGAAGAGGAGGGGGTTCCTCTGGATTACCTTCAAGAGCTTTATGCTAATTACCAAAAACTACTCGGTGAGATGAGACGGCGTGGCGTTCGCGTACTTAAAGTTGATTGGAGTGGATTCGGTCCTCCCGTTGAGATTTGGAAAAAAATCAAAAGCCTGGCTCATCAAAATGATCAATGGTACGAACAGCTTGCCTTTTCGCTGGCCAAAGAGCCACGTGTGCCGATCACTCCCGGAACCAATCCAACCAAAGATTTTTAATCTAAACGAATCGGTTGTTTTTGAATTGGTCGTTTTTTAAGGAACCTCGCTGATTTCTTCGCGCTCGGTTGGCTTGCCTAGCAAGGCGACTTACCAGCGGTCGTTGGATTTTTGATTTAAAAGTTTCTTGGGAATTGGCTTCGATTGTCGTCAATTCATTACCGGTGCAGTCGATTTGACAACGCGATCGTAGGCATTCAGACTGGTCGCTTGTTGAGTTTTGCGGTGAAAATGCGCGTTTTTATTGCAATTCCCTGGATACATCTCAATCGATCGAGTTTGGCACGTTGAGTGCATAGTACTCAAGTAGTTACGCAAGACGCTTTTGTTAATGCCTCACAGGGAGAGAAAAATGGCCAAGACCGCACGAGTTATGGGTTTACTGATTGCAAGTTTAGTTTGGGGAATGGGGAGCAGCCCGGCGAATGCTGACGAATTCCGTCATATTGATCAGTTAGCGGTCAAGATTCAGCGGACGTCCAAGCGGCTCATTGGAGAGATGAAGCATTATCGACACACTTCCGAGTACCGTCATTTAATGGCGGATTCGCAGGAGATTTACCGACTGGCAGCTCATATTCATGACGTCACTCATTTTGAAGGACGGCTGACTCACTTAGAAAGTGATTTGCGAGAATTGGACCGGAAGTTTCACCATTTCGAGTCAGTATTTGAACGGGTAGAGCACGACGCTCGTTTCGGTGCTGGCGGTCACGTTCATGGAAATACCGCACACGTCAAACGACTAATCGATTCCATTGAGGATTCGATTCATCACATGCGTGCAGACATTGTTGAGATTCGTCGACGAATGTCATTCCATCGAGATGACGATTGTTATCAAAACACCAGACCTGTCTACCGGACTCACTACGGCGGTTCATACGGAAACCGCGGTAACCTTCACGGTGGAGTTGGATTCACAATTGGTGGAGGAAGTTCGCGGATCTATATTGGATTTTGATCGAGTCTCTCAAGCAAGAGTCAATCGAGCGCGACGCAGACAACACCTCGGGATTTCCGGGGTGTTTTTTTATTCATAGAGTGCCCGTAGCGAAAGAATTATTTCTTTAATACTCGTATTCCACTCTCGACATCCATTACAATCGAAGTGCGAACTGGAAAAGAAATATCATATTCTTGTTTCGGTTATCGATTGGTTTCGCTACTTTATCGGGTCGTGATGTCTATGAAAATCAAGTTCTTGCGGTTCCTCAATATTGTTTTGGTTTGTCTTTGTTTTCAATCGCTGACTCTCACTACGAGCGGCGCGGGCGAACAGGGCGTAGGAACGGAGCGGCCGCCCAACGTCGTGATGTTTTTTATCGATGACTTAGGGTACATGGACCTCGGTTGTTACGGTTCGACATTTCATGAAACCCCCGTGATTGATCAGTTAGCGCGGCGGAGTGTTCGATTTAACGATTTTTATTCCGCTAATCCGGTCTGTTCACCAACGCGTGCCGCTTTAATGACGGGAAAGGCACCTCAGCGATTAGGGATTACTCAATGGCTGAATCAACCTAATGAATTACACCTTCCCCTTGAGGAAGTGACCATTGCTGAGGCGCTGTCGGAAGCGGGTTATGAAACCGGCTACATCGGCAAATGGCATTTGGGTGATAAAGACATTCACCAGCCTCAGGCTCAGGGATTTGATTGGGTGCGGTGCGTTAATCGAGGTGGTAGTCCGGGAAGTTACTTCTATCCTTACCGGCGCAACGGGAATAGAAATAAACCTGATGGAGTTCGGTTTTGGGATGTCCCGGACTTGGAAGGTGGGAAGAAGGGGGATTACCTTAACGACGCGATGACAGATCAGGCATTGTCCTTCATTAAAGACAATCAGGAGCGACCATTTTTTTTATGTTTCGCCCATTATGCAGTCCATACACCGATACAAGCTCCCGAAGTTTTAGTTGATAAGTATCGGGCGAAATTGCAGGCAACTGGTAACCAACCCCAGGATGTCATTGCGGAGCGAAACGACGCGCGAACACGCCCGGCCCAGAACAATCCGACTTACGCTGCCATGTTGGAAAATTTGGATACGAATGTCGGGCGGGTACTTCGGGAAATTGACGATTTGTCGTTGCGCGAAAACACCATTATTATCTTCACCTCTGATAACGGGGGGCTATCGACGCTCGCGTCCCGTCGCAGTTCTGGCGGGCCGACCTGTTGCCTTCCACTCAGAGCCGGTAAAGGCTGGACTTACGAAGGGGGCATCCGCATCCCAACCATGGTGAGTTGGCCAGGTCACCTTAAGCCAGCTGAGAGTTCAGTTCCAGGAATCACCATGGATCTTTACCCGACGATTCTCGATTTGGTGGGAGTCGATTTAAAGCCGAAACAACATCTTGATGGAGTCTCATTGGTTCCTGTTTTAAAGGGAGCATCTGGAAGTAACCTGACAAACAGGCCGTTGGCGTGGACCTACCCACATAACCATGGTTCGGGGCACTCTCCATCCAATGCGATTCGAATGGGGAAGTGGAAATTGATCCAGTTGACAGACGAAAAAACAAAAACGGAAGATCGCTACGAGCTTTATGACCTTCAGGCGGATATCGGCGAGGCGACAAATCTAGCAATCGAGCACCATGACAAGACCCACCAAATGGCAAAACGTCTTTCAGAATGGTTGGAGGCAACCGAGCGAGGCGAGGATCCCAAAGAATGAAACTCGTGCCGGGCGAGTCGTGGAAAGACGCCGATTCATTCAAAAAAAGTAAGCGAGGTATTTCGCTAGATCATCGGACTTGGATGTTAAACAATGAATCCCAAGTCTTCTTTTTGGTTGGCTAATTAAAGTATGAGTTGGTCTCACCGCCAGCACGCGTGACTAGTTCACTGTACTGCTGCATCGAAATTGCCTCATGAACGCCGCTAACGCTTCCGTCACAAAATAGACCGATTGCCATGCCGGGGTGAAAGCTGAAGGCTTCGTTATTGTTGGTGGCATTGATTGCAATCGGGCCGGGGCAGGTTAAGCCATCGGCTGAGAATCCATGTACGGGAATTGCGTTTGCTCTATCTGCCCATCCGGCACCTCGAACGCGTGCACGAGAGACGCTTAAATTGCCGCCGCCGACGCGAAGATTGTCCGGTCCAAATCCTGTACTGAGATGGTGTACGGGACGTCCAGCATCTTCGGTAATCATGATCGTATTTGAAAGACCGTCTCTAATATCACGGATTTGTGTTCCTTTGCCACCTGAGAGTGCCCCTTTGGATTGCTTCACTGGTTCAGCGTAACCTTCGCGGTAAACAACAGCAGCGACTCCTGTGATCGCGGCATAATCCATCACGGCCGAGATTTTTCCGTTTCCAATTTTATCGTGGTAAAACGGCCTTCCGTTTGGATTCGACGGGCAAAGGAATGTGGGGACAACGGTCGAAATCGCATCTTGGTTCTTCGCGTGATTCCATGAATAATCGCGGTCATAAAGATCCGCAACATCGGTTTGTTCCATGTAGTCAAGGATAATTCCGGTCCAGCAATGGCCGTCGGTGAAGGCGGGTGGGAACGTCTTGTAGGCTGATTCAAAATTATGCAAGGCGAGGCCGAGTTGACGGACATTGTTCATGCACTTCGTACGTCGAGCAGATTCCCGAACGCTTTGAGCTGCTGGTAAGAGCATTGCAAGCAGGATTCCAATAATTGCGATGACAACGAGCAGCTCGACTAACGTGAATGCTTGGCGTCGGCGATTGACCTTGCGCAACGATCGACTCGTTTTCGATAGATTCATTTCTCGTTTCCCAACCGATTCTTAATGAACAGTTCTACTGGGGACAGTTTGATTGCAGGTGTCCACGAATTCAACTGGTTCCCGAGAAATTAGCTGCTGCTGCTGCTGCTGGTCAGGTTTTAATGGCAGCGAGCTAGTTTTTAATTCGTTCCCTGGCCAAGGATACAGTCCGTTATGTGAGTAATTTTGCCGCTAACTTTTTTAGAAAGGTTGGCAGGGATTTTACGACCTAACCCGATGCCGTTTCCAAGGTTACCCAGTCAGATAAGTTTAGCCATTGCACTGGTCGGAAAGCCCTTTTCAAAATTTGATGGATGACGAGTTGGCCGCGGTGGAGGAGGTTACATACTTTGCCGGCAGAAACGCTTCTTTTTCGACCTGAAGGATCGAGTTTCAAGCCTGCCGCCACTGGTGGTGCGTTGAGTGCATTGTGCGGGAAGGAAGTTTCGCAACAACAGCACATCGGCTAAGGCGAGAGCGGCGGTGTAAATATTTCAATTACAGGGTTTCATTCGCTAATGAGGCAAATCATAATGCAAAGGCTTCAGTCCCCCGCCATTTTTTATTTCCTTTGTCCCCCATGAGATCAGAAATTTGACGGCTCGTTCTTCACAAAAGGAAATGACTAACCGCGGCGAAGATTCTTCATCCGCCGACCGGAGTCATGTTGAACCAGAGGCCTTCGATTTTTCAGGCTTGCTGGAAGCGATGCCTTCTTGGCTGGTGAGTACATTAATCCACGTCGCTCTAATCTTATTTTTGGCGATTTTCACGCTCGCTCGTGCGCCTGAGAAAAATTTGACGTTAATTGTTGCGCCGAATGATTATGCCGAGGTGTTCACTGAGTTGGAGGTCGTCGAGTACGAAGACGTAGAATTCGAAGAAGACGCCTCCATGGAAGAAATGGTTTACTCAGAGAACGATCTGTCGCTCCCAGCGGTCAACTCCACGGTTGCCAACACCCTTGCCGATTCGTTGGAGAGCATGGATCTCGATGTAGGGTTGGGGGAATTGGTTGAAGGGCTTGAGGAGTTGGGAGAAGAGGTTGGAACAACAACCTTTTTTGGCGCCAAACAAACTGCCCAAAAAGTTGTCTTTGTTGTCGACAATTCAAATAGCATGACGCGGGGGAAATTTGAAACAGCGCTTAACGAATTGAGTAAGACGGTTGGTAATCTGACACCCAAGCAAAAATTTCATGTGATCTTCTTTAGTGATACGGCTTACATGATGTTTCATCCAAAACCGGTAACCAAGCTACTTCCTGCGACGGAAGAGAATAAAGATCGTTTGCGACAATGGCTTTACACTGTCGAATTATGCTTGAAGACGAAGGGGGCAGAGGCGATGAACGCCGCGTTGATGCTGAAGCCGGATGTCATTTATGTCCTGGGTGATGGTGCGTTCACTGACAACACAAAGGCCCTGCTAACGGCACCTCATCGGCGGAAAACTATTGTTAATACGCTGGGAATGCAAGTTTCTGGAAAGGGAAGTGATCAGCTGAAGTCAATTGCCCGTTCCAATGGAGGAAAGTATCGCGATGTTTCTGCAGCGCAGGGAGCCGTCCAAATGGCTCGCCAAAATCCGATACGACGCAATAACAGCCGGGGAAAAGTATGGGGCGTTACGCTCCCAGTGGTGGCGAAGAAGTGATTTAGCGCCTTTGGTCGGAATTCCCCCTTGCGATCGAAATTAGCCGGAATCCAGTTTTTCTTGGGCTATAATTTACCGGTTCGGTTGAGCGTAATTCTTGGCAGGGCGTTCTAGCCCTGCTTTCATGAGGTTTCGGAGTTCATTCATGCGTCAGCTTATTCGATTGTTTTCCTATTCGATCGTCGTCTTGATTCTGCAGAGTTGGTTTTGCGGCAGTTCTACGCATGCCAATTCGGAGAAGAATCAGTCCGCGGTTTTAAGCGACAGTAGTTCAGAAGAATCGCCGACGTCGATGTGGCCAGAGGGAGTAGCGGTAGATCCGTCCATTACCACGCCTCGTGAGTTTTTTGGCTTTGATATTGGTGAGCGTCACCTTTCACATTCGCAGGTTGCATCTTACGTACGTTTACTTGCGCAGGAATCTCCGCGAATTTCGATTGAGCAATATGCGGCAACTCACGGTGGTCGTCCGCTGTTATTGTTGACGATTACATCCGAAGGGAATCGTCAACGGCTAGATGAGATTCAACAAATGCATCGACGGTTAACCAAAGCGAACGCGGATCGAGTCGATCTTGGTGAATTGCCGGCTGTGATCAATATGGGGTACGGTGTCCATGGTGACGAAGCCAGCGCGACGAACTGTGCTCCACTGGTTGCATTCTATCTAGCTGCTGCCAAGGGTGCCGAAGTTGATGCTTGGTTAGAGCGTTGTGTGATCTTGTTGGATCCGAGCTTGAATCCAGATGGGTTCAATCGTTTTGCGAACTGGGTAAATCGTTATCGAGGCCGTGTTGCCAACCCCGACTCACAGGATGCGGAACATAACCAAATGTGGCCTGCGGGCCGTGTAAATTATTACTGGTTTGATTTGAATCGGGATTGGTTACCGTTGGTTCATCCGGAGAGCCGTGGGAGGATGGTTTGGTATCACAAATGGAAGCCCAACGTAGTGCTTGATTTTCATGAAATGGGAACCAACTCTACTTTTTTCTTTCAACCTGGTATCCCGCAACGAACCAATCCTCTTACTCCGGCAAGAAACCAGCAATTGACTCGTGATTTTGGCGCCTTTCATGCGAAAGCGTTGGATCAACGTGGAAGCTTGTATTTTACTCAAGAGCGATTCGACGATTTCTATATGGGTAAGGGTTCGACTTACCCGGATTTGCATGGGAGCGTTGGGATTTTGTTTGAACAGGCAAGTTCGAGAGGGGTCGTGCAGAACAATCAGGACGGTTTACTTAGATTTCATGAAACGGTTGCGAATCAGTTCACCGCGTCTCTGTCGAGTTTGAGAGCGACGACTGCGATGCGAGACAAGTTGAATAACTACAAGAAAACATTTTATCTCAATGCGTTGAAACAGGCTAAGTCACAGCCCGTAAAAGCGTATGTATTCGAAAGTCAAGGTAATCGATCGCGTTTGCTTGAATTTGCTACGTTATTAAAACGGCATGATATTCAATCGTATTTCCTACCGGCGGATTTAACCTATGGGGATCAGGAATTTTCAGCAGACTTTAGTTTAGTCGTGCCTACTGCTCAGCCAGAATTTCGTTTTCTCCAGTCACTTTTGATGAGACGTACTAATTTTAAAGAGAACGTGTTTTACGACGTTTCTAGTTGGACGCTGCCGTTGGCCTATGGTTTAAGCCAACGGGGCGTGAAGCAAGATCTTGATTGGGATTCGCTTGTGCCTTTCAAGACGCAAAAGACCACCAGTCCAGAGAGTCTTGAGATGTCCGAGGATCACCTTGGCTATCTAGTTGATTTTAAAGACGATGTCGGTCCATGGATCCTGAATAAATTACTGCTGGCGAACGTTAAAGTCCGCGTCGCAAAAAAGCCATTCACTGTGAAAAATGGTAAGGGAGATTTAAGTGATTTCAGCTATGGAACGCTTGCCATTATTTCTAAAAATCAGAAGTCCCGCCACGCCGCAATCGATAGGCTTCTAAAAGAGGCGGTCAAACGTGGGGCAATGGTGACGCCCGTAACGACTGGATTGAGCGTGAAGGGACCTGATTTGGGCAGTGCCAACTTTGAAGTTTTGCAGCCACCTAAAGTTGCGTTATTGGTCGGTAAAGGCACATCTTTTTACTCTGCCGGGTCGGTATGGCATCTATTGGATACTCAAATTGGCATGCCTGTGACGCTACTCAAGTCCCCTGACTTTTCAAGCGCGCGACTCGAGGAGTATTCCACACTTGTCTTAGCGGGAGGGAGTCTTGCTAATGAGCATTGGCCGAAAATCGAGTCGTTCGCCAAAAATGGAGGAACCGTGATGGTCTTGGGAAGTCTAGCGGTTTCCGTTCAGGCGAAACTGGGAGCAGGGGTGCCGTTGCCTCCTAAGCCATCGGTAACTCCAGTAATTCAGAAGCGGTTTGATTCGGCGACGACTGAAAAAGCGCTGAAGCTAATCAGTGGGGCGATCTTCAAAACAACAATTGACCCGTCACACCCGTTACTTTTTGGATTTCAAGATCAATCATTGGCGGTCTTTAGAAATCACGCTAAATTTTTAGAACCATCGGAAAATCCATATTGCAACCCAGTCATTTATGACGCTGATTCGCCCCTGATGGCAGGTTATTGCTCGGCTGAAAATATCGAACGGTTCAAAGGTGCCGCGAGTGTGGTGGTAAGCCCAATGGGTAACGGTCGGTTTATCCTGATGGCAGATGATCCTAATTTCCGCGGCTTTTGGAAAGCAACAAGCCGAGTCTTTCTCAACGGGATCTTCTTTGGTGGCCTCGTCGATCCCTAAGCGGATCGAGTGTTCTCTGATTAACAAGTCGGTTGGCGTTCGAATTCGAAAATCGCTGAGTTGGAGTTCCGTTAGTGCGCTGTTTCAGCAGATTCGGGTGCTTCGTTGGATTCTATGCCGATCAGCGATTTGGCAAGTTTTCCGACGCTGAGTCCCTGCACAATGATCGAAAAAATGACGACACCATAAGTGACGGTGAGGAACAAGTCTCTGTTCATTTCTGTAGTTAGGGATAGTGCTAAAGCAATCGAAATGCCTCCACGAAGTCCACCCCACGTCATGATCGTGGTGGTGTGCGGGGCGAAGTCCAGTTTTTTTGCGAAGCACCGAACTGGGATCAATAACGAAAGAAATCTTGATAGTAAAACGATGACTATCGCCATGCCGGCAGCATAGATGAACGTCAGTGTGATACTGTCACTGAGGACGAGTAGTTCGAGTCCGATGAGAACAAACAAAATAGCGTTTAAAAGAATGTCCATCAGTTCCCAAAAACGATTGACATACATTTCTGTTTGCTGCGACATCGCGGTACCTCGAACGGTGTCATTTCCAACGATCAGTCCGGCAACAACTATGGCTAACGGAGCGGAGAGATGCATCGCCGTTGCTAAGGCGTATCCACCGGTTACACATGCCAAGGTGATCAGGACTTCAATTTCATAGTCATCGATGGATCGAAGTAAAAGAAACGTAAGGTAACCGAGTGTTAGACCGAGTAAAATTCCGCCGAGAACTTCCCAAGAAAATAATTTGATTACGCGCTCAATTTGTTCGCCGAGACTAGGCGCCGCAGCAACGGGTGCAGTGTCGGGGTCGTTATGATGATTAGCCTGGGGAGGGGCTGTTTCGCTTTGCGAGGTCGTTTGGCTGGAGTCTTGAAAGGCAACGTTTGAATAAGATTCAGTGGGCGAGTGGAAATTCGCGTGCGAGCCATGGTCTGTGGCCGAGGGGCCACTGGCAATACTGAAGATCGTAAGAAAGACAACGACACCCACGCCATCATTAAATAGCGATTCGCCGACAATTTTTGTTTCGAGTATTTTGGGAACGCCGGCTTGTTTGAGGATGCCTAATACTGCAATTGGGTCGGTTGGAGAGATCAGTGCGCCGAATAAGAGGCAGTGAATGAATTTTGGTTCGATACTGAGAAGGCGGAATCCAAAATAGGTCAACCCGGCACACACAAAGGTCGAGACGATAACGCCCAGTGTTGAGAAAACTAAAACCGGCCATCTTTGGACGCGAAGTTGATCGAAGTTGGTATGCATCGCTCCGGCGAATAATAAAAATCCGAGCATCACATCAAGAAGGACTTCTTGGAAATCGATTTGATCGATAAAACGACGGGCAATTTCTAGAAAAAAATCGGTGAAAATTGTGCTGGCGAATAAAAAGCCGGTAAAGCAAATAGAAACGATCATTAAGCCAATTGTATTGGGCAGTTTTAAAAATCTCGCATTCACGTAGCCGAATAATGCTGATAATACGATAATGATCGCACTGATTTCAAAGATTTGTAGATGCATGTTGGCGATCTTGTTCGTGCAAGGGAAGATTGCCTGATTGTCAGGTAACGGTTCGAATCGGACAAGGTGATTTTTGAATATTGCCATCGTTTCAGGATTTATATGAGTTTTTTGATCGATTGGTTGTTTCGTGATCTTGCTGATATTGACCCCGTTTTGTGCTTTTCGATTTAATAGCATCCTTGCAACGGATGACCTTCTGGTGAGCTGAATTGATGGGACCAAGATGGGTAGAAAATCAAAGAAGATCAAAAATAAGAAAGCCATTCCGGCCAGGGCGTCCGGCGGTGAGGCGAAGGCTATCGGGCCAAACGGTTGGGGGTTTCAGCAGATTGGTTTAGAGAACTACTGCTTCTTAGTTGTTGGCGTGTTTTCGCAGATCGCGACCATTCTTATTACGTGGCCTGCCTGGCAAGTGAGAGAGTCCCCGCCTAATCTGCCGTGGATTGCGATGACCCCGCAGTTGTCGTGTGGGGTCATTCTCCTTGTCAGCTTAGTATTGGTTTTGATGAGCCCGCGAAAATTTGGGATGGTTGGGTTTTTGGCGGTGTTAGGGTTTGCGATCGGGATGGATCAATTTCGCTGTCAGCCACAAGTGCTCGCCATCGCGTTTATGATGGCCGCGTGTGTTTGGTTACCCGCCCGTCGCTTATGTTTGTGGTTTCTGATTTCGATATGGATGTGGGCCGGTATTCACAAACTGATTTCAGTGGAATGGTTTACTTTCATCAGCTACGATCTGCTCTCGCAAACTTCTGTGAATCCCAACGGTTTACATCGAGGATTTGCATTGTTGATTGGATTAAGTGAACTTGGTCTAGCAATCGCGGCATGGAGTCGGCCTAGGCAAGTGATGTTGGGTTGCCTTGCGTTGCATTGTGGCATTGTGGTGTTTTTATTGTGCATTGGTTGGAACAACAGTGTAATTCCCTGGAATCTCTGCACGGCAATTGTGGGGGCGTGGTTGCTGCGAAACGCGGAGACGACAGGTTCGGATCCCAAGCAATCATCATTGGTTTTTCCGACAGCGACTGTTCTTCGAGTGTTGGTGGTGGCGATGTTAATTGTGCCTGTCGGTATGTATTTTGGGATGGTTCGTCATTGTTTTGCACACTCTCTTTATTCGGGGAATTTGCCAATCGCGTTAGCATCGAGTTCCGAAAGTGTTGAAGTTCTCGAGGTCTGGGATGATATTCAATTTCCATTTCCAAACGTCCAAAAGTCGTATCGAGATTATTTCCTACTTACCGGTCAGGTTGGAGATAAATTGCATATTCGAGATCCGCGGTGGGGGGTCTCGAGTCACTACTACCAAATCAATTCTCAGAGAAGATTGGATGAATTGACTCCGCTCCAATTTTTCGCAACTAACAAGTCAGGCGTATCGGGAAATGCAATAGATGATCCGGTTTCGATTTATCGACTGTTGCGTCAGAACACGGAATTGATGAGTCGATCTGTGGAGAAGGGGGTTTATGCGGTAGCCTTTGCCCCGGATGAATTCTCAGTTGAATTGCTGCAGGATCTCAAGGGGATGCCAAATTTGGAGCAAATTCAATTGGCTGATTGCCAAATTAGTGACGACGATTTGCGTCATCTCGTCGGGCTCCCGAAGTTAGTCGGATTGGGGCTTAACGGAACCGGGATTTCAATGGTGGGATTGAAGCAATTGGCCGTTCTGCCGGCGTTGGAGACAATCTATTACAACGAGGGTGAAATCACGAAAGCTGAGTTGCTTTTATTAGGAACGGAATCGAAGGATTGAGTTCAGTGATGTTTGCTATGCCTCCGCATTAACCGATTGTGTTTCAATGCAGTGGGCTTGGATTATCCACGTCGAATGGATGATCCTTGGAAGTGGATTTGAATGCGAAACACTATTTTTTGACGGCATGAAATTTGACCAGAACTCAGGTCGACACTTTCGGGTACTTCTTGGATTCGTTTATCGACCATGGCATGAAACCCCCGTTCAGAAAAAATATCGATTAGCATCGAAATTGCGATTGAGTTTTCAAAAACACAGTCTTCAGAATTGACATTCGCTCGGCCGGAAAGTGCGTGCCGCGTGACGATCGGCATGAATTTCCTGTCAATGATCTCAATGATTTCTGTAAACAATTTCGTGTGTGATAGAACATAGCTATCGAGACGCTTGACCAGTTCCTGTCTGGCATGAATTGTGATTTCTTCTGCAAGCGGAAGAGGGCTTAAGTGGTCAAAGGTTTTTGGCGCGAGTTCGAGTGAGCTTTGATACTGAAGCTCCTTCAGGATGTTCGACTCGACTTCATCAATCGGTCCCTCGGCGTTGATGAAGTGATAGTGGTAAATTTCTTTTAAGGAACGCAAGGCATCCCAGGTCTTCTCTTTGAACACGCGATAACGCTGGGCGGCTTTCTCGTGTTCCAGATCGGTGCCCCTGAGCTCTTGGATTTCTCCGACCCCGGTTTCCTTAACTTTGCGATTGTGTTCGGCAATCTGTTTCCCACGGACCAACTGTCTTTCGATGCTTGTCTGTTCACTGGCAAATAACACCATGGCATGAATTGTCGGGCGGCGAAAGTGAATCGCCCACTCGGTGTCAGCGTATTCATTATTTAATTGATCGATTTGGTCAACCAGCATCTTGAGACACTCGACTTGGACGCGGGTCCGAGGAAATCCATCGAGCAGCGCGCCATCTCGGTACTTTTCTTTTAAGAGTTCCCGAAAGAGGATTCCGATAACCTCGGTATCGCCCACCATCTGCCCCATGTCTTTGATGCGGGTTGCCTCGGGCGTGGTTAGAAGTTGACTAATAATGATCGGTGGGCAGGTGTGTCCTCTCGATTGCATGATAAATCGGGTGTGTGTTCCTTTACCGGAACCGGGGGCACCTCCAAGAAGTATTAACTCTTTTGGGAACTTGAGATTTTCGTGACCGACTTCCTCTTCAAGCGTCTCCCAGACGGTATCGAAGATGACTTGGGCGTCTTTGATTTCGAGTTCAAAAGTCTGTGGTGGGTTCTGGTTTTCAGTAGATTTATTCATCGGAAAGGGCTCAGTCAGGACAAGTTTAGGCTCCGCCATTGTAATTGAATCTGCGATCAATTTTTAGGCAGCGGTGGGGCTGCGACGAGTTGTCGCGTAATTTTTATGATCGAATTTTGAAGCCCATGGTTTTTAGAATGGAGCGAAGTCGCTCTTGATGGTTCCCCTGAATTTCAATCTCTTGCTGTTGGATCGAACCACCGGCGCCACATTGATTTTTAAGTTGAGCCAGCAGATCTTTAAAATGGCTCCCTGGGTGCCCGTCGGATAGCCCGCTGATAACGGTGACCGATTTCCCTTTTTTACGCTTTTCTAAGCTAATTTTAGCTGTTTGGAGCTGGGGTGGACTTGGAGGCGTCGGGATGCTGACACACACGCAATCTGCTTCCAGTTGTTCGCAATTCTCACACCGAGGAGGTCGATCAAATTCTGTACCCTCGAACAGCCGCATTGTGGTTATCCCCTAAACTGAAACACGTCAATCTAACATGTTATTGGGGAGCATCACTATAGGTAACCGAGGAGGAATATAGGCAGTGGTCCTTTTTAGACTTTTTCGAGAAATTCCGATTGGACCCAACCGCGAATCCCCGATTCGGATTCAATTTTGGACCATTTTCCACGACGTTGCAGAATACGAACCGATTCGCCTTCAACAATCGCCGAGTCCATAATCGGAGGTGTAGATTCACTACTACCTTGAAAGACGGAAATTTCGCTGGCCAGCGCGACCGCTATTTCCGCCGATGGATGAGCCATGTTTGATGCTTTTGTCATCCCTGAACCGATGAGTAACAGCAGCACGGCGGCTGTGAAAACATATTTAACGGTAAACGAATGCGATGAAATTTTGATTGCTGTTGCGACACACATAATACACCATCCCAAAATTAGGATCGAGATTCCAACGGAGGAAGGTAGACCAGAGATCCAGATCATTGTTGCCTTTAAGGCCGACTGGCTTGCTTCCTCAGGATTGTTTGATGCTAAAACGACCTGAATGTTCTGGCTCGCTTGTTGGTTCAGTGGATTGCATCGGAGAGATTTTTGATAATTTGCGATTGCGTATCCAAGGTCATTTCTTTGAAGGTAGGCGTTTCCTAAATTGCAAAAAAGATCCGAATTATGAATCCCGGAATCAACAAGTAATTGGTATTTTTCCGCTGCATTAGAGAATGCAGAAGCAGCTTCCGCGGTATCTTGCGATTGAATCTCAACGCCACGATCGTAATCGCGATTGGCTGTTTCAAAAATTTCTAGTTTCTGGGACGAATTCAGGTTGGTTAACGAGGGATCGGCAAATGCAGTGTCAGCATTGGTGATTGAAGGAGATGGAATTGCCGGGGCGGGGCTTATTAGTTTTATCAGAAGAATCGTTCCCAAAATGAGCACTAGAGTCAGCGGTACGACGCTCGCAATTTGTCGTAATCGCTGAACCCTAGGCTCCAGAGAGAAACACGGTATCTGTGCTTTAATTTTATTAATTAAGTGCACAGCATTTTGTTTTTTTAAAATTAATGAACACGGATCGTCGCCGTTAAAGGCAGCGTTTTCACAGTTTCGTAACAGGCTGTCTAGTTGATCGTTGGTTGCCTCGTCGATCTTGAGAGATAGCAATTCGATGGCTTCAGTTCGAGTCAGGGTGTCTCTGCGACGATCAATTTGATTTTCTATCCAACGCAGACACTGTTTTGAAACTTCGTAAGAATATTTAGCATTGGCGATGTTTTTTAGGGTTGCCCGAGACGACGGAATTCGACGTCGCAATTGCATTTTCTTTATTCCTATGAATAGTCCTAATCCAAGCGGGGGGATGATCAAGAAAACCCACCCTGCGGAGAGACCGGGGTGTTGGGCTTGTGATGATTGTAAATTGACATCCTGAACATTGTTGAGATTGAGTTTAGGCCCCGTTGACTGTGACTCAGTTTTACCGCTTGTGCCCGAAACTCCAACGATCGAGTCCAACGCTAGTTGTTCCGCCTTGTCGACTACGATAGGAATGGCAGAACTTTGGACAGATACAAATTCTGCAGTTGCCGGGTTAAAAAAACTAAACGGAATTGCGGGTATTTCTGAAAGGCCTGCAGTTCTTGGCCGGATCGTCGTCGTGAAGACTTTAATGTCTCCCTCGACAACTCCCGCGAGGGGTTCGTCCGATACTTTGAAATGTTTGATGAGTGCAGGGATATTGTCGAGCGGTGGAGACTGCACCAATTCCATGGGTCCCGTCCCCTGGATTCCAATTTTTAAAGTAATTGGGTCTCCTGATTTTACACGCAAGGGACTTGCTTGGGTGACCATTCGATAGTCACCGACGGCGCCGCGGTAATCTGCTGGACGCCCTTTTTGAGGAATAGGCTGAACGTCGATGGAATCAACATTAGGCGCGGTGGAGATAGGGCGAGTTTCTGAAATCGAAAGCGTATTTCCGAATGGTGAATCTCCAAAGGGCTTGAAGAAATCATCTTGAAAGGGACTTCGGGCAAAGGGTGAGTTTTGAAAGAACCGATCGAATGGATCGCGGGAAGGCGCTAATTGGGTGGGGTATCTAAATGCGAGATTCACGCCAGCGAGGTTAATTTTTCCTTCGCGGGTGGGATAATAGTTTGCGGGGATTTCGAGCAAATAATATGACTGTTTTTCACCGTCTGGGGAGTCTCGAAAAACCTCGTGGCTCGTTAGTGGTAGGTCAGATTTTAATATCTTTTCGATCGTTTCCTTAAATGGCCCCCAGTTTGTAGTCTCTTTAAAAAGTCGAAACATGTCCTCCGCCGAGATGGTAAGGTCGTATTTGTCGTTGTGGTAAGGTTTGAGCCAGATTTTTAATTTCAAGTTAACTGATTGGCCGACAAATACAGTCGCGTCTTGAGTCTGCACTTCAGCAAATAGGAGATTTCCGGTGAGGCTTGGCTTTGCTGAAATCGAAAACGATTGGGTCGTTAACGCGCCGGTCTCTGTTTCGACCGTGATGGAAGGGACGTTAAAGTTGCCCTGTTTGTTTGCTGTGATTTGATAGCTGAAGTTAAACGATTTCCTTTCAGTTTTTTGGCCATTTACGATCGTCGTCATCCTCTGTTGTTGTGGCACGCCTGTCGACTCAATCGTTAGCCCGTCAACAGGAGGGAATTCAGGTGCCTTCTTCGATTTGGCGTTTTCAATTTCTAAATTCAGCGTGAGGGGCTCTCCTACGAATGTATTTTGTGAGGAGATCTGCATTCTCGGCGCAGTCTGGGCGCTAACTGAGATAGAGGCGACACCAATTACCATCGCAGTCATATAGAACAAGCTGGAATTCATGAGTCGGTTCATTTCAAAGGCCTTTTAAGTTAAAAATTACCAATCGCGATCGGCGGGACGGTAGCGTCGACGGGTCTTGTTCTGTTTTTGTATTCTTCTCGCGAGATCTCGGTCACGAATTGCCTGAAGCATCTTCATCGCTTCCTCTTGATTGACGTTCTGGCCCTCTGCCGCGGTCACTCCGACAGGAGGGAGCGGTGAATCGGTAACCGGAGGTTGGGGGATTGGGTCGGGGGTTTCGGGACTCAATTGATTTGAGTTTTCTGCGGGCTCAGTTGGTTCGGTTTGGGCGGCCTCAGATGACTGCTGACCAATATCCTTTGGGTTGTTCACGTCTTCGTTCGATCGAGCGTCCTGAATATCTTTCGGCGGTTGCCCAGGGGCGTTAGCGGGTGGTTGAGTATTGGCGTCTTTTTGTTTGGTCAAGGTTTCGTCAGAGCGGTCGTCAGAATCGTCTCCCCCTTTATCATCTGTCGAATCCGATTGGGTTTCTGAAGGACTTGTTTCTCCTTGTTGTTGGTCTTGTTGTTGGTCTTGTTGTTGGTCTTGTTGTTGGTCTTGTTG
>JAPKBL010000201.1 GCA_028823415.1 Mariniblastus sp.
CCGATCAAAAATATCGGTGATTGCTTTCGCATCACAAATGTCTGTTTTCTCAAAGCTGAAGTTTGGATTTTTCATCACCCCAGCAAGAGAGTTCAGGTTGCCCGCATAGGTAAGTTTGTCGATTCCAATGACACGATAGGCATCATTGGCAAGTAAATTATGGACGAGGTTGCAGCCAATGAACCCGGCGGCGCCTGTGACAAATACTGTTTTTTTGGAAGGTTGCATGTTAGGGCTTCTTTAGACGATCACGGTGTGAGTTTGGAGAGTTACCCGAATGATTTCTGTTGAAATGTTTCACTAATACTAGTGATCAGGACTTAAATTAAAACGGACTCCGTCCCCTTGGGTGACGCTTCACCTTGCTCGACGAGGCGGTTGTTGCTGGCGTAACGAATCCGATTTCATATAGGTTAATTCGTCCAGATGAGTAACCAATGAAAATCGCACTCAGATTGAGAGAATATAAATTAGTTTGGGTCACGAAACGAACAACCGTTACATTTGGAATGGCGACAGAAATCGCCTCTCCGACTAGGGAAAGCTAAGTTTTTCTTTTAGCACGCACGTCTTTCTACGGCTGACAAGTACGCGATGTATCCACTGGTTTGTTATGAGCTGCGCATGCACAGGTGTTGCAATACGAGGGGATGAGCAGATCACAAACGAGTGCTGATTTTGCAAGTAGGCCGATTTACTCGTCTGCGGTCGAAGCAAGTTCTGCGGAGCCAGATAGTTCTGGGCGGAGATCGGCATGGATTTTCAACAACGTCTCGTTAGTTGATTTATCGGCGTTGCAGGCGGTGCCCGAACAATCGTATTCAGGAATATAATCCTTCAGTAATCTGCGAATACTTCCTTCTCCTTCAGTACTTGCCGATTCGAGAGTGGCAACACACTGAAGTACATCGTTGTAATCGAGGACGCGATGGGTGGCCGCATAGATCTTTTGATGATCCGTGGGGATCATTGCTTCTTCTTCGAAGTAAAGTTCTTCGTAAAGTTTTTCCCCAGGACGAGCGCCCATGAATTGAATTTCGATGGCCGACTCGGGAAGGCCTGCGAGTTCGATCATTTTTTTAGCGAGGTCAACAATTTTGACTTGCTTACCCATGTCGAGCACAAAGATCTCACCACCCTCCCCCATCGAACCGGCTTGAAGAACCAACTGAGAGGCTTCAGGGATGGTCATGAAGAATCGAGTCATCCGTTCGTCGGTGATTGTGATCGGGCCGCCACGCTCAATTTGTTTCTTAAAGATTGGCACGACACTGCCATTGGATCCAAGTACGTTGCCGAAACGAACGGCAACAAATTTTGTTTTGGAGTATTCGCCGAGAGAGAGGCAGTAACGCTCTGCAATTTGTTTTGTACAACCCATTACGCTAGTCGGGTTAACCGCCTTGTCGGTGGAGACCATTACGAATTTTGTGATACCAAAATCGTTAGCGATATCGGCGATTCGTTTTGTGCCGATGATGTTGTTTCGGATTGCAACACCTGGTTGCAACTCCATCAATCCGACATGTTTATGGGCCGCGGCGTGGTAAACAAAATCTGGTGAATGTGTTTCAAATAATTCGGTGATTCGCTCTCGATCGAGAATGTCGGCCACCGCTGGTTCGAGTGAAATGTTGTCATTCTTGATCTGGCCTAGCTCGTTGTGGATCAAGAAGACGCTGTTTTCCCGATGGTCGACTAAGATGAGTTTTTTCGGTTCAAACGGCAGTAATTGCCGGCAAATTTCGGATCCGATACTCCCACCGGCTCCTGTTACCATCACGGTTTTGCCCGTTATCTCATTTTTGATCCGTTTGTTATCCAACTGGACTGGGCTTCTTTGAAGCAGGTCTTCAATTTCAATTTGGCGAACTGGGATGAAGCCGCCGCCTGGATTCCGATCGACTGCGGATGGAATCACGTTAGTTTTTAATCCGTATTGATCGTAAAGCAATTTTAGTTCGGCAAGTTCCGTGCCCGGAAGCGATCCAGCGACTAGCCAGATCTCAGTTACGTCAAAATTAGCGGCAAGGCGAGGAGCATCTTGCATCAAACCGAGAATCGGCATTCCGGCCCGGCTCGATCCAACTCTCGATTTATCAGAGGATAAAATGCCAACAATTTTCGTATTTGAATTTTGCTGGCTGTTGACTTGGTTTGCTAAAACTAAAGACTCGTAATGGGTGCTGATCATGAAGGCTCTACTCTGGCCCTCGGATGAATGCACCATTGAAAACAAGCCTTCTTTTAGAAGCCGCCAGCTGGATCGCACTGCCGCCATCATAATTCCGCTGGTCATCAGATTGATGACGAGGACGGAGCGTGGGATCATTCGCGACAAAATCAATTCATTGAATGCGGCAATGATCAGTAAACTGATGAATAGCGGTTTGACGAACGAGAGTAGGTCTCTAAAGGTTACATAGCGCCACCAGCCGTGAAGCGTCTTAAATTGAAGAAAGCAAATCAATTCGATCGCAACGACAATTGGCATCGACATGATCATGCGGTCGCGAACATTTGCGTCGATCACGAAGTCAAGTCGTAGAGCAAATGCTAAAATGTACCCGCAGGAAAAAATAACCGCGTGAGCGACGACGAGAATTCCAATTCGATAGCGAAAAACCCAATTGGGCAATGCAAATTCTTTTGCCGAATCGAGAACAGTGAGTTTTGGTTGATTGGATGACATAAGTCGTGATGGTGATCAAGGTGCGCTTTTTGATTTCGACCTCTCCGAAGGCAGTAGGAAACGTTCGCCTTGGGTAGGGATGGGGTAGCGAGGATTGGTTGAATTCAAAAAATGGAAGAGTGTTCAGGGCAGTGCTTGAAACGCGAAGGCGGTTTAACTCAGACAAGTACCAGTTGCGTTTCATGTACCGAGGTTAGTCAGAAATCGAGTGTTAGTCAAATCATGCGCCCCCATTGACCAACGATTGGGCGGCGAGTAGGGAAACCAGATGGGTTAAATTAACTCCGAGGTGGGGCCAGGGCCAAGTTGTTAAGGTACCTCAAGGGGAGCTATGCCGGCAAAGTAAAATTCCGTTCTATAGCAAATAAATGACCTGAATAATCGAAAATTAACTTCTTGAACCGTTTCAATGCAAGCAATTTGCTTGCAAGCTACTTCGGTTTCTCTCGGGTCCTATTGCGTCTTTGCAGGCGGGCGATTTGGGGGAGCTTGACGGCTGTACAGGTTGTGCAGGGTGTGATGAGTTGCCTCTGGTTATAGTGCTGCTGGGTCGACCAATTTAACCGTCTTTCGAATTTCGCGTCTTCTTTTAAGCGGCGCCTGAATTACAATAATCTAGAAGTCCAGTCCCGCTCTCCGCTTATCTCCCTGCAGCTTGCTTGAATTTTCATCCGGTAAAATTTCTAGCGAACAAATTGTAACCATTCTGACTTTGTTTCATTAGTGAATCTTTGATGTCAATAACTCCTACACCTTCCAATCAGCCGACTGGCCTGACTGCGATTCAATCTCCCGCGAATACACTTGGGCAAGCGGGTGCCATTCCGGCAATGGTTGCTCCTGCTCAACAGGGGTTCGACATTTGGGGGCCGATTCAAAGACGAAAATATTTGATTACTCTGTTTTGCTTAATTGGAGCCGGGCTTGGCTACCTCTATTATTCAAAAGCAGATCGGGTGTATTCCTCGAACACCGAGTTAATGATTTCGACGCAAGCGCCTCCTTCGATGGTCGACGGAAATTTCCAGATCAATCAAGATTCTCTTTCAAAGCATTCTAGTCTGCTCGCGAGTCAACTCGTTCTTGGCAGTGCGGTTACCGAAGGGAAGTTAGGGACGTTAAAGACATTTAACGACAACCCCAATCCGGCCGGTAGTCTTCAAAAAATGATTGGTGTTAATGCGCTGACTGATGAGACGCTTGTGATTTCCTGTGTAGGCCCCTTCCCTGAAGAGCTTCCAGTTATTCTTACGAGTGTTGTGGCAGCCTACGAGAATGTAATTCTCGAAGATTCACAAAACATTGGGGAGCAGACCATCGCGCTGGTTGAGAAACTGGCTGCACAATTAAGTGATGAGAAAGAGGGAGCAGAAAATCAATGGCTAAAGCTGCGGCAAGACTTGGGGATTACTTCGCTGGACGATCTGGGCAATGTCTCGAATCCATACAACAAACGCTTGTTCTATCTCGAAGATCAACAATCGAAATTGAAAAGTGATTTGCTTGACGTGCAAGAGCGGGCTCAGCAGTTATCAAATTCATTGAGAGCGGATCCAGAAACAAAGTTGATTGACCCTGTCATGGTCAAGGTCTCCGCCCTCGTGGCCCAAGATTACCTCAAATTGAGTTCGAGTGATTACAACGGAAGTACTAAAAATAGGCAGTTTTCTGCCGAACTTGCTAAAAAGACAACCCTTGAAAATCGGTCTTGGCAACTAGAAACAAAGGTGATGGATCTCAAGTTTAACCGGGCAAGACTTTCTGAAACCTTTGGCAAAGGCAATAAAGAAATCGCATCACTAGACCAAGAGATTGCCTATTATGTTTCTCAAAAAGAAGCAGTCGATGAAGATGTCCAAGCGATGGAAAAATTTCTTGAAGAACAGACAACTGAATCCGAGAACGGCTCTGACCTGGTACAGACCGAAGAGTCGTTCCGCGACAAGGAACGCCGTGAGTGGATCACTATGTATCAGGAATCGTTAGAGCAGGAGCAGGAACGATTGATTGCGCGTCTAACCGGAGTGCAGGTAGAGCGGGAGACAGTTGAAAAGAATGCCTCTAAAGTTTCGATGGGAATCGTCGAGCTCAATATGCTACAGCGTCAAATTGATAAGAAAGATGCTGAAGTCAATCTGCTACTCGAGCGATTGTCCGAAATGAATATCATGGCCAACAATTACACGCAAACCAAAGTGCGAACGCTGGATGAGCCAAAGCAAGGGCGGCAGGTTGCTCCTAACTTGGTTAGATCGGTCGCACTTGGAATTATGGTCGCTTTCATGGTCGGGTTGGGACTCGCGATATTGATTGACCAAAGCGAACTCGCTTTCCGGAGTCCGCATGAAATATTTGAACGTCTTAATGTTCCTGTGGTCGGTCGAATTCCAAAAATAGAAACTCGCAATATTAAAGCGGAGCATGGACATCCTTCGCTGGTCACGGCACATAAACCTTCTTCGACCGGCGCTGAATCATTCCGTGACGTGCGAACTGGTTTGTTTTTCCGTTCCAA
>JAPKBL010000202.1 GCA_028823415.1 Mariniblastus sp.
TCTGAAATCCAAGGTCTGAAATCCAAGGTCTGAAATCCAAGGTCTGAAATCCAAGGTCTGAAATCCAAGACGCTTTAAAAGTTATCGGGGAAAATAAAACAGCCGTCTTTTCCAATGGGTAAGTCAATGACCTCAACGACAGCCTCGATCGAAAGCGGAGCATAAAGATGAGGAAACAACTGACCGCCTCGAGACGCTTCCCAATTTATTTCGTGTCCTAGACGATCAATTTCGACACTTAATACCAGCAAGTCCGCCTGCCCCTGAAAGTGTTTTTCCACCGTTTCCCGAAGCTGAGCTTCCGTGGAAAAGTGGATGAAACCGTCCTGAAAATCAATTGGAGCCCCGGCAAAAACGCCCACACTCTCTGCGGACGCCCATTCAGACTGGCTCGTGACTTTATAAATCAGTTTAGGAGCATTCGGATCCAAAGAATTACCTCTCTCTTTTCACGACCTATTTGGTCGATTCAACTGGCTCGGGTTGAAGCGGAACCAGCGGCCCGTTTTCGGCAGCCAGCTTGCGAATGTCCTCGGTAATTTTCATGCTGCAATACTTTGGCCCACACATACTGCAAAAGTGTGCACTTTTAAACGTGTCCTGAGGTAACGTTTCATCGTGATAAGCCTTTGCCGTTTCCGGATCGAGCGACAACCGGAACTGCTCATTCCAATCAAACTCAAACCTCGCTTTGGAAAGGGCATTGTCCCGATCCTGAGATCCCGCACGGCCTCGGGCGACGTCGGCCGCATGCGCGGAAATCTTGTAGGCAATGACGCCTTGTTTTACATCCTCATTGTTGGGCAGGCCGAGATGCTCTTTAGGCGTCACATAGCAAAGCATTGCTGCACCATGCCACCCCGCCATCGCAGCTCCAATCGCACTGGTAATGTGATCATATCCCGGAGCGACATCGGTCACCAAAGGCCCCAAAACGTAGAACGGAGCGCCATGGCAAACTTCGATTTGACGCTCAATATTCATTTGAATTTCGTGCATCGGAATATGCCCGGGGCCCTCGACCATGACCTGAGTACCGTTGTCCTGCCCACGTTTGGTTAAATCTCCCAACACATCGAGTTCTGCAAACTGGGCCGCATCGCTTGCATCGGCAATACTGCCAGGCCGCAAACCATCGCCGAGACTCCAAGTCACATCATACTGCCGCATAATGTCACACAAGTCATCGAAAGCTTCGAAAAGTGGATTCTGCTTGCGATGGACCATCATCCATTTGGCAATCAGAGACCCGCCTCGAGACACAATCCCGGTCACTCGCTGGGTCGTCAAATGGAGATGCTCCATCAACACACCGCAATGAATCGTCATGTAATCGACGCCTTGCTTTGCTTGATGCTCAACCATGTCAAGGAAATGCTGTGCACGCATATCCTCAATGTCCCCTCCTAGTTCTTCAAGCATCTGATAGATCGGCACGGTTCCAATCGGGACCGGCGAAGCATCAATAATGGCGGTTCGAATGTTATCAATATCTTTTCCCGTCGACAGATCCATCACCGTGTCCGCTCCGTGGTGGACCGAGGTGTGAAGCTTTTCTAGCTCGCCCTCAACATCACTTGTGACGGCGCTGTTGCCAATGTTCGAATTGATTTTGCATTTGGCGGCGATGCCAATACACATCGGCTCGAGTTTTTTCGATAAGTGATTTACGTTTGCTGGGATCACCATCGTGCCCGCCGCAACTTCCGCCATGACTAGTTCAGGGCTTAAATTTTCGCGATTGGCAACGAATTCCATCTCCGGGGTCACTTCGCCAGCGCGGGCCTTAATTATTTGAGTCGTCATCGAATCACCTCTCCAGTTCTTTATCTAATCCGCGACATGCGGCAATCTATTTTCTAATACCGGTCTAACCGACTGAAACCAATTGAATCAACCAATGACTGGAAAATCCTCAGCAGAACTGGATCCTTAAAAACGAATCCGCACCGCTGTGGGTTTCTATTTTGTCATATTTTCGACTTTTCCGATACGACCGAACCGGACCGTCGACGAGAAGTTCCCAGATTATGAAGTTTGGGACATAAGCCTCGCGGCAAATCACACCCCAAAGGCGGATTCACCAACGCGCACACACACTTTTTTGAATGCTTAGGCTCGAATAGCCAGCCCTTGTATCAACTGTCATTTCTTAGGATGACACGGATTCGACTTGGCGAGGAATCAACCGCAACATTTGTTCGTAGTGTTTTTTGACTTGCGTCAAATCAATCTGGTTCAGAAAACTAGAATAGGTCAAATAGCACAAAAGGAATCGTACATCTTTCGCCCAAGGCGGAAGAAATTTGGGCGGGTGGCAAATTCCTCGACTCGCTAAAATTCCGATGACAGGTAGATTCTCAAGATCCAGCTTCCCGCAAAACAGTAGCCGCAGGCAATCAGCTCGGCCTGCGGTAACCATGGTTCGTAGAAAATTATGAACTTTCAATAATCCTTCGAGATACAAGATATCTTTAGTAAATGGAGCCCCGCCGGAGAGCAAGCCGCCCCGAAAAACCCTCCGTGTATTTTCGAATGCCTGCTCTCGATCACCAATGCGATCACGATAAAACCGATAGACCTCCAGGAAATCGGCCCCGTCAATTGCCATCTGAATTGCAATCACACGGTCGGCAAGGCGCCGGAATCGATTGAGATCCATCGAGCCAGTAATGAATTCTGAAAACACAGCCAACCCCTCCTGTGTCGCAGTTGTGCCAGGACGACTGGCTGCCAAAATCGAAACGTTAGGTTGAGCCAAACCGTTTAACCAAGTCCCAACATGCACATGGGCCTCGTGATGAATGAGTTGCCGCACATCTCGGTCAGTAAATTTCGCACTGCTTCGAATCCGAATCCTCGAAGGTCCAGCGAGCGCATTTGCCGACAAGTCGTCGACAAGAGAAACTTTTGGGGCATGTTCGCCAAATGTTTTTCGGACCTCAAGGCGAATTGCCGAAGCGACTTCGCTCGCAGTCACACTTGCATCATCAAGGCCCGCCAGTTCCATCCCCTCAAATTTCTCAAATGTAGCATCGAACTGCTTCGCTAATTGCAGCGTTGTATTTTCATGATCCGAAAGCAGGTCATGCGGCAGCCCATAAAGCTCAGCTGAGTAACGAAAGAAGTCAGCGGTTCCGCGAGCGGCCAACATCTTTGCCGCGGTCTCAATATTAAAAGCCGAAACATGAAGCCATTCGTTGACAATTTGTTCACACTTAAAAGACGCCCTTGCGAGAACCACGCGCTCGAGAGCGTCGCTCGGATCAAAATCAGAATAAACAACTTGGGGAAGCTCTTTTTCTTGGTCGGCGAAGAATCGGTCACGAACCTGAACCGGCCACGACAGATGGGTCAATATTCGCACCGAGCGGGCTGCCTGACTTAACAGTCCGCAGGCATTTCGTATTCTCAGCGTTTCACGAGTTTCCGTCATCGGGCAATACCGCGTTAAGTTAATGGAATCATCCAAAAAGACGTTCTCCGCCTAAATCGCCAAATTAAAAACGATTTGATAGCCCCCTCTGGTTCATAAAAACCGTCACAAATTCGGCACCCACCCTCATTATATCGTGTAAAATTCAGAAGCTCTTCAGCTCAAATGGAAACCGAGACCGTAATGGTTAATTGAAAACCTCGCGAATCCCCGTTTATAAAATAGCGCCGAAAATCGAAAACGGCCGAAAATCATCGCTTATCACAAACCAAGAGCCATCAAAAAAATCAACTCGGGCATCTTTAGGCCGCACATTATAAAACAGCACCTAATCAAAAAATAAATTGCCCAAAAACGAAATCACTATTTTCCGAAAGATGACCGTGAACAATTTAACTCGATCGATAACCGCTTTTGTAGTCACCGCCACTTTCTTGGTTCCGATTGGAATCCAGCGCGGTTGGGCTCAAGAAGCCAACACTGCCCCAACATTCACCATTGGCTCGAAAGCACCCAATCTCGATATCGAGTTCTGGATTAGCGATAGTAATGGCCTGCAACCTCACACAACGAAAATTGAAAAGGGAAATATTTACGTCGTTGAATTTTGGGCTACGTGGTGTAATCCGTGCATCGCAGAAATGCCCCATATCTCAAAATTGCAAGAAAAACATACAGTCGACAACGTTCAATTCGTCAGCGTCAGCGATGAGGACATTGATACCGTCACTGATTTTCTCGAGCGCCCCGTGCCTGGCGATTCCAATGGACGGACCTATGGCGACCTCACCAACAATTACTGTCTGACAACCGACCCAGACAAATCCGTTTTTAAAGACTACTTCGCGGCCGCTCAGCGAACGGGAATTCCCTGTGCATTTCTAATTGGAAAAACAGGTCTAGTGGAATGGATTGGACACCCAAAGATGATTGACAAACCACTTGAAAAAGTCGTCTCAGGAGAATGGGATCGCAAGGCATTTGCAGTCAAATACAAAAAAGCAGAAGCAGAAAGTAAACGGAATGCAATGTTAAGCCAAAAGCTTAATCGTGCAATGCGAGAAATTTCCGGGCAGATGAGAGATGGCAATCCCCAAAAAGCGCTCGAACTCGTTGATGGGCTTATCCAAGATGAAGAGTTCAAGTTGGCAAGAAAACAGCTGGCAATGACGCGCATGGGAATCATGATTTCAGGAAGCCTGGCCGAAGCGCCTCGTGAGCTGGAGAAATTTACCAAGCAAAATAAAAATGACGCCATGGCGCTCAACACCATCGCTTGGAGAATTTACGAAAAATACGAGAAAGACGGCGATGTAAATCCTGAAATCCTGAAGCAGGCAAAAAAAACCGCTGAGGCAGCCGTCAAAGCCGATCCAGATAACGGAGCGATCCTCGACACACTGGCGCATTTCATTTACGTTGTCGACGGCGATCTCGACAAAGCGATCGAGGTTCAAAAGAAAGCCATTGCCAACGGCGGTCCACAACTGAATGAACTCACCGCGTTTTTAAAACAGCTAATGGAAGAGAAAAAGACTGGCAAAAAACCGAAGAAGTCAAAGCAAACCTTCGATTTCTAAATTAACAACGGGGGTAGACGGGATTCCCCTGTCACCATCTTTAATCTTGCCACAATGAGCCAGTCCGAATTCGGACTGGCTTTTTCTGTAAGGAAAAAGACAATCTGTCTCGATCGGTTGAATTGAAAATTTTATCCTCGAAATCGAGTATTACGCTCTTCGAAACGTTAACTAAACGTTAA
>JAPKBL010000013.1 GCA_028823415.1 Mariniblastus sp.
GATAAGGCATCGGTTGATAAGGCATCGGTTGATAAATTGTTCTTAATCGCAAGGTGCTGAAACGGATTCGATTGTTAAAGAGTTTTCTTGTTTATTTTGACCGGTTGGATAACTGTGGGTGAGATTCTAAAGCAAAAACCAGTTCTGCTGATCGCGGCTGTAACCAGTCGCTATCCCGCCGCATTGGATTGGACCATTGAAAAGACAACTGCTGCCTGGGGCGAAGTGGCGCTGCGAAGTTCAGTATTCGACTTTACAGAAACCGATTTTTACACCGAGTCGATGGGGACTGATTTAAAGAAGCAGTTTATTGTTTTTGATCGATTGCTCGACCCGAGTGAGCTGCCTCCCAAAAAAATCCAATCTAATAGGTGGGAAGTGGAGTATTCGGAGCACGCTCAATCTGAAGAGATTCGTCCGCTAAACATTGATCCTGGTTATATTAGCGAAGCTAAATTAGTACTGGCGACGACGAAGGATCGCGATCATCGCATCTACTTGTCTGAAGGGATTTTTGCGGAGGTCACCCTGCACTTCCGGGCGAAGCAATGGACCAGCAGTCGCTGGACCTACCCCGATTATCAGCGGGAAGATTTTCAAGAGTTTTTCACCAAGTGTCGAAATTTACTCCGCGAACGAATAAAGAAATTAACTCGTTGAACACCGGTAGTCGTGCTCAGGTTTATCTTAGTTTCCTTCCCGGGACAACTTGCTAATCTCATTTCAGTGATGTCGTTCACGTTTATGCCGGCTAAATTGAATCGTTGCCATTTACCCAATCGTGACGTCCCTGTATCCTTTCGAGAGTGGTTTCAGGGGTGATTCCTGATTGATCACACGTTTTAATTTCATTCGTGATTTCCTTTGGCGCAGTGAGACCTGCGAGCGTAGATTCCATGAAATTTGCTTGGATTACGGGACGTTTTTTACTAGCCGGGGTCGGCTTGCTTTTTGCCTTTGTTTCACTTGGGAGCAAGCAACCGGATTCCAGTTTGGTTGCCAGCAGATTAGCTGGGCGGATCGATGCTAGCGAAAATCTTCAAGCTGATGACAAAACTGCGGAAGACTTGGTGAAGGACTGGGAGAAACCGGAGTTCGTACTTTTCATTTCGGGCCGTCAGCACGGCTATATCGAACCTTGTGGTTGCGTCACGCTTGCTCGACAAAAAGGCGGGCTGATGCGTCGTCATGCAGTTCAGAAAATATTGCAAGCGCGGGATTGGGATGTCGTTTCGATTGATGCGGGCAATCAAGTTCGAAGATTCGGGCAACAGCCATTAATTAAGATCCGAAAAACTTATGAAGCGTTATGCGATCAAATGGGGTACGAATTTATTGGGCTTGGTCCCGATGATTTAAAGTTACCTGCGATTGATTTAGCTCAAACCATTGCCAATGTCGATAACGGGGCAAGCCCTTTCACCTGTGCCAACGTCAACCTGCTCGGAATGACTAACGATCATTTAATTGTCGAGAAGGGTGGAAAGCGAATTGGAATCACGATGATTCTTGGTGACGAGCATCTTGAATCGATCAAGCAGGAACACGTTGAGACTCAAGCCGCTGCAGCTGGGTTAAAGAAGGTGATTCCAAAACTTGCCGATTGTGATTTCAAAGTGCTGGTTGCCTTTGCAGACTTGGAAGCAAGTCGAAAGTTAGCTAATCAATTTCCCGAATTTGATGTTTTGGTCACGGCTGGCGGATATGGTGATCCAACTTTACGTCCAGAGATAGTCACCGCTGCCGATGGGCATCAGACAGCGATTGTCCAAGTTGGCGTCAAGGGGATGCATGTGGGGCTGATTGGTTACTTCGAAAAGGATGGTAAATCTCGAATCGAGTATGAGCGGGTCGAGCTGACTGATCGATTTAAGGATTCCGATGAGATTAGAAAAGTCTTTAAGTCTTATCAGGATGAATTAAAGACTCTTTGGGAAACTGGTAATTTCAAGGACATTGTCGAGCGGGATCATCCCAGTGGAAATCAATTCGTTGGATCGAGCACTTGTGCAGACTGTCACGACGAAGAATATGCCATTTGGGAGGACGGTGCCGAGGGAGGTGGCGGCCCTCACGAAGAAGCGACGCGTGATTTAGAGTTGAATCCGAATGATGATCGAGTTTGGGTGCAACGACATTTTGATCCTGAATGTGTGAGTTGTCATGTTACCGGTTGGAATCCACAAGATTTTTATCCGTACAAGACCGGTTATTCGAAACTGGCCGACGAAGATCTTCATGGAAACGGTTGTGAAAATTGTCATGGCCCAGGGTCAGCCCACGTTGCCATGGAAGAGTTGGTTGCCAAAGGGCAAGCGGTGGATCCCAAGGAACGGGTCCGTACGATACGAGAAATGTATCTCTCTGTTAGTGAGGCACGATTAAATTCGTGCAAAGAATGCCACGATCTTGATAACAGCCCTGATTTTCTTAAAGAGGGAGCATTTGACGACTATTGGCCTCAGGTTGCGCATGGACGTCCTGCGATGGATAAGATTGAGGGATTGTTAAACTCGGTGTCGAAGGGGACGCGCCCGGTCGAGGCGCTTAGTTTAATCGAGGATTGGACTGCCGATCTTGGGGATCAAGAGCCTACCAAGGTTGCTGAGATCGAAGCGATGCTAAATGTTCTCAGTAAAAATCCGAACAAAGCACTGGAGATTGTTAACCAAACGCTTAAGGGGCTTGGGAAGCAGTAATCTGAGTGCGCGCTTGGCGGATTGGAGTCATCGTTAGGGGTTGGATAACCGATGGAATAGGTTCCAAACTTGACGACCTGGCGGGTGCGGCCTACCTTAAGTATTGACGATTCCTAAACATTGAGGTCGCAATGAACCCAAAACACATTGATTTTGTGCCGTCGAAACAAGCGAATAAAAAAATGTCCCGCCGGGATTTTGTGCATAGCTCTTCTGCTGCACTGATCTCTTCATCCGTTCTAGCCGGTGGTGCATTGGGTTGTGTTGGAGTTGCCAATGCTTCGACAAATGTGCTGGAGGCATCGCTCGAGGGTCGAATCTACAAGACCTTGAAAATTGGAATGGTCAAGGTTTCAGGATCTTTAACCGAGAAATTTGCAGCTGCCAAAGAAGCTGGCTTTGCCGGAATTGAGATGAATTCACCGGGTATGGATGTGGCTGCGACTCGACTCGCAATAACTGAATCCGGATTGCCTGTAGACGGTACGGTTTGTTCCACGCATTGGAATAAGACGCACACAAGTGCTGACAAAAAAGTTCGGGCGGAGGCTTTAAAAGACCTGCAAACTGCCATTCGCGATACCCATGCGGTGGGGGGTAACACTGCGTTACTGGTTGTCGGACATGGGAAAGATGGTCCTGAAAGCGAAATTTGGCCGAGAGCGATTGAGAATATCTCGAAGGCTTTGCCGTTGTGTGCGGAACTGGGAGTTTATATCGCGATCGAGAATGTCTGGAATCATTTCTTATACGATCACGATGGAGACCATCTTCAGACGGCTGGTAAGTTTGTCAAGTTTGTCGATGACTTGAACTCGCCATGGGTGGGGATGCAGTTTGATATTGGGAACCATTGGAAATACGGAAGCATGGGTGACTGGATTCGTGCCTTGGGAAAACGCGTTGTCAAATTGGATCTAAAGGGGTATTCGCGAGCCAAGAAAAATTGGGTCAAGGAAATAGGAACCGGTGATATTGACTGGGTGGATGTTCGGAAGGCTTTGATCGAGATTGATTACTATGGTTGGGCTGCGGCAGAGGTCGGCGGTGGTGATCTGGCTCGTTTGAAGCAAATATCAGCCAATATGGACCGTGTTTTCGGGCTTTCGGTTAATTAAGTTGATATATAATGCTTATTCCCGTGTTTTTAAGCAATGCAGCTCTTCGCAAAGCGAATGGGCAACTAGGTTCGACCTTGAGAATATTTGAATTGCCATTCGGTGTTTTTGAGTTGAGCAATTAAAATGTATTTCTGCAAAAGATAGGCCACTGAGTAAGTCCCTCAAAATAGTAGGCCTTTAATCGAAGTTGTCCTTTGGTTTTCGGCTCGCGACTCAAGAGTTTGGGAGCAAAGAAAACTCCAACTCATTGCCCCGTTATTATTTCTAATGCCAGAATCGAAAATCCAAACAACCTCACAACCTGTCGATCTGACAGGGCAACAACTGGGCGATTACCAGTTGCTGCGGCGATTGGGTCGTGGTGGCATGGCGGATGTTTACTTGGCCAAACAGGGATCACTTCGAAGAAATATCGCCCTCAAAATACTGAAACCGGATCTCGCGAAAGATGTTTCTTACGTTCAGCGATTTCAGCGCGAAGCACAAGCTGCCGCTAATCTGGTGCAGGCTAACATCGTGCAAATCTACGAGGTCGGTGAGGTTCAGGGGTTTCACTACATCGCCCAAGAATACGTTCAGGGGAGGAACCTTAAGCAGTATCTTAATCGTTATGGGGCAGTCGAATCGGTGATGGCGATCAATGTCATCCGGCAGTGTGCCCTTGCCTTGCAGAAGGCGGGTGAATTGCACGTCATTCATCGAGACATTAAGCCTGAAAATATCATGCTCTCGACCAAAGGCGAAGTGAAGATCACAGATTTTGGGTTGGCGCGAATCAACAACAGTGCAGCGAAGCAGGCGTTGACATCGGTCGGCATTACGATGGGAACACCGTTGTATATGAGTCCGGAACAGGTCGAGGGATCAGCGATTGACCAGCGTTCGGATATCTACTCACTGGGAGTAACCGCCTACCACATACTTGCTGGGCATCCACCGTTTCAAGGTGATACTGCTTTGGTGATCGCGGTTCAGCATGTAAAAGACACGGCGACTCCACTGAATGAATTACGCCCGGATATCCCACTTGGGCTCTGTCAATTGATCGAAGAAATGATGGCGAAAAATCCATCCGATCGGGTTGATAGTGCAACTCAGTTGATCAAGAACTTGAGGCGAATCAAAATTGATCTCGACGAAGATTGGGAGATGATTGTCGAAAAATTGGCAACCTCCGAACAATACGTCATGGAGAGTTCGATTGGTTGGAGCCAGGCGAAGCTTGAGGCAACTCGTCAATTGCAAACGGTAATGAAGGGTAATTTAAGGCCATGGTGGCGAAGCAGTGCTACCTTTGCAGCATTACTTTTGTTGTGCATTGTGGGAATGGCTGGTGGCTGGGTGTTAGCCACTCAAACGGTCCCTCCAGCTTTATTGAATGTGGAGCAAATTGCTCAGAGCGATGTTCCCAAGATGAAAACAGCGGAGCAGCAATACACTGCAGCACAGATGGCAAGTGACCGATTCAGCAAAGTGCTTCAAGAGAAATATTGGCTTGCTGTGGAACAGAATTTTCCAATCGCAGAAGCCCCTATTAATGCAAAAAATAAACGAGAATTAATTGTTCGTCGATCGAAGGAGCGACTCGCGGAATTCTACATGAAGGATGGGCAATGGGATAACGCACTTTCTGTTTTTAATGAGTTTGTTCAGTACGATGAACTGCTTGGGAAAGAGTTTCGGGACATTGGCTATGCCGGGCAGGCGGTTGTCTTCGACGAGATGCCGGTGGAAGGATTTGAAGGCGGCGAAGAAGAGAGGGCGGCGAAAATCAGAACTGCAATCGGAAATGTCAAAACGACCTCGTCCCTGAACAGTCTAATGAAGTCTCTCTTTGAAAAGGTCAAAAAGAAAGTTGATCGGAGCTTGGATAGCTTTGAGGATTTAGATATTCCCAGCGAAATTAAAAACGACTCTTCTCGATTTCTGCAATTTTTTAGAATGAGTCAATTGTCTTAAGTGCTTGCCAGACGAGCGCGATTAGTGACGGATTTGATTCCTCTTCCGGTCTGATTTCCCAATGCCGTGCGCGGCTAGAATAGTTAAATCCATCTGCGGTGAGGTTTGCAAGGCACGCCTTGAGTTAGGCTCTGAAGTTCTGGTTGAACCACCACCAAATTCGGTAGCCGATCGAACGATAGCCGGTGGACACGCGGGCTTGACCACCAATTCCGATTTTGGGCGCAATGGTTGCCGAATCGATTGGAACGCGGGCAAAATACTGAAAATCCTGATGTTGATAGCCTGCCACCATTTCAATGACCGGGTCGGGGGCACTGGAGTTATTTCCACCCATCGAGGGTTGCATTAGATCGTAGTCTTCCCGGTTGATCGCAACATCAGTCTCGCCAATCCATTCAATTTTAGAGTGGTAGGTATGGCCTGGATCTGAGTACAGTTTTATTTTCGTAGATTGATCAAGTTTCACAAATTTAACTTGATGCTCGGTCAAAATAACGATGGCGTACCATTTTGAAAGATCGGCAATTTCACAAAACCGTTGTCCCCGCTGGGCGGAAACATTGTTGTGCTGGCCGTAAAGTAAGGGTCGCATATCAAAGTCTTCTGTTTCCGCCGATTGTTGTCCCGAATGTTGATAAGGTGTTGCCAAAACGGTGCCGGCGATATTGCTTTTAAGTGTTAGACTTGCGGCGCGTTCAGAAAGTTGAGAGTAGTTCTTTTTAAGTTTCGCGATATCGGCAAGGATAGATTTGGTCGGATCATTGGGTGTCGGTTGGGCGAGGTTTCGCTTTGCGATTTCTAATTTGAGGGCCGCCTCTTTTTCTTGAATCTTTCCCTCTGCGGTTATCAGTTGCATTTCGAGCTCTAAGTTTTTGAGCTGTGCCAGGGTTTGACCGGCCGCAACGGACTCTCCAGGGCTGACCTCGAATGATTCCAGCAATCCAGATTCTTTAACCCAGACGGTTTCTATTTCACTGGGCATCACGATCAGATTGCAACGCAATGTATGGGGGAGTGGAATAAACAAGATGAACGCAAGCACGAAGCCTGCGACTCCTAAGACAACAAAAAATCTAACTTTTTTCACTTGATGCATTCGTCCGGGAACCGCCATGTATTTGTACAGTTTGTAGCCGGGCATTCCGAGCATGCCGACCATGGAAAATAGAGCAATCCCAATTCCGATGGATTCAAGATTGTAAGGTTCTAGCATTTTCGTCAAAAAGACAATGATCGAAAGCATGATGAACCAGCGATAGCAAAATGCTGCCACAGTAAACATGGCAAAGGCCCACGGTCGATTCGAGGGCATGAGTTGGTCGTCGGGAATTTCTAATCCCAGCCAATTTCGACCCAGAAGGGTCGTCAACGCTTTGGTCGATTTCTGATTGAGGTTGGGGATTTCGAGAATGTCACTAAGGATGTAGTATCCGTCAAAACGGAGTAGCGGGTTACCATTGAAAAGAATGGTACTGATGGAACTGACCAGCATGACTCGGAGGCAAACGTCTTGGACGAGTCCTGGCTGGACAAACCACCAGACAAAAGTCGCTAGCGTAGCGAGGATGATTTCTACATACATACCCGCCGCCCCGATCGCGGCGCGGTGCCACTTGTTGGGAAGCCGCCAGCTGTCGGAAACGTTGCAATAGAGACAGGGCGTCAGAACCAGAAGCATGAAACCAATTTCGTGGCATTCCCCCCCTAAACGTTTGCAGGCAAGGCCATGTCCAAACTCATGGAATATTTTCGTAACGCCAAGAACGATTCCGAACAGGTACCATTGTTTGGGGTCGAAAAAGGCGTCGAAACCGGGGAGTTTTGCCTGGAACAGACTCCAGTTCATCACTACCGACAACAAGGCAATGGCGGCACAAAACAATGTAATCCACATCGCAATCTTGGTGAAAATCCACCAAGTGTAGGGAAGCAGCCAATTTAGAATTCGCTCGGGATCAAATCCCTTGTAGCGAATTGCCAAAACATTGGAATAGGTTCCTACCCGTTCCATCATTTTGTTCTTATTGCCTCGCTTGAGGAGTTCGGCACCCTGCCCCGGAACGCTCGAAGTTACGAGGCTGTCTTGATGGAACCGAGTTAGCAATTGCTGAAGGTCCTGCCGCGTGATTCGCTTGGGGGCAAATTTTTCGTGGTAGCCATCCTGAAGCTCGTCAATTGATTTTTTTCCATCGAGTTCCTGCAGCAGGTGAAACACATGGGGAGGGAACTGAAAGTACTTTTGGCCAAGCGGTTCTTTAATAACCCAGTACTCAACGCCTTGATAGGTCATGCGATCGAACGTTAGGTCCGAACGCATTTTCATTTGAATGGGCGGACTACTCGGAGGCGGGGTATGCCTGGCCGGTGGATCGGAGGGAGGCGGGATGATCGACATCGCAACCTCTTAAAAGAATACTTTGGTTCGGAGGAAATCATAGATCTGATAGAAACATACGAATCCAAGTGATCGTGTTCCACAGCGAATTTTTGCCGTCGCCCCGGCACCACTGCGAAGTTCGTTATGGAGGTCGGCGAGTTGCGAAGATTCGATTTCTACGAAAGCTCGAAATTCTGGTGCACCTTCTGCCGTCGGCACTCCTCGGTCGTCAATCGCGATTTTTGCGAGCGTACCCTTGAGGTTTAGATTTGGGTTGGTGCCAATTTTAAATTCTACATCAAGTAATTTACCTGGGTCTTTGGCAAATGCTTGATCTACATAGGTCATTTTGTTTTGTGGAATTTTAAGTTCCAGTTGCCATTGTCCTTCGAGATCAACGACTTCGAGTAACGCCATATTGGAAACCGTAGGGAAATCCGTATACCGCCGTTTTAAGCGAGGCGTCGTGACGGTGCCGTCGATTGGACTTACGATTTCATGTTGGCTTTGTTTGAACATCATCAGTTCAAGCTTGGACGAGAGAGTTTTACGTTGCTTTTTAAAGAGATCGATCGCCATGCCAATTTCGGCACTTTCCGAAGGATCTTTGAGGCCGCTGGCCAATTGGGAGTTGGCATTGTCAATTTGATGATTGATCGATTCGATTTCATATTCAGCCGAGCTGATTTGCATCTCTAGATCTTGGTTTTCAAGACGCAGCAACGGCTGACCCTTTTTTACTTTCGCTCGTTCATCAATCAAAATTTCTCGGATAATGCCGTCGGTTTGTGCGTAAATGGTGTTTCGAATCGTCGGATGCATTACCCCGTCGATTTTCATTTTGAGTTCTTTGGGAAAGAACAGCATGACAAGGATTAAGATGCCCAACGCGACAAGACCGGTGTTGGTTTTAGCGCGATGATCGCGAAATAAGACCTGTTGTAACCAGCCGAGGCGTTGCCAAACTGGCAGTAAGAATATTTCACTGTGTTTCCTGGCATTTTCTAACGCAATTTCCGACTGGCCGACAATTAGTTGAGTGTCGAATTCAATTTCGTTTTCGGGAACGTCAGTGTCAAAGTACTCGAGAATTAAGACACCGAGTTTTTGTGAAACCTGCTGTTGGTGGCTTTTCATTTCCAAGTCCGGCAATGCCTGGGCACGCGCCAACAATGGAATCACGATCAGAGTCCGACTGTGGGATTCATCGAGATAGTCGTTGATTTTTAGAGCGACTTCGGGTGCGATTCCGTCTGTGCTGCCGGTGATCCAAAACGTTGACTCGGCACTCACACTGGCCGTCGCAACGGCCGAAAGCAAGCGAACGACATTGGAACGGTTATCGAAACGATCTTGGCTGCTAATCGCCGAGATTTTGCATTTGGTGCCATCCCATTGCCCGACACTGACTCGATCGCAATTGAGTAAACGTCGCGCTTCGTTGGCAATGGCATACGAAGTGTCAATCGTGTCGATCGAGCGATGAGTTTCGTTAATGAACTCGAGTCGGTTAGTCCATGAGTCAGTCGAGAGTGTCTTGACGACCTGATTTTGTTCCTCTTCTTGCTCCTCATGCCAGCGCTGAAACAACTGCGATATTTGAGAAAGGAACCTTAGATAACCTTCCTGTGCCTGAGGCGAAATGTCACCTCGTTGCAATAGTTCCAGCGTTCCGCAGCATTTCTTGGTCCGGTTATAGACCGGAGAAAAAAGCATGAGGAATGATTCATCCCGTTGGCTGTTGGTGTCATCCTGAGGGCTTGGTGCCTTAGTGAATGAGTCCGACGTCAGTCCCATCGGTCGCTCTTTGGTGACCACTTCCATGACTGCGTCGCTGTGTTGCGAATTCTCTTGAGACAAAACCTCTGTGGCATTTGCGTTGGGATGACGGCCGGTTTGGTGAGTCAGTTGCGGCGTCTTGTTACCGTTGACCTGCCACAGCAACGCCCCGTGAGCTCCCGTTATCTTGACAACGCGGTTGAGGACCGTATCGCAGAACTGGTCAAAGTCCTTTTCCGTACTCGCCATTTCATTCAACTGCTGAACCGTGCGGCGAACTTCATCGCGAATGGCAGAAGGGGATGGGTTGTTTTGTTGTTCGCCAGTGGACATGATTGATTTAATTTACCGTCGACGGAAAAATGGAAGGGCGTTAACTAATTGTAGATTGCAGTTCTCGGTAGGAAATAGCGACGCAGCGGCGAAGGGCGAATGGAAAAGGTGTAGGCGGTGTCGCGATGAGGTAGTGACGAAGGCTGGATTGGCTCAATTAAAGGAAGTTGCGACGTCTTTCAAAAAAAGCAGATTAATCGAAGTTGTCGAGAATCGGATCGAGTCCCATTTCTCTTTGTGATTTGGCCAGCATCTTTTCATTATACATGAGTATGCGCCGCGAACGGTAATGTTGGTTCTCAACCTTTTGCTGTGCGCGGTTAAAAAGCGAGATCCAATATGAACTTGTGCGGGTTTTGCCGGTCCTCCGGTACCTTTCCGCGGTTTGCTTACCGAATGCAGATTCCAATATCTTATCTTCGGCTGCGATATAGAGTTGAACCGAGCCGGGATCGCCCTGCCGACCGCAGCGTCCAAATAGTTGTTGATCAATCCGACTAGATTCGTGCATTTCGGTACCAATGACATGCATTCCGCCGAGTGTCAGAATCTGCTCGCGATCGGTTGCATCTTCGGATTCTCCTCCGATTTTAATATCGGTACCTCGGCCAGCCATGTTGGTGGCGACGGTGATTTTCCCCACTTCTCCTGCGGTCGCAATAATCTCCGCCTCACGCTCAATTTCTCTCGCGTTGAGGACTTCGTGCTCGATTTGATTTTGTCTAAGCAGATGGGAGACCTGTTCCGATTTCGCGATCGAGCGGGTGCCGATCAAAATGGGGCGGCCCGCCCGATGGATTTCAATCACGTCGCGAACCACCGCATCGAATTTTTCCTGTTCAGAAAAGTAGTACTTGATCGGAAGGTCGAGACGTTGAATGGGTTGGTCGGTCGGAATGATCGAGACCCCCATGTGATAGATTTTTTTAAATTCTTTCTTTGATGAGTTGGCGGTTCCTGTCATCCCAGCAATATTCGGATAGCGGCTCACGAAAGACTGAACCGTGATTTTAGCTTGTGTGTTGGTATCCATGGTGACTTCGACGGATTCATTGGCTTCGATGGCTTGGTGGATTCCTTTGCTCCATCGACGACCCTCTGAAATTCGGCCAGTGGCCTCGTCGACGATAACGATTTCGCCATCGCGGACAACATAATCTCGATCCCGTTTGTAATCCCTATCGACCTGAATAGAGCGTTCGAGGAAGTCATACATTTCTAATAGCCCGATGCCCGCTAACTCTTCGGGCTTAGAGATGGTGCGGACTCTTGCTGTTCCTTCGGGAGTGAGGTCAACACTTCGTTTTTCTTTATCGTACCAATAGTCGATGTCTTCTTCGAATTGCCGTGCTGCATTGGCCGACCATTGGTAGAGGGATGTTTGTTGCTGCTTCGTCGATTCATCCTGCGCGGCGGAGATAATCAACGGCGTCCGGGCATCGTCAATCAAAATGCTATCGGCTTCATCGATCAGTAAGAAATGAGGTTTGCGGTGAACTGGTTTTGAAGCTGCTGACTCTGCTACGCCGGCTTGGCTACCACCGTACCAAAGCTCCCGCTGTTTTTGTTCTCGTTCTTGAGAGTGGTCGCGGAGGAAATCAAATCCAAACTCCTTCATCGTTCCGTAGGTAATGTTGCACTGATAAGCTGCCCTTCTCTGCTCGCGTGACATGTCAGATTGAATCACGCCGATGGTCATGCCAAGCGAATGGTAGACAGGTTGCATCCATTCGGCATCTCGTTTGGCGAGGTAGTCGTTGCTCGTTGCCAGTAAAGCGCCTCGACCGGCGAGTGCGTGAACAAACATGGGAAGCGTTGCTGTCAGCGTTTTTCCTTCCCCGGTACGCATCTCAGCGACGTGGCCGCTGCACATCGCCTGCCCCCCCAAAAGCTGGACATCGTAGTGCTGCATATTTAATTGTCGCTGCGAGGCAACCTGAACCAAGGCAAAGGCCCGTTCAAGAAGTCCGTCGACGGAGTCGGTTTGGCGAGATTCAAAGCCAAGATTTAGCGCAATATCCGCAAGTTCCTTGTCAGACTGATCTCCGTACTGAGCAGCGAGTGATTTGATATGAGTGAGGACGGAACCAAATTTCACGGTATTGATCGGGATAAATGGGGGATTGGCTGATTTTTCTTCAATTGAAGTCGTGCAGGCGATGCGGGCGACAACCCTCAGTTTAACAACAAATGAAATCGTAATTTCTCTAAATATAGACAAGCCCTGGAGTTTGTGGGCGGTTTCAGGCAACGGATTCGTTAATGTCGGTTCGATCGTAACATCCAATGGGCGAAGGGCGCTTGTTGGATGCTAGCGATTCGCTAGTTGCAGATTGCTTTGTCCGCGGTGAAATCGATCATGTCTTGAGAGCATTTGGGAAAAGCTCTAGTATTCCGAACCAATTTTTATTGGCCTGAAGCGACATGAAATGGAATGGCGCCGAATGGTTGATGTGTGATTTACGGTGACTTTTATGCTCAATTTTGAATTCAAAAAGAGTAGCCGGAAATGCTATCAGAGCGACAAGGAGTTCAAACCGGGAGACGGTTTTTATTCCACCTTGCTGGAGTGCGAGGGAGGGCAGACCGAACGACGAGATTACGCTTCGGACCAGTGGGAGGGACCTCCTGAGAATTGCATCGGATGGTGGAAGTCCAGCGTGCCGGAGTTGGGAAAGGGACGCGTTTATTGGGCTCCTAAAAAAGTGCTGATTGCCTATTTTGAACATCTCCAAGCGAGTGAGCAAACGGCAGACATCGCTTTTGTCACGGGTTTGTTATTGATGCAAAAAAAAATATTAACACAACTGGACAGCGAGCTTGGGGAGCCGGCTATAGAGTTACATTGTCGATCCACAAATACAACTTATCCGCTGTCTGTTGTCGATATTAGTCCGGAACGACTCGCGGCAATACAACAAGAGCTTGCCGAAAAATTGTTTGTAGACCAACCGTTTTCGGGTGACATAGAAAGCGAAGAAGCTAACGGGGAAGTAAATTCAGAGTGAGAGATTTAGGCTTTCAGGAAAAGAATTTGGGATTTAAAACGACAGATTGTTCAATTGCGATAGATTACGTTTTCCCATTCATGAGGATTCGAAAGTTGAAATTGTCAATGTCCTTCTTGGCGACGCTGTTCTTCATGAGCATTGCCGCGCATACCTCCTGCGCTCAAATTTTTGACAATTTCGGATTTGATCTGTTTAAGCCTAAGCGTGGAGTTTTCGCGGCGAAGTTAAAGTTGCCAACGCAGGTAGAGTTGTTGAAAAGGCAAAAATCCCGAGCGGAGTTGGCTAAACAGCTTCAGGCAAATGTCACTGTGAAAATGACGGGTGTTCCGAAGATTAAAGGAACGATTCAGGTCGAGTTTCCAGATCGACTTCGTTTGAAAGCTGGTTTTCTGGGGCTCTCCGAATATGGAGTTGATGTCGGTTCTAATACGGAACTTTTCTGGATATGGATGAAGGCTTCAACCAGAGAGCAGCCGGAAGTCATGTATTATGCTGAACACGACGATTACGATCGAAGTGCCATGCGGTTATCGATCCCTTTGGATCCCAAATGGCTGCTCGACGGTTTAGGTTTGAGTCAATTCAGTCCGCAAGATCGGCACACTGGTCCTTATTCTCGGGCGGATGGCAAAATTGAATTATTGACTGAAAAGCAAACGTCTGCCGGAATTCAGAGGGTGATTACCTTATTTGATGAGCAATCTTTTGTGATTGTGCAACAGGCTTTGTACAACTCGCAAGATAAGCTCGTGGCCTATATGAACTCTTCTGACCATCAGACGATCGATGCAAAAGATCGGACGATTGAAGTGCCGCGGAAAATTGAAATATTTATGGTTCAGGGAAATGGCGAAACTACGGGAATATCGATTCAACTTGGACGAATTTCTTTGGATCCCCTGTATGGTGATCCTAAAAAAATGTGGAGTTTGCCGCGAGCCGATGGCGTGGCGAAGGTAAATCTCGCCTCAGAATTGTCGATGCCCACACCCAAACTTAAGGCTACCTCGGGTAATTCGGGATGGAAATTTCAGGATTAGTTGATCGAGAGGGCAAAGTGTTCATTCGTGGAACATCGGAGGAGACGGTACCTTCGGCAAAGATTTACTAACTCCGTGTCTTGACACTGTTTTTGAAGAGAATTACGATTTTTCGTAATTGTTGGTTTTTCAACACGTATTTTACCGATATCAAATGGTGGCTAGTTTTTATTTTTCATTGATCGCCTAAACACCCATCCATATTGAAAATTAGTCGGATCACGATCCGAAGACAGGAGTACTGAAATGACACATGTTGTGGGAAATGCTTGCGACGGTTGCCGTTACACTGATTGCGTTGTTGTCTGCCCCGTGGAATGTTTCTACGAAGGTGAGACCATGTTGTACATTCATCCCGACGAGTGCATTGATTGCGAAGCATGTGTGCCCGAGTGCCCGGTGGAGGCAATCTTTCACGAAGACGACCTTCCCGAAGATCAAAAAGAGTACGTTCAGATTAACGCAGATCAGTCTGAGACGTGCGAAGTGATTACCGAGCGGAAAGAGCCGCTGAAAAAAGAAGATTAAATTTTCGTTCAAGAATCGAGAGTTTTGAAAGCCGGCACTTTTTGTGACCGGCCTTTTTATTGGTATCCGATAGCCGTTTAGAATTCTTTGGAGATTAGCGATCGCTATTTCCCAACGTGATCACCATTTGGTTAACGCCTCTTGGCAGGCTCTTTTTGACCCAGGATTTCACTTGGCGTCTTTCCGTAGGTCGCTTTAAATGAGCTCTCAAACGAATGGCTTTTGCTGATGGACTTCATCAATCGTGCGAATGATCCAGAATCCGATCTGAGCTTTTTTACAAACAAATACCCTACCAATGCGGCGCGATCGGAGGGCATTCGGTTCTGAATGAAATCATCAGGTTTTACCATGTCAGCCATGGCCGACTCGGCCCGCATATCCAGCGATTTCATCGAATCCTCATTCGAGAATATCTTTTTAGCGGTCCACAGCCCAAGTCCATCTGCGAACCAGCGTGGCATATCCAAAGCAAGGTTTGCGACATGAAGGGATGCAATTTGATGCGCTAGGGCGACCTGTACATCTTCGGCTGATTGGCTGCGGGTCATCAAGACGGTAGCGTATGCGTCGGTGATATTGTATCCCCAGTGTCCAGAGACGTCTTTTGGGAAATCTCGTTTCTCGATCATCTTTCCGAATTCACTAAAATCATAGCGCTTATCGAAAACAAATACCGACGTATTTCCTTTCACGAGTGGTGTTTTGGAATTAGCGCGCAGCGCACTTGCGATTTTCGGCGCCATTTTCTCACAGAGCTGAGAAATGTCAGTCAGTCGACTTTCGTTGGTCGAACCGGTAACAAGAAAATTATCACTGGGAAGGACTTTGCTTTGGACACTATCCATGACCAGTTTCCAGGTACGGGTCGCAAGATCGCCTCGGTCGGCTAATAGTTCTTCGTGGGTCTGTGATGCCGCTTTGGACCGAGCGACCACCATCGACGTTACTAACCGGCTATCTCCACCGTCAAACGCTGCACCCTCATCAATCCACTTGGCAATCGTATCGATCAGTTTATCGTCAAGTTTTCCTGAGGGCGGCATGATTTCGACTCCATCTCCCCGCAAACGCTTGATGATTTGGCTTTCACCGGATTTTTTTGCTTCGATTGGTGTACCGCCATCACCGCCTCGCAGGATTTCACGGAAGCTTGCCATGCTGAAGTTTCCCCGAGGACGGTCGGTGATGTGGCAGCGAGCGCAGTTTTCAAGCAGGATCGGAGCGACATGCAGCCCGAAGGAAACGGTTTCTTTACCTGTTGGTAGATTGACGGTTGCGTTTCGCCTTGGTTGAGCAGGCGGCGGTGTGGTCGCGAATTCATTGAGGCTCTTTTTGGGATCATCGCCATCAAATTTTGCGCCCTGTTGCATCCAGTCTCGCAGTAATTTCAATTCTTCTGGCGTTACCTTGGCTCCGTTTTTTGGCATTTCGCCGCTCTCAATTACCTGAATTAATCGAGCGTCATTAGGCAGACCGTAGGCGAGTGTGGTGCTGGCATCGAGAGCCGAAAACGTCGCTGCACTGAAATCACCTCGTTTCTGGTTCACGTGGCAATTGCCACATTTGGCAACGATAATCGGTGCGATCGATTTTACGAAACTCACGGCCGCGGCGTCGCCATTGGTCGGTTGTGGGAGAGGTTGCATGGCCGTCAGTTTTTGCCCAGCATCACTTAGTAGCTTGTGAGCTTTTTCAAGCCGCGTAAATTCTGGTTTGAGTAATTCGATAACTTCAGGAGAGGCTTTCGCGGAGACGGCGGCCATTTGCGCAATGGCTTGATTAATGTATTGCCCGCTGGCGTCAAATTTATTGGCTTTGAATTGCTTGCCGGCGCGATCAATATTGGTTTTGATTTGTTTGACGGCCTGCTTTTGTTTGGGAGTCGGCGCTTGGCCGAAGGAGTTCGTTGTTATAAATAAAGCCAACACTGCAAGTGTTAATCGAACGATCAAAGTCGCCTTTGTTGAACTGTGGCTAAGTATCTTCATTTGCTTGTCTCGGATATTCTGGTGATCTGTATTACGAATTTTTTCGGCGGACGAGTGGATAGCTAAATCTGAGCGAGCATTGAAAGACTCACGCAAAACCTAAACTATTTTTTCTAAACAACTTCAACTCTGATGAAAGCGTATGGCCGTGGGGGTGTTTAAACGAGGAAGCTCACTAATGTTAGCACGGCGATTAAAATAATAAACATCGCTGCAATGGCTGTCGGGACGAGCCATTTGGGTGGCGGTCTTCTTCTCTTTCGCGGTGGAGCCGGTGCGATTCGGTTGTTTTGTGATGTGCTCGCGTTGTTTACTGGCGAAAAAGTACTGGTCGGCTCTTCGAAGGCATACTCGATGCTGCTTCCCTCAATGGGCTCGATGACTCCGAGTGTTGTGTCATTGTCTGTCGATGACACAGTGGTCGAAGGCGTTTTTTTAAGTAGTGAGTCCTCAGGGGCGAAAGTAGCGATATTCTCAAGTTCGCCGGACTCAACCAGGGCCATTAGTTCCGTTTTTACCTCATCGCAGGTTTGATAACGATCGTTGGCATTTTTTGCCATCATTTTTTCACAAATTTTAACCAGAGATTCTGGACACTCGGGTCGGCTCTCGTAAAGGCTTTTAGGCGCGAGTGACTGGTGCATGGCGATTCGTTGCGCCAAGCTGCCTTTCGGAAAAGGTGGATGTCCGGTCAACAAGAAGTAAAGCGTACATCCCAAACTATAAATATCGGCTCTCGAATCGACATCGTGGCTGTTGACGGCTTGCTCTGGTGACAAGTAGTCGGCGGTTCCCATTACTTTTTCATTATGAAGAACGGTTAGCGACTGAGAGTCGTTTTGGTTAACTAAAGCAAGTCCAAGGTCTAGGATTTTGATAAGGCCTTGATCAGTTTTGAAAAGATTTGCCGGTTTGATATCGCGATGAACTAGGTCTTGCTCGTGAGCATGGATCAGTCCTTCAGCGGCTTGGGCGGTGAACTTAGCTGCTGAGTTAAAGTCGAGAGCACCGTCTTTTTTTCCAAGTTCGTAGAGGTCGGTTCCGTCGACATACTCCATCACCATGTAATGCGTATCCCCTTCATTACAAATGTCGTAGATGCGAATGACATTCGGGTGGTTCAAACTCGCGGCGACACGAGCTTCAAGATAGAACCGGTCAAGATAGCTTCTATCTGCAACTTTTTTTCGCGGGAGGACTTTGATTGCTCGGAATTGTTCCGAGATTTTATGTTGAGCTAAGTAAACGCTGCTCATTCCGCCGGATCCGAGGTGTCCTAATAATTTGTATTTGCCTAGGAAAAATCCTTTGTGTTTTCCCGCCAAAAGCTTGTCGATGTGCCATTGAGTGATCAAGCCTGACTCTAAAAGGTGCCCGGCCAAATCATTCAGTTTTATTGGTTTGCCATCTGCCTTGGTAGAAAGTTTGGCCAAGGAGGACTTGAGTCGATCTTCGGCGATAATACCGCTACGCTCTACCAGTTTTAGAAAGCTTTTGGCGCTGGGTTCCGACATGAATGAAGTGCCTTGGAATATTCCTTTTACGACAACCGAAAACAATCCTGTCCGGTTGGTTGATTCTGGGGTAATTGCTACCCTTACTGTACTACTCAATTAGAAGATTACGGATTTTCATAAACAGGAGTCCCGAATCATGTTGTTTGTCAAATGGGTCACGAACCGTTTGATGCGATTATAACAAAAATCCGGTCATTTTGCCGTCGCCCACCATGTCGAAAAATGCACAAAATCACTTGGGTCTCTTTGCCAAATTTTGGCAGCCTGGTCTTGTTAAAACAAGGCTTGCAGCAAGTATTGGGGACGAAAAATCCTGTGACCTATATTTTGCATTTTTAAACCATTTAATCAATAAACTAAGTGATGTCGGTACCGACAGGCGACTTGTTTATTCCCCTCCGGAGCGGGAAACTTGCTTCCGCGAAATTGCCCCTAATTCATGGGAGCTTTATCCACAGTCAGCGGGAGGCCTGGGCGACCGTATGCACTCGTTTTTTTCCGATCAATTTAAGTTGGCCAAACCGCCAGCGCACTGCGTTCGCAACGTTGTCATTATTGGAGCTGATTGCCCCCAGATCAAATCCGCGACCGTGGAACGGGCTTTTGAAGAATTGGAGCGGGCGTCAGTTGTCATTGGCCCAAGTTTGGATGGCGGGTATTACTTGTTGGGCATGCGTGAAACGTGTTTTGATATCTTTGCGGATATAGAATGGAGTACATCGACTGTTTTAGGGGCGACGATTGCTCATCTGCAACGGCAGGATTTAGATTTTACGATGCTCCCACCCATGGAAGATGTTGATGAGTTAAACAGCTTGTTAGCACTCGAAGAGAAAATGACCCATGGCGTTCATGAACAAGCGTCGCTGACCGATGCAGGAGAAGCGAAGTTGCTTGAGCAAGTACGTTTCGCACTTGGCAGAAGCGGATAAGAATAGAATGCGAAAACCAAAAACCAAGCGAAGTGTAATTGTCGGTGGTGGGATCATCGGACTTTCTCTGGCTTACGAGTTGGCAAAACGCCAGCGCGAGGTTGTTCTGTTGGAGCAAGAAGGTTTTGGCAAGAAAGCATCCTGGGCGGGCGCCGGGATTATACCCCCCACTTGCCGATCCACTGCAATTCACCCGATGGAAGTTCTCGAAGCCATCAGCAGCGAGGTCCATGAGCTTTGGGCTGAAGAGCTGAAAGAAATGACCGGCATTGACAACGGGTTTCGGAAATGCGGAGGACTCTATATTGCGAGAAGTGCGGGTGAAGTTGCCGCACTAACGGGAATGCAATTTGAGTGGGAGAGTCGGGGTATTCTTTTTGAGGATCTTACGGTTGACGAGGCTTTGGATCGGCTGGGTTTTTTGAATACTAATTCAAGAGTGCGTCGCGACCCAATGGAGCCAAATATCTCCAAGGCCTTGTGGGTGCCCGGCGAATCGCAATTCTCGAATCCGACTCATATCGCTGCGCTGGTGAAGGCCTGTCAAAATATGGGTGTGACCATGTGCGAGCATGTTGGAGTGTGTCAGGTGCAGGCTGCCCAAGGAAACGTCATCGGTATCAGTGCAGGAAAAGAAAATTTTGTCGCCGACCAGTATTTCTTTACGGCGGGGCCTTGGACCGAGCGGCTGTTGAAACCTCTTGGGGTTGCGCTGCCAATGCAGCCGGTGCGGGGACAGATTGCCTTGTACAAAGTCGATCTGGTGTCGGTGGGAATCGACTTGCCTGTCATCAACGAGGGAAGTCGGTATCTTGTTCCGCGAACAGATGGACATGTGCTCGCCGGGGCTACGATTGAAGAGGCGGGGTTCGATTGCAGAACCACTGAATCGGAAGTGAGAGAGCTAAGGCGTTGGGCTGAGAGTTTTGGTGGAATTTTAAACGACGCGACGTTTGTTCGTTCGTGGGCTGGATTACGCCCCGCGACTTACGATGGGTTTCCCTATTTAGGGGCGTTGGGTGACTCGGGAGCCGTGTTTGTTGCGACGGGGCATTTTAAAGGCGGATTGCATTTATCGACGGCCACGGCAATAGTCCTGGCAGACTTGGCAGAAGGGAAAAAACCGACCATCGACTTGCGACCGTTTTCTCCTGCCCGCGTAACTTGTCACCATTCGACGGAAATTAAATAAACGGGACTGTCGGGTGTTTCATAGAATTGTGATTTGATTGGCGATTTGGAGATAGGGAGATCCCGAGCCATTTCGTTTTCAAGTCTAAATTCAAGTTCAAACCCGATTCGCTCCGCCAGTTCTTTGGTTCCGCGGACGATAACCCAGCAGCCTTTGTTAGTGAATGCTTGTTGAATTTGGGTAGCACTGAAGTGAGGCTCTTCGAGAGTAGGCCCGGAGGAGACTTCTGGATAGACGCGGTCAAGCGGGTAAGGCCACGAAACCGGAAATAGTAAATATTTCTGAAAGCGCAGGTCGGCGATCTTCATCGCGTCCGAATCTTCGATGATATTTGCGAAAACAAAAACTGGATAATTAGATTCTGCCTTTGCCGAGTTTATTTTTTCGATGGGAGTTTGCCAATTCTCAACGCGAAAATGTGGCAACGTATCGCTGCCGACAAAAGGGTTGATGGTATTGCCTGTGACAATCACGCCCAAAAAAATCAGGCCGACAAAGGTGGTTTTCTCCAATGTGGACGGTAAGCAACCAACGCAACACCCTGCAAAAATAGGAATCGCAGCAGCGCCGACGAGGGTATAGCGGTGGAGCGCTAGTGGGGCGATGTTGAGCAAACCGGCAATGATAACGCAGAGGAATGGAATAAAAGCCCAGAGTAGGATCAAACCAAGTTGTTGGAGTTGCTGAGTCGTTGGCCGCAGTTTCGGTTTTTTTAAACTGAAATAAACGGCCAGCAGGACTAGAGGTAGGCAAACCGTAACGAGAAGATCAGGAAGAATATTTGCTAACAAGTTGGAGACAGAGGAAACTGCTTCCCAGTTGTCGCGTCTAGAGTAGATGTTCCGTGTAATGATTGAGAATGGAAGAAATCCAAGACAGATAACGACAATCGCTGGTAGCCAAAGCGAAACGCGGCGAATAAGTGCTGGGGAGTGAAAGAAGCAAACGGCTAACAGGATCGCTTCGGTGACCAATAACCAAACCGATGTAAGGTGGGTGTAAATCAATAACAAAGATAGAAGTGCAAATGCAAGCTGAAGTTTAAAACGTGATCCAGACGTCCGGATTTTGCGAACATTTTCACTCGCCGATGACGGCCAAATAATCTGGAAGAGAATACCGAATTGCACGACGCTCAAAAATTCAATCAGCGCATAGGGCCTGGCTTCGGTACTGTAATAGATGAAACTCAGATCCAATGCGATCAGCACTCCGGTTAATAAGCCGCCCAGTCGGCTGCCGGACCATTTCCAGACTCCAATAGCTGCAATCGGGATCAGGGCGATCCCCGCAATCACGGAAGTTAAGCGGAGTCCCAATTCTGATTGGATCGGCAGCTGGACAAAACAGCGGGTAAGCCAAAAAAAAACTGGGGTCTGGTTGCCATCGGCAGCGCGCGTGGCGACGTCAGACCAGGAGGGAGCGTCGACCACCCAGCCTGTGTGGAGTTCATCCAGCCAAAGCAAATCCTGAGTTGCAATTTGGAAACGCAACCAACCGCCAACTGCCGCGACAAGGGCGAGGGCAGAAACTGCGATCCACGGTTGGAGGGTTGATTTCACTTAACTCTCAAGTCAGTACGCAACCCCTCAAGGCAGTGGCTCAGGCGGCGTTTTGCGTCGGTAATGTTGCCCGATTTTGAGCAATAATCAAGTTGCTTAACCCAAACATTTTTATGCGGTTTTGGGCGGTTTTTAGCGTCCCCGATTGTACTCCATCGTGGACCAACACGGTAGCGTCGGCGATGCCGCTGGGGCGGCTTAGTTCAGCCATCATTTGTTCCACTGGCCCAACATCGGTAATGATTAGATCAAAATCGCCCTGTGCTTGGTCGATGATCTTTCCCAGTTCGTCGTAGATGAATCTTGGCCACTGACTTCTTGATTCCACGGAGGCTAGTGGCATGATACACAGATTCGATTTTTGAGATCGTACTGTCAGTTCGGCATTGGGAAGTGAATGGCTAACTGAATTAAGCCATGAAATATCTTTTGCCATCCCGGCTTGCCGACTGAGGTCTGTTTTTGTGAGATCACCGTCAACCAAAAGTACTTTTTTCCCACGGGCTGCAATCCAGCGGGCAAGGCTGATTGCAATGGAAGTCGTTCCTTCGCCGCGACCGACTCCGCCAACGATGATACGGGATTTTTGTGGACGGATTATATCGGCGAGACTTTCATGGAGACGGTTTAGCGCGTTGCCGCCCGAGACGATCATCTGATTCGTGATCTCTGGCCAGCGAAAATCTTCGACGTCCCACGCGGCAACATTGCTGGGAACCTCTTCCTGACTGCCGTGAAGAAACTCCTGAGTCACTTTCTCGGCTTCCGCCTGAATTGTCTCTCGCGAATGACTGCTTGTCTGGGCCAACCAGTCGAGGTCTGCCCGATCCGATCGAGGTTGGTCGGTGGCTGCGGTCGATTGGCTGTCAGCAAGCCGCGACTGGCCTTCGGCGTCGAGTCGCGCCTTTACTTTTGCCTCAAATTTCTGATCGATTTCAATCGCTGACTGTTCACGTATGTTTTGTGATACCAATTGATCGGCGCGATCGGATCCGCTTGCCGATCGTAAGGAGTGTTCACTCAGAGCGAGCGCAACCCGCGGCGCCGAACCAATACCCTCGGTGAGTTCTTTGAAATTCGGAATGACGTTGGATTCAGGGAGTTGCCTTGTTGAAGTCGTCGGCGGTTGCGAGGGTGAATCTCTGAGGGAGGATGCGTTGGGGCTCAGAGTGGCCAGTAGGTCTAAGCATTGGTCTTCAGGCAGTGCGGTCGTATTCACGGTGGAATAATAGGGCGATGTGAAATCTGCTTGCGATTGCTGGGGGGGAATATTTGGCGCTGCGGGCGGAGAGATTGGACGAATTTCAACTGGGATCGACCGCCGGGTACTTGGAGAGCGCTGCGAGGCCACTGAGGGGCGAAAATCGCCGAAATCTTGATCTGACTGGGGTGCCAATTCATTCATCTGGCGTTGGTCTCCCGTCCCGATGGCCTGAAAGTCTGACTGTCCAGCGGTTGTCGAATTGGGGTGCCTGCTCATCTGGTCGGACGAAGCCGTGACGGGCCGAATGACGGCAGCTTTTGAAGCGGTGGTAGCCGGTTGACCAGGCAATCGGTTTGCGGGTACTACGAGTTTGGAAAAGTCGTAGTTTTGCTGAACGATAATCGTTGGATTCATCTCAAGACCTGATGGCGAGTTTGCAGATTGGTGCACTTCTTACTCATCGGCCAACCCTGAGATTGTCTTGAGCCTTCGGTTTCGGAGAATGCGTTTCTGAACTAAAATAAGTGCTGTCATCTGCTGCCGTTTTGCCTACCTGACCTGAATTAACACCGCAATTGATTTTGCGGCGAAGGGAACAACCAAAAGTGTCTGTGGTTAACCAAAAAAGTAAAACTGAATTGTTTCTTAAGCGGCTTGAAAAAGAGATTTTGGTGCTTGATGGGGCTATGGGGTCGATGATTTTCGGGCTCGGTTTGACCGAGGCCGAAGTTCGTGGTGAGCGGTTCATCGACTGGCCTCATGATTTGAAGAACTGCACGGATGTTTTTGGACTGACTCATCCCGAGAAGATTACCGAGCTTCATCGTCAATATCTGGAAGCCGGCGCGGATATTATTGAAACCAATACGTTTCAAGCGAGTCTCGTCGGATTAAGTGATTTTGAATTCCCCGAAGATATCGTTCGTGAAATAAATTTTGCGGGAGTTGCCAACGCGAGGCGCGCGGCCGATGAGTATACCGCGAAGACTCCTGATCAACCGCGTTTTGTCGCTGGCTCGATTGGTCCAACCTCAAAACAAACAGCCATCAGTACTAATGTCGAAGATGCGGCATTTAGAAATACCACTTTCGAAGAGATGGAAGCATCGTATTTCATCCAGGTAAAGGCACTGGTAGAAGCCGGAGTCGATATTTTATTCCCGGAAACGGTGATCGACACTTTGAATCTAAAAGCCTGTTTATTTGCGATTGCGAGATACTTTGATGAATCCGGTAATGTTGTTCCGGTGATGGTGTCGGGGACGTTTGCGGAGTCGGGGTCAACCTTTGTCTCCGGCCAGTTGGTGGAAGCGTTTTGGAATTCTGTTTCTCATTTTCCGATGATCAGCGTCGGCATGAATTGCGCGCTCGGTCCGGATATCATGAGATCGCATATTGAAGAGCTTTCTAAGATCTCGACGCCTTACATCAGCTGCCATCCAAACGCGGGAACGCCCAATGAGATGGGTGAGTTTGATCTGGGGCCAGATCAAATGGCGGCTACGATTAAAGAATGGGCTCAAAGTGGCTGGTTGAACATCGTTGGAGGATGTTGTGGAACGACGCCCGCTCATATCGCCGCAATCAGTAACGCCGTCCGCGGGTGTAAGCCTCACCAACGTAATGAAATCACGCCTTTGACACGGCTGTCGGGTTCCCGACCGTTAAATTTGCGTGACGATGCAAATTTTTTGATGGTGGGTGAGAGGACGAATGTTACCGGTTCCCGTAAATTTGCAAGATTGATTCGTGACGAACAATTCGAAGAGGCCATCGAAGTCGCGAGAGACCAAGTAGAGGGTGGTGCTGCGGTCATCGACATCAACATGGACGATGCGTTGCTTGACGGCGAAGAAGCCATGACGAAGTTCCTCAGGTTGATCGCGGGAGAATCGGACATTAGCGCTGTTCCGATCATGATCGACAGTTCTAGATGGTCGGTCATTGAAGCTGGGCTTCGCGCGGTTCAAGGAAAAGCGATTGTTAATTCTATCAGCTTGAAGGAGGGGGAGGCAGAGTTTCTTGAGCGTGCCAAGTTGGTCCGGCGTTATGGAGCGGCTGCGGTTGTGATGGCGTTCGATGAGCAAGGACAAGCGGTTGAAGCCGATGACAAGGTTCGAATTTGCAAGCGAGCTTACGACCTCCTAACGCAAGAGCTCGGTTTTCCGCCGGAAGATATTATTTTCGACCCGAATATCTTAACCATCGCTACAGGGATGGAAGAGCACGATAATTACGCGGTCAACTTTTTTGAGGCTACGCGGAAGATCAAGGCCGTATGCCCGAGGGCAAAGATTTCGGGTGGTGTTTCCAATGTCAGTTTTAGCTTTCGAGGGAATAGTGTCGTTCGAGAGGCAATCAATTCTGCTTTTCTGTTTCATGCAATTGAAGCAGGGCTCGATATGGGAATTGTAAACGCTGGTCAATTAGAGATTTATGAGGAAATTCCGAAGGACTTACTCGGGCATGTCGAGGACGTGCTGCTGAATAGACGGGTGGATGCAACCGACCGCTTGCTTGATTTCGCTGAAACGGTAAAGGGCAGCAAGGGGAAGAAAGCGAAAAATGAAAATTCAGAATGGCGAAGTCTCTCGGTGGAAGAGCGTCTGTCGCACGCACTGGTGAAAGGAATTGACAAATTCGTTGTCGAGGATACCGAAGAAGCAAGACTCGCCTACGATCGTTGCCTGAGTATCATCGAGGGCCCGATGATGGACGGGATGTCGACGGTCGGAGACCTTTTCGGCAGCGGCAAGATGTTTCTGCCGCAGGTCGTCAAATCGGCGCGAGTGATGAAGAAAGCGGTAGCTCATTTACTTCCATTTATGGAGCAGGAGAAGCTCGAATCCGGCCTTGAGAGTCAGAGTTATCGCGGGAAAATTTTGCTGGCAACCGTCAAAGGAGACGTGCACGATATTGGGAAAAACATTGTCGGTGTGGTACTGGGGTGTAATAATTATGAGATTGTCGATCTGGGTGTCATGGTGTCCTGCGAAAAAATTCTTGAGGCTGCCGTGAAGCACGATGTCGATTTGATTGGGCTTTCAGGGCTGATAACCCCGAGTCTTGACGAAATGGTTTACGTTGCCAAAGAGATGACACGATTGAATATGACCATGCCGCTTCTGATTGGTGGAGCTACAACCAGTGATAAGCACACTGCCGTGAGGATTGCGCCCGAGTACGAACCTGGAGTGATCCATGTGCTCGATGCTTCCCGTAGTGTTGGCGTAGTGGATCGTTTGATCAATCGAGATTTGAAGCCAAAGTTTATCCTTGAAAACTCCACGTTGCAGTCGAAGTTAGTTGCAGGATACGAAGAACGGCAGATGACCCTGGTTCCGTACCAAGAAGCATACGAGAAACGATTTCAAATCGATTGGAGCTCTGCGGACTTGGCGAAACCAGTGTTTACCGGAACACGGTCTTTGGGGACCCTCGCCAAGGAGCATTCGTTTGCTGAAGCTCCCAATGGGCACGTGGAGATTCAACTCGATGACATCGCGAGGTTCATCGATTGGACGCCATTTTTCATGTCTTGGGAATTGCACGGCAAATATCCGAAAATACTCCGAGACAAGATTGTGGGTGAAGAGGCAACTCGCCTGTTTGCCGACGCTCAGGCGATGCTGAAAAAAATAACCGACGAAGGCTTGTTAACGGCACGGGGCATTTATGGTTTTTGGCCTGCCAATAGTGACGGCGATACGGTCATTCTTTATGAGGATGAGTCTCTCGATAAAGAGGTCGCGAGATTTCCGATGCTCCGTCAGCAATGGCAGCGAAAAGGCATCGATTGCTTTCGGTCGCTCGCCGATTATGTTGCACCCGTCGAGAGTGGGCGAGTCGACTTTGTGGGCGGTTTCGCGGTAACGACTGGGCACGGTTGTGATAAACTGGCTCAAAAGTATCGCGAAGAGCTTGATGATTACAACGCCATCATGGTGGCTGCGTTGGCCGACCGATTGGCGGAGGCGTTCGCCGAATTGTTGCATCACAGGGCGAGAGTTGATTGGGGGTTTGGTGCGGAAGAGGATTTGTCAGAAGAGCAGTTGATTAAGGAAAAGTATCGTGGAATCCGCCCGGCCTCCGGGTATCCCGCCTGTCCGGATCACACCGAGAAACAAACGCTTTGGGATTTAATGGACGTTGAGCCTGTCACGGGAATCAAGTTGACGGAGTCGTTTGCCATGTGGCCTGGCGCTTCCGTTAGCGGACTATATTTTGCTCATCCCCAAGCGCGTTACTTTTCGATCAACAAGATTACTAAAGACCAAGCAGAGCATTATGCTGGATTAAAGGGGCAGGCGATTGACGAAATTGAACGTTGGTTGTCGCCCGTGCTAGGGTATTAACCGATGTTTGGGCCGTTTTGAAATTAATTGAACACACTCAGGTATAACGGGATTTAGTCATGGCGGATTACGAACTGCCTCCGGGGCAAAATGAAGATGAAATTGAAGACCTAGCCGAAATGATCGCTGAGAATCTAGAAGAGGGATTGGATCCCGGTCTAATCATCGGACAGTTGGTCGATAGCGGGTGGCAGGAAGATGATGCTGTTTCCTTTGTTATTTCAATTGGTAAAAAGAACGAGCATCCAGTGGAACTCGTCTCTCAATCTGGAGAGAAGAATGGCTATGGTTGGTTAATCTGGATTGGGTTTTTATTGTTTAGTTTACTAAGATACTTTTTTGAATAGTGAGCTGAAACTTAACAGGCTGATTTTTTTGAACCCATACTTGAAATCGGCATCAACCAGGCCACTTGTGAACTCGGCTCAATTTTGATTCAGGTCTTGGATGTCAACTTCCGCTCCGGATTCAAGAAAAGTAGCCAGCAAGATTTGAGCTGCCAGTTTATCAAGTTGGGCTTTCCGCTTTTTTCCAGAGAGAGGTGACTGACGAAGCATTTCTCTTGCCATCGATGTGGTGTACCGCTCGTCGACCCAGATCACGGGCCGATTGGTTGATTCGTTGAGCCATTGACCAAACTTTACGGCTTCTCGAGATTTTTCACTTTCGTCGCCCGACATGTGAACCGGGAGACCCACTACCAAGCCAACAATTTTTTCGTGTTTAGTTAAGTCGACAAAATAATCGGCATCGAGTTTTTTATTTCGGCGAGTGTAAGTTTCAAGCGGGCTCGCAATTGTTTGAGAAGGGTCACTGATGGCTACGCCGACTCTTACCGTTCCGTAGTCAATCCCCAGAAGTCGTCCACTTGAGGGGAACGACTGCGGCGAGGTTGGTTCTTCATTACCTGAAATTGAGTTGGGTGGAATCATGATTGGCTATCCCGGAGAAAGTTACTTGAGGCTCATCAACGGGTTGCGTACCGACTCTGATTTGAAATGCCCATTTTCCAAAAACTTAAAGGTGTCCTTCAAGACTTCTTTATCTTTCATCATGGTGGAATGGATCAAGGGCTGGGTTTGGAAATCAGTTGCGCCGATTAATTTTGTCTCTTCGACGCTGACTGTAAAGTCGTCTTTTCCACTTAAAAAGACATTGTTGAGCTTAGTTGGATCAGTCTGTCCACCGGCAATGATGCCGAATTCAAATTCTGGAGTCGCTAGAGTCGGCTCTAGTTTTCGCCAAGCGTTTGAAAGTTCAGCGCCACTTGCACCGGCAATAACTTTAAAACTGACACTGGATTTGAGCATCCGGGCCATGCGCGAGCCCTGATTAGGAGGTCCGAGCATTACCATTCGATTGAGTCGTTTGTCGAGAGGCTGATTCGTCGCCGCTTGATCTCCAAGGTAACGACGAACGACGATATTCCCAAGCGAATGGCCAACGAAATTGATCTCCGTGACTTCGGGCCCAAGATTGTTAATTATTTGCCTAAGAGCATTTGCGTGATTTTCCACGTGCTTCCGCGTACTGGCATATTGGAAATTCACGATTTCATAATTGCCCTTCGCCTTAAGATACTTTCCCAGAGGCGCCATCGACACATGAGTTCTCATCAGCCCGTGAAGGAGAATCACGATTCGCCCTTTAGGGGAGAGAGTTTTTTCCTCCGAAAGAATCTTGTCCAATGCGTCATCGCAATTTTCGCGACTTCCAAAGGCAAATCGAACGTCAGCAGGGTTGATTAAACGAAAATGACCGGTCTCTGAATTTTGCTGAATTCGCCATCCGCTCAAATTTTTTAAGTCGGTCCAAAACTGCATTCCACCGAGGGTCTTGAGTTGCCAATTGTTGGGCGCCAGTGGCAGAGTCGTTGGCGCAATATCATCGGTTTTTGAATTGGAGGTTTGAGCAAGCGTCAACGATGAGAAACCGCTTATTTCCAATAGGATAAGAGTGAAGATAAAGGAAATGATTTTCATTGTGATATCCCGCAGTAAAGCTTGATGCCTAGAGGTATTGATCCAAGCCGCGACGTTCTAATTCTGCAACTATCTGTTTGATGGATTGTTCTTGATTTTTATCGGCCACCAGGGTGGCGTTGGAAGTGTGTACGACAATGCAGTCTTTCATTCCTATCGTGACAATCAAGTGCCCGCTCTCGGTCCGAATTAACGAATTTTCAGTTTCGATCCCGAGGTGTTCGCCGTCGATGGTGTTCCCTGCTTCGTCGATTCCTTTTAGTCTTGGAATCGCAGACCAATTGCCGAGGTCATCCCATTGAAAGGGGGCTTCGACAACCACGACGTTTTCGTGTTTTTCCATTACCGCATAATCAATGGAAGTGCCCTCGATTGCGGTAAACTCTCTTTGCAAAGTTTCGGCAAAATCGGGCGTGCCAATGGCATTAGCAATCTTATTAATTCGAGCTAACATGGCCGGTTGGAACTCTGCTAATGCATCTAGGATTGTTTTCACCTTCCAAACGAAGATACCTGAATTCCAGTAAAAAGATCCGGCCTTTAGGAATTCCCGTGCTGTTTCAAGATCCGGTTTTTCACGAAAACGATTGACTGAAAAACTTGGTAGCCGTTTCTGAGGAAACGCTTCACCTTCCCGTTCGATGTAGCCAAACGCTTCAGCTGGATAACTTGGTTTGATGCCGAATGTAACGATGCGTGTAGGATCTTCGTCTACTAATTCAGAGGCATGTACCAGCGCATCTTGAAAGACATCGTCAGGCCCGATGACATGATCAGCAGGCATGACGACCATCGTCGCTTCTGGATCACGAGCCGAGATCCAGGCGGCGGCTAGTCCGATACAAGGGGCTGTGTCGCGTTTCGCGGGTTCGCCAATGATTGACTCTCGCGGCACCTCTGGCAATTGCGCGGCGATCGGTTCGACGAGTGATTGATTTGTGACGATCAATAAATTTTCTAAGGGGCAGAGGCCGCTCAATCGATCCGCCGTCGATTGAATCATGGAGCGCTGTCCGGTCAAGTTAAGGAGTTGTTTGGGATTATGTTTTCGACTGGCTGGCCAGAAACGCGTCCCCGAGCCACCGGCCATTATCATCGCGTGCAACATTCGATTCCTGCTGGAGTCAGATTTTCTAAACGGAAGATTTGGATTGGTTTGAACGTTTGGTCTTTCGGTTCAACTTGACTACTGAAAATATGTAGTTTCGCTAATTTCGGTTCCTGCTGGAATCTTATTTTCTAAAGACTCGACGTCCGCTGCAAACATCGGATTGATTTCGATCATTACCTTGGGGGCAACCTTTGCCCCGATGGCTAGAAGCCAGCGGGTATGAAGGTCGGAGATCGCTTTTTTAACATGCTGCGGCGTCTCTGTTTTTGCTGGAGGCGCATTTTTAACGGCGCAAAATCCATCCTCGGCTTTAACCTCACATACGATGGCATTTTTGGCCAACGGAAGGAGGTCAAAAATGAAACGTTCAAATTTTATCGCGTTGGGTGTGTCCGGTTTAACTTGCTTGCCGGAGGCATCGAGATAGGGGACTTTTTTGTTGGCGAGATGAAATGGTAGAGATCCTGCCTGACCTAGCGAATGGTTAAGAAATTCAAGTTTAAATAGGTGAACTGCAATACTCCCCGCCCAAAGTTTGAGTGCGCCATCGGCTGTCGTTTGTTTAGCATATTTTTCAGGAAGATCACTATATTCGATGATCTGCACCTTGCCGTTGATCGAGACAACGTTTCCGACTTTTTGCGACCAGTCCGTTTTTCTGACAACTTGAGAAGTCATTTCTGAATCGGAATTGAGATGGTAGCCGACGAGCGCCGGGTCGCATGTTTGGATTAAGGGATTGTCAACTTGTCCATAAAAGAGATGCTCAATCCCTCTTGTGTTTGCATCCTCAAGGCATCCACTGCGGGCGAGTGCTTCGAGTGTTCCACCGTGACCATCGGGGCTGACAAAAACACGGGACTTTGTTTCAAGGAGCAGCTTGCCTTCTTTGTCGACCGCTGGCATGACACCTTGGCAAAATATTTTCACATCAGCCGGATCCATTCCAAAGAACTGATGATCGGTTAAGAATTGTGTTGTTTCATCGTGGGTGGGAGGGCTGGTCATCACATAAAGAGGAATCTGGACACCGAATTGACGAGATCGGCCAAGTACCTGTTCGAAGTGCATTTGGTAGAGAGATCGTTCACTGACGGGGCCAATCGGAAACATCCCTTTTGGGTGGTCGAATCCGAGTCGGGTCCCCTGCCCTCCGGCGACGAGGATCATGCCGACTTTACCCGCTGCCAAGGCTGCGGTTCCCGTTGCTCTTGCGCGTTGGTACGGGGCTTCTCCTGCTGTTTGCTGGTCGAGAGTGATCGCCGGTGGGACCTCAGCATTCTGGGCAAGTTTTTCCCAGGGTGATTGGATTGCCGCGAGTCCCGTGAGCTTTTCGATAAGCTCAAAGTCGAAGCTCTCAAGTTGTTTTATCAACTTGTTTTTTTGAACGGACTCAAGTTCATTCCAAAACTGTAACACGTGAGACTGACCAAATTTATGCAGTCGATTAACTAGGTCTTGGTTTTCGATATTTTCGATCTGCATGATTCGTTTCGATTTTGTTGGCGAGAACCGAGAGTTTGAGAATCAATAACTGATCGAGTGCCAAGAGACTGGTTATTGATTGCCCGTCGATAGAATCAGTATAGCCAAGTGGTTGTTCATTGCGATGGAATCCTCGGGAAGCCCATTCAACTGATTATTGTATATCGGTTATTTCTGATGCAATCGTTTCAATAATCATATGCTGGCTCGAATCGGCAGTTTGAGGGAGAATGACTTCCATTCGCAGGCCGAATTTTTGGCGGTCGGTGATTCGGATTCTTGCCTCTTGTTCGCCAAGTGTGTTGGTTTCAACCTGAGGAATCGTCTTGAAGGGTGGGGAAAACGGGATATGTAAAATGTGTCGCTGGCTGTTCGGTTCAAAGTCGATCCGAAAGTAACCGACGACGGTTTCTAAGCCTTCTTGGTCACTTCGAGTGACATGTTGAAATAGTCCAGGAGTCTCGAGGATCTGCTGGAGAGCGATCTCACTATCGATGGAATTCTTGTCCCCATCAATTTCAAATAAGTTATTAATTACTTCGTCGGTCATGGTTTTCGAGGGGATAGGTTTGCCGCAAGCGAATGCTTCCCTTTCGCCCTCGATTTTGTCTAGCTAGAAGACACAAAAAAAGGGCAACTTGCGTTGCCCTCAGAGTAGATTAATTGCCCCGTTCGACAAATGGCAATGTCAAATCAGGAAACAGGAAAGTGCATGGAATTGGCTTAAGATGCCGATGCTGATGCAACTTTTTCTGCGATTTTTTCGACTGCATCGGTACTTTCCCATGTAAAGTCGGGGTCATTTCGACCAAAGTGGCCCCCTTCGGCAGTTTTGCGGAAAATCGGACGTTGAAGCTGTAGGTATTCAATAATTCCCTTCGTCGAAAGCGGGAATACTTCTCGCACGATTGCACAAATTGCTTCGTTGGGAATTGTCCCCGTTCCCTGGGTATCAACGTTGACGCTGACGGGATCGGCGACGCCGATCGCGTAGGCGAGTTGAACTTCGCAACGCTTTGCAAGTCCAGCAGCAACGATGTTTTTGGCGACATGGCGCGCCATGTAGGCGGCACTTCGGTCTACCTTCGTGGAGTCTTTTCCGCTGAATGCGCCTCCGCCGTGTCGGCCAACGCCACCGTAAGTATCGACAATGATTTTTCGGCCGGTCAAGCCACAGTCACCGTGAGGACCGCCGATGACAAAGTTCCCCGTTGGGTTGATGTGGTAGGTCACATCGCCTTTGTTGAGTTCGGTCGGCAACAGTGGGTCGACGATTTCTGCTTTGATGAACCTTTGGATTTCTTCGTGACTAACGTCGGGGCTGTGTTGAGTTGAGACAACAACGGTATCAATTCGAATCGGGGTGAACCCGTCGTATTCGACGGTGACTTGGCTCTTGCTATCGGGACGGAGCCAATTGACTTCGCCATCGAATCGGGCTTTGTTGAGCCGAGCAAGGATTTTGTGTGAGAGTGCGATCGGAAGCGGCATCAGTTCTTCGGTGTCGTCACAAGCGAACCCGAACATAAGCCCCTGGTCGCCGGCGCCATCCCTGTCAACGCCCAGTGCAATGTCTGAGCTTTGCTGGTCCAGCTTGACCATGACTTCGCAAGTGTCTGCACCAATTCCAATTTCATCAGAGGTATAACCGACCTCTCGAATGACATCGCGTACGATTTTTTCGATATCAACTTCGGCTGTTGATGTAATCTCACCAGCGACCACGGCGAGGTCTGTTGTGACCATGGTTTCACATGCCACGCGGCTGGTCGGATCCTGCGCCAGCATGGCATCAAGAATACTGTCAGAAATCTGATCGGCCAGTTTATCGGGGTGCCCCATACTGACGGATTCACTTGTAAACAGGTACTTTTCAGAGGCCACTTCGCTCTCCTAGCTTTCAGACAACAATGGGTGATGGCCAGTTGGCCGTGTTTCGAAAAATTAGTTTAATTGCAACTAATCTCTTAATGTCGGATCGAAATTATAGTCGAAATTTATAAAACGCTCAACTGAGTCGAAGCCGGCTTGGAAAAATTGGTTTCTTTGCCAATCCCATTTTGCTGCAAAATATGAGGGATTTATTGGATTCGGTTTGCGATTGCGATGAGTTCGCTTCATTGCCGGATACTAGCGATTCAAGCAGCCTGATTGGGCTTTTGAGTGGAACGTATCGCTACGGTGCTGTGATGGTTTTCGAGGACCGTCCAAAGGAGTTTTGAAGTGCGTAGCGAGGCGCCCTGGTGGCGGATTACGGTGTTTTTGGCTCGATTGCCAAGGGCGCTTGACCAATCTGGTTGGGTGAGTGCCTGATCGACAAACTGTTTCAGGCTAGACTTGTCTCTAATCACGCGCGCCGCATCGTTGGAAAGCAATTCTTGGACGATGTCTTTAAAGTTATGGGTATTGGGGCCAAAAGAGACTGGAATCCCGAAGGCGGCGGGTTCCATCATGTTTTGCCCTCCCCTTCGCCCCAAACTACCGCCAACGTAGGTTGCCGATGCACAGCCCCACCAAGCTCCTAGCTCTCCGATGACGTCAACGATGACGATCGGGTATACGTTAAAAATGTTGCCGCTCGATTGCATCGGGCGAGGTTGAAGCAATGACTCGCAGGCATGTGTGTTGGGTGGTTGATTTAATGGAGCAAGCTTGGATCGTAAAAGGCAAGGAATGCCGAGCTGGTCAATTTGCTTTGCGAGCGCAGCGCAACGCTCCGGGTGCCTTGGAACTAAAATTAAGCGAAGCTCCGGAAACTTGATAGCCAGTTCTTGAAAGGCATTGACCGCGAGCAAGTCTTCCTCGAGTTGGGTGCTACCGGCAACAAAAACCGGAGCACCGGGTTTCAGGCCGATCGCATGCGAGAGTTTCTTAGTTGCGGGGTTGTCGCGAGCCGTTTCCAGACCGTCAAATTTTACATTGCCGGTAACTGAAACCTGTTCAGGATCGCAACCAAGTTGAATAAAGCGATTTCGGTAAGTCTCATTTTGTGAGCCGATCATGGAAATCTGTTTAAAAGTTCTCTGCACGAGCCACCGGCATTTTTGATACCCGCGGAAACTTTTCTCACTCAATCGACCGTTGATTACGACCACCGGAATTTCTTTTTTTCGGCAGGTGCTAATTAGGTTGGGCCAAACTTCCAGTTCGGCAAGAACGAGCATGTCCGGGCGAAGCCGAGTGATCGTGTTTTTTATCGCCCATGTCAAATCAAAAGGGCAAAAAAAAGTATATAAGTCGGGGAATCGTTTTTGAGCGAGATTGAACCCTGTCTCAGTCGTCGTTGATATCACAAATTCGACATCCGGTTCTTGTTGCTTGAGCCTTCTCAAGACCGGTACCAATAAATTCACTTCACCAACGCTGACGGCATGCAGCCAGATACAAGGATTTTTAGATTGCCGTCGTTGGACACGTCCGAGAAGCTTGTGATGCCAGCCTCTTTTGTTTTTCCCCTGAACGAAAAAACGCCAAAGTAACCATGGTGATGTCACCAATAGAAACAGCGTGTAATTCAGGTTGAGCAGCAATCCGGCCAATGGAATCCTTTCAATGGCGGGTGTCTCAGGTTGTGAAAACGAAAGGGATATGAGTTGTCTTTGAAGAAAAAGCTTTACGCGCGTTTTCTAAGGCAGCAGGATTTATATTTTTTCCCACTTCCACACGGGCAAGGATCGTTGCGACCCACTTTGTCATCCCGGTTTCGAATGGGTTCGACTGCCTGCTGCCCCCCACCGCTTCGGTCAATTGCGTCCGATTGTTCCTGTGACTGTTCGGATTGTTGTGAATTGGCTCCGGCTGCGGAGGCGTCGTCGTGACGAGCGCTGGTTTCTACAAGCGTGTTGCTGACGAAGTCCTCGTTCATTTGTTCCATGCGGAATACAAGATCAGTCACACGTTCGCCAATCGAGACCCAAAGTCCTTCAAACATCCGCATACCTTCGCGCTTGTATTCAACTTTTGGATCAAGTTGAGCCATGCCTCGTTGTCCTACGGCACTGCGGAGGTAGTCCATTGCGAGGAGGTGGTCTTTCCAGGCCGAATCGACGATTTCGAGTAAGACCATTCTCTCCATACGACGGAATTCAGGATGATAGTGGTCTTCGACGATCGCCTCGAGCGCCTGCTCGAGTTCCTCTTTGCCGAGAGACTCGACTCGCTCGAGAGAGAGGTCGTGGTTGATGGTTTCCATAAACCAGTCACTGAGTTTCGCCGCTTCGCCGTTGGCATTGCTGAGAGGCACGCCCCCTTGATTGGAAATCGCATCGATTTGCCCGTGGAGTGCTTCGATTTTTATCTGAGCGAGTTTTTGTGATTCACGGCTTTTGCCAAGCAGGTACGTGTGGATTTCATCACGTTGCTTGTTTTTCAAATCGTCCAGTGTGAGCGGCGTGTCGAATCGTCGACTCGCCCACTGGACAAGACCTTCACGGTCAATCCTTCCTTGGGCGCCACCTGCAGCTGGTATGACGAATTGGTAGAGGCCTGCCATAACTGGATAAACGGCTTCTTTTTCGTCATATTTTTCAATTGCCTGAGCTACAATTATGTCAACGGTTTCTTCGAGCGAGAGATCTTGAACTGGATCTAACTCAGGTTCCACACCGAATTTTGCGAGGCACCAACTTGCTGCGGTTTTGATGCCATAATCCTCATCGAGCATCTGTTCGGCACCTTCGATTTTGACTTTGCGGATCGCCGCTCTCGCCTTGTTGATAAGGAGTTCGTCTACAAAATCACGCCCCGTACTCTTCATGTCTTTTTCTCGGATTCCCAAATTCCACCGCGTGTTGCAGAAGTGAGCTAAGGCCCCCCAGTTCCATTCCGATTCTTCTTCGCCTTCCGCGAGGCAGACATCAATCTGTGCAAGAATATCTGTCTCGGCGTTTCGTTCCGCTTCATCCAGACAGATTTGAATTGCCTCTTCAGGAGACGTCTTTCGAAATAATCGCGGATCAAGCGAGATCGTAAGTTGTTTTCCGGCGAATCCAGCGAATGAGTCTCTGCCAAAATCATCGGCAAGGCAGGTGTTGAGGTTGGTGTCGACTTGGTCTCGGACCATGTCCTGAACGATTTCACGGCAACTGACACCGTCGAGAACTTGCTGGCGGAACCGATAGATTCGCTTTCGCTGTTCGTCCATGACCTCGTCATATTCCAACAGGCTTTTTCGAATTTCGAAGTTGTATTCTTCACGCTTCTTTTGGGCTGCATCGATTCTGCGCGATACCATCCGGCTGGTGATTGGGTGGTCGTCTTTAAAGCCTCCCATTTCGAGCATTCGTTTCACAAATGGACCGGCGAAAATTCTCATTAGATCGTCGTCGAGACTGAGATAGAAACGGCTACTTCCCGGGTCACCCTGACGACCGCAGCGTCCACGAAGCTGGAGGTCGATTCGCCTGGCGTCGTGTCGTTCGGTACCGATGACATGCAGCCCGCCAATCTTTTTGACTTCTGTTCCCATCTTAGCCATCTGATGTTCCAAGTCGATGGATTTCACCAGTTCATCCCATTCTTCACGGGGCACGTCCAATCGCGTCGAATATTTTTCCTGAAGTCGCGCCCATGCCATGTTTTCAGGGTTTCCACCGAGGACAATGTCGGTACCCCGTCCAGCCATATTGGTGGCGATCGTGACCGCTCCAAGTCGCCCGGCCTGGGCGACGATCTCGGCTTCCCGTTTGTGATTTTTAGCGTTCAAGACTTCGTGTTTAATTCCGCGACGTTCCAACAGCCCGGACAGCACCTCGCTTTTCTCGATGGAAACGGTGCCGACCAGCACGGGGCGTCCTTTGTAGCTCACGGTCTCGATTCGATTGCGCGGGATGCGAACTTCCCCGTCATCTTTGTCGGCTATTAGGATTTCGTCGTCGGAGTCTTCTTTGATTTGACCCACGTACCGTTCTTCATTTTTTAGCTCGACAAAGTCCCACTTGTGATAGCGTTCGATTTCCTCAGCGATCGCAGACCATTTGAATTTTTCGCCGCTGAAGATGCAGTCGGGATAAGGGATCCGCTGGAGTTCACGATTGGTCGGGATAGCCACCACATTTAATTCGTAAATTTTGTGAAACTCTTCGGCTTCGGTCATCGCGGTACCGGTCATTCCGCAAACTTTTTCGTACAGCTTGAAGTAGTTTTGCAGGGTAATAGTCGCGAGCGTTTGGGTTTCTTCTTTGATCTTCACGCCTTCTTTGGCTTCCACAGCCTGGTGTAAGCCGTCACTCCACTGGCGGCCCTCCATGAGTCGGCCGGTAAATTCATCGACGATGATGATTTCGCCTTCCTTCACCACGTAATTGACATCTTTCTTGTAAAGGCCATGAGCCTTTAAAGCATTGTCAATCATATGCGGCCAATCCATATTGCCCGCGGTGTAGAAACTTTCCACACCCGCTAATTTTTCTGCGTGCCTAACACCTTCGTCGGTTAGTGTGGCCGTGTGATCTTTTTCGTTCACTTTATAGTGAACTTCTCGGGATAGTTGCGTTGCAATTCGGTTTGCTTCGGCATACCTCGCCGGGTTTTGGTGCGCGGGTCCCGAAATGATGAGCGGCGTTCTTGCTTCATCGATGAGGATATTATCGACTTCGTCAACAATCGCAAAAGCGAGCGGCCCTTGCGACTGCTGGTAGCGTTTGGAAAATCTTTCGTCACCTCGCGCCGCGGGGCGCATGTTATCACGAAGATAATCAAATCCGAATTCGTTGTTTGTGCCGTAAGTGATATCTCGATCATATGCCTCTTGGCGTTCCTTGACCGGCATGTTGCTTTGGATCGCACCCACGCTTAGTCCGAGCCCCATGTAGAGAGGGGCCATCCATTCCATGTCGCGTCGAGCGAGGTAATCGTTGACCGTGACGACGTGAACGCCTCTGCATTCGAGTGCATTAAGGTACGATGGAAGTGTGGCAACGAGAGTCTTTCCTTCACCGGTTACCATCTCAGCGACGGCGCCGGAATGCAGAACCATGCCACCAATCATCTGGACGTCGTAGTGCCGCATGCCAAGGAATCGTTTTCCCCCTTCGCGACAAACGGCGAACGCTTCGATCATGATATCGTCGGTAGTTTCCCCGTTTTTCAGCCGTTGTTTAAATCCCTCGGTCACCTCATGTAATTCTTCGTTAGAAAGCGATGAGTAGTTGGATTCAAGCGCATTGATGGCGTCGACTTTTGATTCCAGTTTTTTTACATATCGCGCATTGGAAGAACCAAAAACACCGGTAACTGCTTTTTCAAATCCGGAAACAAGCCCACCAAAAAAGTGAGTGGTGGCGTCCCAATATCGTTCCAGTTGTTCCATGGCTTATTTCCACATTTTTCCGAAAAAAACTTGTTCGGAATCAAAATTTTAATTGGTTGATGAGTGTTCGCTGAGTTCAAAAATCACCAACCGGAAATTCTGTCAGGTCGGCGATTGGATTATCACTAAAGGCGCACAGCTTCCGCCTCAGCAGTCAGTTGCATCAAGATTTACGTAAATTGGCTAATAGTAACAGATTATCGGGACACTCGATGCTGGTCAACGGAGATTGAGAGGAGCAAATTGCCACTAAACCCCCGTAAATTGCCGCTTTTTTGGCAGGCGTTTGAGTTCCTGAATCGGCTAATGTCACAAATGCCGCAATTCACGTGCCAAGATTGGCAATTCAGGGTGGTCAGAGTCAGAGATTTGCGGGAAATTAAAATCAAACCGCCTCCTCCGTGAATCAAGATCAATACCCCCAGCAACCGTATATCAGCCAATCTGGGGTGGTTTCCTGAGGCCGAAGATTTTCGACCCTTGAAGGATTCGAAATCTTGCGGGAGGATTTCCTGGCTCAATTCTAAATATTGACGATCCATCGACTCTATTCGGCTGAATGAGGTAGATTGAATTGAATTAGTTAGCAAGTGACCACTGGCTCAGTCCAGAGTAAATTGCAGAGACAAAACTCGTTGGGTAAAAAGTGAAAAAGCAAGTTAAGACAACTGATATTTCGGGAAAGATGATTCTGCTTGGCACGGGGACTTCGGTCGGTGTGCCGGCGATCGGTTGTAATTGTCATGTTTGTCAGGGCGGACATCCACGTAATCAACGGACACGCGCCAGCGCGATTGTTGGGCTACCCGAAGGCAATCTGTTAATTGACACTTCACCTGATTTGCGAACGCAATTGTTGAGAGAACAAATCGGCATTGTGCACTCGGTCATTTACACCCATGAGCATACGGATCACGTGATGGGGTTTGATGATCTGCGACTGTTTCAATTTTACTTAGGACATTCCGTTCCGGTCTACTGTAACGCTCGGGTCGAAAAAAGATTGAGAATGGCGTTTGATTATGCTTTCAGTGACGAAGCTCAAACGCACCCTGGGGCGGCCCCCTCGGTCGATCTAATTTCAATTGAATCAAAGCCGATCCAAATTCTCGGCGCAGAAATCATTCCGATTCCCTTAAAGCATGGGCCGAAATTTGACGTGCTCGGTTTCCGTGTTGGAAACGTGGCCTATTGTACCGATGTAAGCGAAATACCGGACTCAAGCTTAGAGTTGTTGCAAGGGCTCGACACGCTTATTCTCGATGCACTGCGAGAGGATCCTCATCCGACTCATTTTAGTATCGCGGAGGCTGTTGAGGTTGCGCAAAAATTAGGCGTGAGGCAGACGTACTTTACTCATTGTGCTTGTCGATTGGATTACGAATCAGTCAACTCGGTTTTGCCATCTGGAATTGCGGTCGGTTACGATGGCTTGCAGGTCGTCTTAACGTAGTCTGATTTTGCCGGAGTACGCTTCTGAAATAAAAAACGCCCACACAATCCAAGATCGCGTGGGCGTTGAGTGGATGCCGTGGGTCCAGGATCTCAACGTAGACTTAGTTGTTTTTGATTCAATATTTCTACATAATCCGCGGTGATTTTTAGAACTTCGTCCAGATAAAAATCCCGCTCAATGTCGTTGTTGGGAAGCATCTGCTTTTCGATCGTCTTTTCATCTTCTTTTTCCGCATTGAGTTCTTTTCGCCGAGCGATGAACTTCGCTTCGTTGAGCGAAACCGATTTTTCATTTTTCAGTTCGATGTACTTATTGATCTTGCTAATTTCCTTTTGAAATTCGTCCGAGGAATCAATTCTTTCCTTCGACTTGGTGCGAAGTGCGGCAGTGATATCTTGCCGATTCATCTTCAATTTTTCGAAGGAGGCCTCGGGCACGCGGTCAAATTTGACTGGGTAATCTAAATCTGCTTCACCAATATTGTCCATGTTGTCAGAAATCGAAGGGAGAACCAAGTCGGAAAGCACGCCGCGTTTTTGCGTGCTATCTCCGTTAGGCCGATAAAATTGCTGCGTTGTGATTTTCAACGCTCCAAATTCATTGGGGGGATTTTTTATCCGACTGAACAGGATTTGGTTGAGATTGATGAGGCTTTGAACGGTCCCTTTTCCGTGGGTTGTTGTGTCACCGATCACTAAACCGCGGCCGTAGTCCTGAATTGCACCCGCGAGGATTTCACTGGCACTGGCACTAAACTTACTGGTTAAAACCACCATGGGTTTGTCCCATGCTGTTCCGCCGTTTTCGTCATTTAGCTTTTCAATCCGACCATAAGGGTCTTTGACTTGAACGATCGGTCCGATGTCAATGAACAAGCCAGTGCAGTCGATTGCCTCGCGAAGACTTCCGCCTCCATTCATTCGAAGATCGAGGACCAGTGCGTCGACATCCTTCGTGTTGAAGTCGTCAAGGATTTTTTTAACGTCAGTGGTCGTACTGCGACCACCACCACCTCCCATGTTGGCGTAGAAACTTGGCAGTTCAATCACTCCGATTTTCTGTGTGCCTTGCTCAAAAACTTCACCGTGAGCAGCGCTGTCTTCGAGTTTGATTTTCTCCCGGACAATCTCAACGGTGTGCAATTCACTTTCGTTTTCAGACATGACCTGCAGACGTACGACAGTTCCGGCTTTGCCGCGAATCATTCCGACAACATCGTCTAGTTTCATGCCAGTGCATTCAACGAATCCACCACCGTGCTCTCTAAATAATTTTTCGTAGGCTCTCGATCCATCTTCTTCGCCTTGGCCGACCGCGACGATTTTGTCCTCGACTTTTAAGCCGCCTTGCGTGTAAGCCGCACCACCTGGGACGATCGCTTTGATGACCGTGTAGCCTTCGTCCATCAAAGACAGTGTAGCGCCGATGCCTTCTAGCTCGAGTCCCATCTGGATTAAAAAGTTCTCGAACGTACCTTTGCTCAGATAGCTTGTGTGTGGATCGAAGCTAGTTGTGATTGCAGTAATGTAACGCTCGACAATGTCCTCGGCGTCTATCTGGTGCATTCGGCGGGCGAACGACGAGTAGCGTTTGCGGAGACGGTCCTTGGGGTCCTCTTTCTTTTTGACTGTTTTGTTTTCACCTTCGTCGGTTTTGGCTTCAGTCTTTTCATCTTTGACGTCGCCTCGCAGCACGAGCAAACTGTACTTGATGCGCTTTCTCCAGTTATCTCGAGCCTCGGCGTTATTTTTTGCAAAACTGAGTAAGTCCGGATCGGTGATCATTTCTTCATCCAGTGTGAAGTCGTGATCTTCACCGATTAACTCCGCTGCGAGATCGGTTCGTTCGTCGACTCGTTGTATGAATCGATCGAAAACCTCAAAGGCCGCGAGGAACTCACCTTTAAGCATTTGGTCATCGAGCTCTGTCTTCCATTTCGAAAATTCGTCGATGTCCGATTGGAGAAAGTAGGACTTGGTTGGATCCAAGTTTTTGATAAACATTTCGAACGCGCGATTCGAAATAGTGTCGTCCAACTTTCGCTTTGATAAATGGTCATCCTGCATCAATTTGGCAACGATGCGGGAGACGGTTTTGGAGACCAGCTTATCGCTCGACGATTGATTCGCGGTCGTTGAATCTTGTGCATGTGAAATCGTCACTGCGAAACAAGCCAACGCAAAAGCGAGGACAGAGAGTCGTTTTTTTGCGGGTGTCGGTTTTGAAGAAAGCATTATGAATTCCTGTTGGTTGCTTATAAGACAACTTAGCCTTCGTATTTTAACATACTAATCGTTACGAGAATCGTAGGGATTGGTTCATTTATAAGCAAGGGTGATCTAGCCGTTGGGAGAGGCCCTGATTTGATTTTTGGAACATTTTTTGGAGCATAAACGAAGAGTTGTCTATCCCCGCAGGTTGTACCGAGGAATCTCGCTGGTTACTCACAAGAAAAATCGTTTTAATGGTTACGAAGTAAAACATTGGTTACGTTTCAGTTGTGGGGGTCGTTTCAAATATGCCGTGAAACCTTGGTTATAAGCCGCTGGCGGAGGATAAAGCTAAGATTGCGGAGCAGCATTTGGTGAGTTTAGTCATCGTCTCAGTAATTCACTCTAAACCGTGGAGTGAATTGGTCGACTAGACGATAACTTGCCTTTATAATGAAGGATCGTGAATCAGGTCTTGAATCACGACCCTCCATCCACTTCCAACGACCGTTAAGAAAAATACTCTCGTGCCAGCCTTCCTTGTTATGAATGCCGGGGCCAATGCAGGCGCCCGCTTTGAATTATCTGTGCTTGAGGAAAATTTACTCGGGCGGGATTGGGAATGTAGGATTGTTTTAAATGATCCGCAGTGTTCTCGTGTGCACGCCGCAGTTTATCAAGACGAGGAAGGGTGGTGGCTGCGCGATAATAAGAGCAGCAATGGCACTTACGTCAACGGACAGGCGGTAGATCAAGCCAGGTTGATGGAAGGTACGGAAGTTCGAATTGGATCCAGCTCCTTCGTGTTTTCGGAAGTCAATCACCAGAGTGTTTCTAAAACGCTTTCTGAGGAACCCGAGTCAGAAAGGTGTTCTACTGGTAATCTTACGATTGTTCTCGATCGTTCAATGAATCCAATGGAAACTGGGCAATACACGCTAGATTTTCTGAAAGGTCATAATTGGGGGCAAGACTTTTTCTTTTTGTTCCAATTAAGTGTCAAATTGCTTTCCGTTGATGATCCTGATTCAGTAGCAAGAGTTTGCATGGATCGTTTGATGGAGAGAACGGACGCGTCGGTGGTTGGTATTTTATGGCTTTCGGACGACGGCATGCTGGCGCCAAAATCTGTGATCCCCAAAGAGGCCGCTAACAAGCTTCAATTGGATACGGATCTGACACGAAAAGTTGTCAAAGAAAAACGAGCGATTCGGATTGAGCATGACGGTTTCGATTCTCAGAAACGGGCTGATTCGATCTGTGTTCCTTTGATCGTTGGGGACGAGGTTAAAGGTGCAATCCATTTGTATCGTAACGCCGAACCGTTTCGGGATTCGCATTTTCAATTAGCCTGTGCGATGTCAAACATCATGGTTCGCTCGTTAGCGCGAGCCAACCGTCACTCAACCTTAGCCGCATCGCATTCTCGGTTGGTTGAGAAGAATGCCGCATTTGATGAAATGCTGGGTGAAAGCGATGCGATGCAGTCTCTGAAAACAAAAATCGGACGTGTGTCGAAAGCCTCTGGTTGTGTGTTGGTTCGGGGAGAGAGTGGAGCAGGTAAGGAACTTGTCGCTAGGGCAATTCACCGGTCGAGCCCACGAGCTGATCGTCCGATGCTTAGCGTAAACTGTGCTGCTATTCCAAAGGATCTGATTGAGAGTCAGCTCTTTGGTCATAAGAAAGGTGCCTTTACCAGTGCCGATCGAGATCACATTGGTTGGTTTGAACAGGCCGATCGCGGAACGCTCTTTCTTGACGAAATTGGTGAATTATCGCTTGAGGGGCAGGCAAAACTTCTCAGGACGCTGGAGGGACATCCGTTTCTTCCGGTTGGCGGGACGAAAGAGGTCAAGGTTGATGTCCGCGTGATCTGTGCGACTAACCGGGATTTGAAAGAATTTGTTGCAGAGAGAAAGTTTCGCGAGGATCTGTTTTACCGTTTGAGTGTTTATGAATTAATGATTCCTCCGCTACGTGACCGCGATAGCGACATACAACGATTGATTGATTTCTTCCTAGAACATTTCCGAAGTCAACATGGCCATTTAAAAATGAAGTTGTCGAAGAAGGCAAATTCGCGATTGCTCGCTTATCATTGGCCTGGCAATGTTCGACAACTCCGGAATGTCATTGACAGCTCGATCGTCATGGCAGATGGAGATGAAATCCAATTAAGTGATCTTGGGATACGCGAGCCAAACAGTGACGAATTGGGCACACTCAATATCGCTGATTGGGAGAAGCGATTGATTCGAGATGCATTAAAACGGACGGGGGGGAATATTCCTCAGGCAGCCGAATTGTTGGGTGTCAGCCGTGCAACTCTCTATCGAAAACTGGATGATCACGAAGAATCTAAGGACAAATAGTTTGGTCTTTAACGCTTTCGAGTCAGTCTGAATTCGTCGGAGAAAGTTGGGTCTCAGGGCATTTAGGCAGCTTTCCGATCGTCTTGGCCTCGGTCGCCAAATTTGCCGAGGTTCTTGATGTAAATTTCCTGCTGAGGGAACGCGAATTCAATTTCTTCTCGGCGGAATTCTGCTTCGATCGCGACGTTGAACTCATGCAAATATATTGCGTGAGGGAATCAACCCACGAAGCTCAAAGTGCTGTCGCCAGATTCTTTAAAAAATACATCTGGCGATGGCCCAGTTTGAGCAAGCGAATGGCGTCGCGCTACTGTGAGCAGTGGATCGCTTGGACGCTGGCTTCCATTGCCTGTTTTTTTCTAGAGCGCGATCTCTAAGTTCTGTTTTTGTTTGATCGGCAAAAGGGGGAGTGAACGTCGTTTTTTGCGTGGATGCCATTGGCTAAATGAACGCAGCAACGGACGGCAACCGGTCGCTTCCCGCTTAAAGACTCGATGCGATAGCGGATGGGGAGACAAACTAAGTGCTGTTGATCGCGGAATTTTTTTTGACAGGAAAATCGTTGGCAGCCATGCCTTTTTTGCAAGCCATCGTAGCCCATTGCATTGAGACTATTTTTTTATGTTATCCAAAAAAGGAACTGGAAAATCTGGCTCGGTGGTTCGTCCTTCTAGAAATTTAGATTCCAGACTTGCGACAATTTCAGGATGCTCACTGGCGACATCGCTAGATTCTGAAGGGTCGATTGAAAGATTATAAAGTTCCCAATCGAGCGGTTGTTTTCCTTTTTTCAAATTTCTTCGAAGTGCCTTCCACTTGCCGTCTCGGACAGCAACGATTCCTCCGTAACCATTGAATTCCCATATCATCGGTTGATCACGATTGGGGGCGGGGCCAGCTTGCATTGCGCCGGTAAGATCGATGCCATCGAGAATTTGTGTTGTTTGGATGGGTGCCTCGGCAATTTTTGCCAGTGTTGGAAACCAATCGGGGAAATAAGACGGGGTGGTGATTTCGGAGCCAGGCTTGACCTTGTTAGGCCAGCGAACAACGCAGGGTACTCGAATGCCACCTTCGTAGCAGCTGCCTTTAAATCCTCTTAAGCCACCTGTCGAATTGAAAAAAGTGGATGCCGCTCCGCCAACGTGAAAGCGGGGGTCGCGACTGCCGTGTGTTGGTCCGTTGTCAGATGTGAAAATGACGATGGTGTTTTTTTCAAGGTCGTATTTTTTCAGGTTTTCTAAAATAGTCCCCACATGTTCGTCGAGATCTGAAATCATTGCCGCGTATCCGGCGCGTGGGCGTGGGTGAGGTAGGTAGCCATTTTGACCGCGGTAGACGCCGTTGTCTTCGTCCCATTCGGTTGGGTACTGATCAATCCACTCTTGCGGTGGCTGCATGGCGACGTGCGGTTCAACAAATGGCAGATAAAGAAAGAAAGGTTTGTTTTTGTTTTTTTCGATGAACTTTACCGCTTCATCGAGAATTAGGTCGGGTGCATAATTTTCTGCTCGATAATCATCTGCCCGAACTTCGCCGGATGGTAATTTCAGATGCCCGGGGATTGGGAAGTTATTGATCTTCACCTCTTTTTCGTCGCTATCGAGAAATGGAGGGTAATAGCTGTGGGCATTGCGTTGACAGTTGTAGCCGTAGTAGCGATCGAACCCCTGCTTCATCGGAGAGCCGGTTGTATTGGAAGGGCCAAGGCCCCATTTTCCAAAAGCTCCATTGGTATATCCTGCTGTTTTGAGCACCTCCGCGATCGTTACGATTTCGTCAGTAATAGGGAACTGCCCAGGGAAGATTCTTCCATTGCCGGAATCTCGGTTTCCCCGGATTTCCGCATGAGCCAAGTTTTGGCCGGTTAGCAGCGTGCAACGTGCCGGAGCGCAGACCGGAGCGCCCGTGTAGTGTTGAGTGAAGCGTGCCCCTTGGGATGCCAATTGGTCGATGTTGGGTGTTTTGATTTTTTCCTGACCGTAGCAACCGAGTTCACCATAGCCGAGGTCGTCAGCAAGAATGAACACAATATTGGGTGGCGTGTTTTGTTGGGCCATTGCGATACCACCCAATGGAAACGCCCAGAAAAGAGAAGCAATGACGAAGCATAGTTTTAGAAATAAATGCATTGAGGCGGTCCGTAGTAATCAAAAAATGGTTGTTAGATCCATGCTAAATTCTAACTAATATTTTAAGTCGATGTGTCTCGATAAAATCGAATCAGGGTATTTCAAGTTAAAATCAACCTGGAGTTGCGCCCGATCGTGCGTGTGTAGATACTGGAAAGCTACGCAAACCAGTAGGTTTCACAACGATGATTGTGATTTCATTATGGTTCAGTTTATTCTGCGAAATGTCTTAGGGCGGAAGAGTCAGCTCGGCCAAGGGACGTGCAGCAGTTGAACAAACCGAGGTCTACGCGCCGCACTCGATGGCGGTTGAGGGCGATCTTGATTTAGCGTGTGTGAGTTAGGTGCTCTAACCGGAATGAAGATTTGGAGCAAAACGCAGACAAACTTTTTGCCCGTTCTGAAGCGTCTGGTCAATGCGAGAGATGTCGACCGTGTCGATTCGGAGCACGTGCTTTTTGCAATACCCAATGAATTGGTTTTTGTCGGTCGTATCCATGTCATTCCAATCGGCCGATTGCGGCTGTGGAATTACCGGGGATTCGGCTGCATCAATGTTTGCGGGGAGCGTTTGCCGCGATCTGAGAAACATCTTAATTTCCAGTAAACGGTGTGTTGGATTCGCTATTTCTACGACGCTTAACAGGTCGGATTTGTTAGCTTGAAAAATTGAATTCTGGGTGTTTTTCTCAATTTAAATAAAAAAGCCAGCAACCCCCGAGGTGTTGCTGGCTTTTTAGTACCGGTGAGAGGACTTGAACCTCCACGGGGTTGCCCCCAATGGATTTTGAATCCATCGCGTCTGCCAATTCCGCCACACCGGCATTTTCAATTAGCAGGCTCGAAATTGTAATCAATTCTACGCCGCAGCGACAAGTCCTAACTTTGCTCTCCAATGATTTTGAAAACAATCGCAGAGAAAAAGGCAGGCTTATGCGCGTAAAGATTCAAGAAGAGGTGTTTTTGAAATCACGCGTGAGGCATAAAAACCAACCAATAAACCGACGGCAACGATTCCGCCAAACATCAGGCTTAGTTCGAGCCAGGGGGCAGATGCCGTCCCGACAAGCCAGTGGGGAATTGTTGTAAAGAGAGCCGAAAAAATGCCAATCGCCAGTCCGATAATTAAAAGCCACGCATTTTCTAAGACCACCATTTTCGCCAATGTGTTGCGTTGGAAGCCAACGGCTCGCATCAGGCCAAGCTCTTTTTTTCTTTCAAGGACACTTCGGATTTGGACTGCGGCAAGACCGAAAGTCCCCAATAATAATCCGAGCGATCCAAGTGTTTGAAAGGTACTGATGTAGGTGTTTTGAACCGACATGAAATTATCAAGCAGTGCTTCTGCCGAACGAGCGTCAAATCCTTGATCGCTCAACCGATCCTCCAGCGTTGCGATGTCAGAAGCATGCTCAGATTCAGTCCCTTGTTCTTCGCGGATTAAAAAGTACTGGTAGCCGCCAAGGGTTGGAAATGCTTTTTCAAAATCTTGTTCAGAGATGATGAGACTGCCCTGGAGGAGTGTATTTTCGAGGAAGCCTACAACCCGAATGTAGATCGACTCCCCAGAGTCATATTCAATTTGCTTGACGGTGTTAAGGGTGTAGATTTTCAAACTATAGTTGGCTGTATTCTTGTCGATGACGACCGGGATTGGATCTTCTTGGGTGCCTGAATGGGGCTGAGCGGAATCCAGTAATCTCCAAGGGTTTTGTTTTTCTAGTTCTGTTGCAGCGCGCGATCCACTCCATGCGAATTGCCCTGACTCTCCCTTGTCAAAATCGTCAATGAAGCGTGGGTCGACTCCGAGAATGCGCGGCTGCGAGGACTGGTACAAGTTATTACAACTCGCATCCTCACCGGGTTTGAGTCGTAGCGCAAATATCTCGGTTCCCTCCCTTAGTTCATTTTCTGTGCCGAGCGCAAGTGCCTGCCCTTCAGGATTATTCAAATCGTAGTAAATGGGTTGGCTGCTTTGGGCGACCCAGTCGAAACCCGCTGTCCCTCGCTCAGAGGGAGTTAAGCGAAATGAGCTGACCGCAGCAATTAAGAAACAGGCGACCGCGACTAATCCTATCGTCAACGTGCTGCGCAGTGGGTTTCTCTGAAAGCTCATGATCGCCAGCACGGAGAGGTTTAATCGACCGGATGAATTCCAATGGCGGGATTTGCCGAGGGTGCGATAAACCCACATTAGCAGAGAGGCGAGAATTAAAAATCCCGCCCCCAAGAATGAGCCAGCCTGTGCTTCGCCAGCAAGTTGCGTGGCGGCAATGGTCAAGCCGACGGCGGTTAATGCGAGCATGCCAATGATGACAAGGCCCGTTCTGCCAGTTTTCGATGGGTATGTGCCGGGTGATTCTAATTGGCCATTGATCAGTAAATGGACCGGCTGGTTGCGAGTCCGTCGCAACGACCATGCAATCGTGAGTACGCAGATTATCAAGCCACTGAAAAAACCGATCCCGAGACTTAGCGGTGAAATGTGTGTAGTCAAAAAGGGTCTAGATATTGCACCCACCCACCATGTCTTCAGGCCAAATATCATTAGCCATGCGTAGCCCATGCCCAGTGAGATTCCTAGGATGGCCCCTACGAACGAAACGGATGCCATTTCGTAAAGGCAAATGCGGCGGATCCCGGTTGGTGGGAACCCGATAGCTTTCATTAATCCCAGTTCACTGGCACGCTGCTGTAAACCGAGCCGGAATAGCAAGGAAACGAGAATTAAGGCGGCGCCGATCACAAACATGCTTAAGGCAAGAAAGAGGAAATCAAACGGTGTCGAACCGGAGGAGGCGGCAATTCCCTGGCGTTTAATCTGAATTAAATGAAGCCCAAGTTTGGCGTCGTCCTCGATGAATTGAGTCAACAGAATATCCGACACTTCTTCCGCGGATCCGGCGGAAAGTGGAATGCGAAAACTCGTAACGTTTCCAAAACGACTATCCCAGAGTTCTTGTCCTGTGGAGAGGGATACAAATGCTTTGGGCGTCGTTCGGTGGTTTCCCCAATAATCATCATCTTGAGGTCTGATTTTATCGGCCGTATCGAAAGGTAAATCCCAATTTTCAATTGACTGAGCATCGGTGACTCCCGGGACTTCGGGTGTCAAATTTGGGTCGTTTGCCAGTGTCGGGCACCGGATGAATTCCGCGGGCGTGATTTGACCGCGGCGAGAGACTCGAAACGCTTTGTCCGGTTCGGTAAGTGTCGCGATGTCCGCGACGGTAAGTTCAACCGATTTTTCTTTTTGAGAGCCGTGGGTCGTTTCGGGCTCGAAAAATGTAACGACGACTGGGTCCCCTTGGGTGACCTGTAGATCGTCGGCCGCCCATTGGTTAAGAACGATCTCATTGGCTTTGATTGGATTGATGGGGTCGCCGGTAAGTGCGGAGATGGGGTCGAATTTATTGTCGAAATCAACTGCCGCAATCATCGAAAACGGAATCCCTGAATCTGTGTCAGTTCTACGAATATCGTTAGCGAGGTAAGTAAAAATTGGCATAGCTGTTGGAAACGCCGAGGCCGTGGAATTCGCGACTGCTTCTCCAAGGACGAGGCGGTCGGAAGAAAGGCTCCAGTAATCAAAAACAGTCTTTTCAAGATTGCCGTCTGAAAATGTCTGCGTCGCGCGTTTGAGAGACAATCCATAATCTTCGAGCGAGGGGCGGAGAGACACGCGTAATTGTTCTGATTCAATTTCCGTGGGTAGGGTTTGTCCACTGCCGCTTATCAAAATGATGTTAGCTTGAGCGGAATCGGACTTATGTCGAAGTACCGAGCGGGCAAGTGAATCTTGGAGAAGTTTGATCGAGACGTAAACGTTGTAGGGATCGGCCTGGGAAGGATAAAGCCCGAACCGACCAAGTCCGGACATTGGAACGATCTGAATGACTTTTAAATCGACGATGCTTTCGATTAAATCATTCTTTTTCCCAAGGGCGCTGTCGGCTGGCAGTTGGTTTCGTTTCGGGATCCGAACCGTGATCAGGGCGTTTCCAGATTCAACATCGACTTCGCTAATCTGCAGGTCGTCGGCCACAGCTTGGTTGATGATGATGCTACTTTCATCGAGCTCTTTCCGGTGGAGTCCGGCGCGTTGTTCGAATTGCCAAAATTCTGGCGAGATCCCAAGAACGGATACTTGTCCCGCCCGCCGGGTCGAATCGGTGGCGTTTTGAACGGTGCCACCGGGGAACAGGATCGCCGGGCTAGCGAATTTATAGTTTTCCTTAAATTCAGCGGTCTCCTGAAGAGTGTCAGCGAGCGATTGATCGAAGAAGCCATCGGAAAGCAGCAACTCGTCGATCATTCCGAGGCGTTCGAGAGTCAGCTCGCGGAGACTGTACCGCATGCTGTCGCCGACAATCAGTGCGCCGGTAAGCACAGCGGTGGCAGCAGCGACACCTAAAGCAATCGCCAGATTGGTTCGGCGAAAATAGAACAGGCTCTTGATAGCGATTTGCCAACGATTCATACGGTTGCAAGCCTCCCGTCGACAAGCCGAGTTTTATTTTGGAAAACCGAGGCTAGTTTCGACGAGTGAGTGACACAGATCAGAATCATGTTGTGTTGCCTTTGGAGGTCGAGCAAGAGCTGTCCTGTTTTTTCAGCATTCACTTGATCGAGGCTGCCCGTGGGTTCGTCTGCCAATAACAGGATCGGTTCCTTGATCAATGCTCGCGCCACAGCAACTCGTTGTCGTTCACCGCCGGATAAAGCTGTTGGTCGGTGATTTAGCCGGTCGGACAGGCCGACCGAATCAAGTAAGTCTTTGGCGCGTTGAATTGAATCTGAGTCAGTCGCACCGGTGGCCACCATGGGTAGCAGCACGTTCTCGAGTACAGTCAGTTGCGGAAGTAAGTGGTGCTCTTGAAAGATAAAGCCAATGTTCTCGTTTCTGAAATGAGCAAGTTGATTTTCGTTGAGTTCAGTAAGGTCGCTCCCCATGAGGCAAACGTTTCCTGAGGTCGGCGAATCCAGTGTTCCTGCGATGTGGAGAAACGTACTTTTACCGCTACCACTGTCACCGATAACTGCCATGTTTTGGCCTCGATCGAGTTTTGTGGAGATCCCGTCAAGAATTCGCAGCGGACCTGCTGGCGTGTCAAATTCTTTGGTGACTGCGTTGGCAACAAAATCGGGCATAGAAGCCTTCCGTTGGATGGGTTTACCGGTTTTTCAAAATTGGTTTCAGCGTTCAACAGTCGTCATCGAATCGGCTGAGAGATGATTGTCCTTCAGAGCCATTTTGTTCGAGCGGTTAGAGGAGAAACGATAACCAGCATAAGTGTTTCGGCCGCGAAGCTCAATTCTAATGGTTCTCAAGAAGAGCCATACACCCCAAGCCATAAAATGAATACTCGACGTCATGGGCGGTGTCCCATGCAGCCGCCTGAAACCCCCCCTCGGGCCGCTCCATGGACTGCACGAATCGGCGATATGCCGCGACGTCTATTTCCTCAAAAGCTTTCAGGTCGATCAACGTCAGTGCCCCGGTGAAGGAGCTTAAGAGGTCGGCGATTGGGATCCGCGTATTGGCTCGGAGACCTCCTTCATCGGTCTGCATCTCGACTAAAAAGTCGAGCGTCGTCGCGACCAATTCCGGGTCTTTGGATTCATCGATCGCATCGAGAATTAACAGGCTTGCGACCGCTGCCGCCGTCGGATTGGTTCCTGGGCGTTTGCTGACGCGAATCTCGTGCCAGCCCCCCTCAGGGTCTCGTCTGGAATCCAAAAACTCAATCGCTTTTTCTGGATTGGGGATCGGGCATTCAAGCAGTTGCAAAACGAGTAAAACCAGAAAAGTATGGTAGGTGCTTCCGGCGTTCCCTTCGGGCGCTTTGGCATAGCCGCCGTCTTCGCGACGAAGGGTTTCAAGAAACGTCGCGACTTGCATTCGCCAACTTGGATCGGCGTCTTGAAATATATCTCTTCCCGACGAAATTTTCAGAAGATTCGCGGCATAAAAAAGTGAGAAAAAATCGACGATGGTTTGGTGGGATGTAAGCTGCGGTTTGAGGTAGGATTCGATCCGGTCAGCGACCTCACCATAGAGTTCGCCAAGAATCGAGAGCCCTCGCATCGCAAAGGTCGTGTAATAAAGATCGCTCCCCCCTTCCCTGCCAGAAAATCCGCCATCGGGTTGCTGGGCTGAGAGGAAGTAATTTTTGTGGAGTTCGCGGGTTTCTGGAGAGAGTTTACCAACGCCCTGAGCCAGTCGAACCGTCAGGTTTTGCAAATAGACTGACATGGAAATAAGTCTCTCTTAAAGAAAGGCCACGGTTGTTAAGGATCTGCAAGAAAAGGTTTGATCGCATTGATAAACTCCGGCGGCGTTTCCACTGACTGGGGACGCTCTCCGTGTTTCATTAGACAACAAACCACCGTGATGGAACCGTCCGCGATAGGGACTTCTTCACGAAAAAAACGAAATCCGTAAGTGATACTCTTCGTTCCAATTTTTTCAACGACGACCTCGATGTCAATCAGTTCTTCAAATTGAATAGAAACGCGGTAGTCGCAGGTGGCACTCACCCGAGGAAAGCTAATATCGCGACCGTCTATGTTGCACATTACACCCAGATCAAGACTGCGGAGTAACGCATGCTCAGCCTGTTCCATGTAGGCAAAGAAATTCGAAAAGTGCACAATGCCCGCCATGTCGGTCTCGCGAAACTCAACTCTTCGTTTCGTTTTAAACACTTCCGACATGTTGGCCTCACATAAGGGGGAGGTAGAGTCACTCAACTTGCAACTTCAAAAAAAAACCTGCCAGGAATAATCGGCAGGTTTGACTGATTTTTTGTTCTGTGGTGTGCGATTCCCCTTTTGGAAATCGAGCACACACGCTTCGACTAATCGCCTTTGAATGGTAGTAACGCCATGAACCGCGCCCGTTTGATTGATTCGGTAACGGCGTGTTGACTGATTGCTGTGCAACCGGTCTTGCGGCGTCCGACAATTCGGCCGTGACGGTTGATCAATTTTTTTAGCAATTCAACGTCTTTGTAATCGACGTACATTGGACGCGGGCGTTCACCGTCTACGTACAGCGGGTCTCTCCGCGCTGTTCGGGTTTTCGCTTTAACCTTACGACGTGTGGTTTTTCTTCGCATTTTCGCCAATTGACCGATAGCCTCATCTAAATCTGATTCCAACAAAAATTGGACGGGTTCGAATCACGAAACCGCCCTTAGCCCGGCTATTATGCAAATTTTTGGGATTCTCGCAAGACGTTATTTTAAAGTCTTTGGCAGAGAGCAGAGGATTTGTTCGATTTAACTCGTTATACTGTGCCTTTTTAGGCTCCGTCGTCGTATTTCAGATAAACCAATGAGTGTTTTTATGATCAAATCTATCCTGTTCAGTGTCATTTTTACCAGTTTTGTCGCGTTAGCGAGCGCCCAGGACTGTGCTGTGCAACATCCGAGCGAAACATTTGTAAAGTCGGAAATTTCTGTCGAAACCCTAAAACGCTCGAAAAATGACGATTCCGAGTCTGAAGAATGGATACAGTTATTCAACGGAAAAGATCTCACGGGTTGGACTCCAAAAATTCGCGGTCACGAATTGGGGGTTAATTACGGCGATACTTTCAGAGTCAAAGATGGATTACTAACGGTTGGTTACGATCAGTACAAACCGGAAGATTTCTTGAGCATGGACGGAAAGAACCGTAAAGACTGGGAGAAATTTGGGCATCTCTTCTACAAAGATACTTTCTCGCATTACCGCCTGAGGGTTGAGTATCGATTCACCGGCGATCAGGTGGAGAACGGTCCGGGTTGGGCGTTTCGTAACAACGGTTTGATGCTGCATGGTCAGGACCCCGCAAAAATGAAACTTAATCAGAAGTTTCCCGTTTCGATTGAAGTTCAGTTGCTTGGCGCTGGCGATACTGGCGAGCGATCAACACTCAATTTATGCACGCCGGGAACCAATGTTGTCATGGATGGAAAGCTATTCAAACGCCATTGCACAAGCAGTAATTCTCCGTCGTTTCGTGGTGATCAATGGGTTACGGTCGAGGTGGAAGTCCGTGGAAATGACGTGATTCGTCATTGGGTGGATGGCAAAGTGGTATTGGAATACACCAAACCACAATTAGACGAACGTGATGGTGAAGCCCGTCCGTTGATTGTCGACGGAAATCTGATGCTCGAGAGCGGAACCATTTCTCTTCAATCCGAAAGCCATCCAACTCAATTTCGAAAAATCGAGTTGAAAAAAATTAGTGGTAATTAGTCTTTGCTCTTTGAGCCGCGATGAAAACCCTCGTGTCACTCATTTGACATCTCTCGCGAATAATTCCCCTCTAGGGGGGCGATGGGGGGAGTGTTATCATAGACGCTTAGTGAGATTTGATCGCCAGACGATCATTTAACTGAACCTTGAAAAGGATGACGAAGATGTCTCAACGACGTGAATGTTTTTCGAATTTTTCAAATTGTGCGATTGGTATTTTGGCAATCTCTTTACTTATGCTGACGGGTTGCGAGAAAAAAGATGACGTCGCCGGCGGCGGGGCGAGCAACGCGGGTCGTCAGTTTATTACCATTGGCACTGCCCCCGCTGGTGGAGCCTTTGCGCCAGTTGGAAATGCGATTTCGAGTGTTGTCGAAGCTAACAAAGGTGAACTGGACTGGGTGGTGACGTCTCAGGGAACCAAGGGCACGCAGGAGAACATCCGAAAACTGGAGTCGGGAGATATTGAGTTTGGCATGGCCAACGCCGCCATTTCCTACTTTGCCAATCGCGGAGACGGTGCATGGGGAACACCTCACGCGGTCCGCGCCGTGGCTACGTTGGCGCCGAACGTTGGGATCTTTGTGACCACCGAAGGGTCGGGGATTGAGAAGATTTCAGATTTAAAGGGCAAACGAGTAGTGCTTGGGCCAGCAGGTGCCGGGTTTGATTACTTTTTGAAGCCTTTGCTCGAGGCACATGGCGTTTCTTATGACGATTTGGGCGATGTAATTCCAGGGAACTATCTTTCTGCGGCGGAAATGCTGTCCGATGGAAAGGCAGATGCAGCGTTTATGGGAGGGGCGATTCCGATTCCTGCGGTGACTCAGTTGTGTGCGTCTCAGGATGTGGTATTTGTTCAACTGGATAAGGACGCACCCGAAAAATTAAAAGCGTATCCTTTTTACTTTCCAGTACCCGTCAAAGCGGATGCCTATAGCGATCTCAGCGAAGACATGGTTGGATTGAATGTCGGTAACATGCATTTGATCACCCACGCCAAAGTAGACGAGAACGTTGTTTACCAGTTGACGAAATTGATGTATGAAAATCGCGCGAAGATCGCCGAAATGCATCCCGCTGGAAAAGCTCTCAACCCTAAAAATGCAACGAGAGACACAGGCGTTCCTTTCCACCCCGGTGCAATTAAGTTTTACAAAGAAATTGGCATCTGGCCGAGTGCTGAATGATCTAGGCTGTTCTGTTGGTTCTCTTTTTACTGACAAGTAAGTCATCGATTGTAGCTCTTGCAGTCGGTCGAAATCACAATTAACCAATCGATTCCACCCATGACTGACCGGTTCGCCTCCAGCAAGAATTTTGTGTATTGCGTACTGGCGGTCGTGTTGTCGTTGTTCGTGTTGGCCGCGGCTAACTTCAACGTTTTTGATCCGCAGCCCAACCTTGCCATGTTTGGAATGTTGGGATTGTTGCTCGTGTTTCTCAGTCGACCGCTGGTTCAGGAGAAGCCAGATTGGCGGTTCGGTCGCGCGATAGACGTTGCTTTGATGCTGTTGACCGTTGTCGTTTTTGGTTACATTTTCGTTCAAAGTGAGCAGAAGCTCGACGTGTTTTGGGTAGACGGGATCCTTCTGGGAGACCGCGCGGGTAGTGAAAAACCGATTGACTTTTTCATCGCGGGGATCGGCCTGGTTTTAATTCTCGAGGCAACGCGGCGAGCGATTGGGTGGACTTTGCCGATCCTCTGTAGCCTGTTTATTGCCTACGCAATTTTTGGGCAGAGTATGCCGGACTGGTTGTTCCCGCATCGGGGTTCGTCTTGGAGCCAAATTGCTCAAAAGTCGTTTTTGCAATCGGGGGGTGTGTTCGGCGTAGCGCTCAAGGTGATGTTCAATTACGTGTTCTTATTTGTTTTATTTGGAACATTGCTGGAGCAGACCGGTGCGACTGGCTACGTCATTAAACTTGCCCGAAGCTTATTTAAAAACAGTTCCGGCGGGCCTGCGAAAGTGGCCGTTGTTAGTAGCGGATTGATGGGGTCCCTTTCAGGAAGCGCTGTCGCTAATACGGCGACGACCGGTACTTTTACGATCCCGTTAATGAAGAGCTCTGGTTTTGATGCCGAGTCTGCTGCGGGAGTGGAAGCAGCGGCAAGCTCTGGAGGCGCTTTGATGCCCCCCATTATGGGCGCTGGCGCCTACATGATGCTTGAGTTAGTTGAGCCTGCGGTGACTTATGTCGAAATTATTAAAGCCGCACTTATCCCTGCGATTTTGTATTACACCGCTCTCTTGTTAACGGTTCATTTTCATTCCAAGAGAATTGGAGCCGAGGCGGAGAGCGAAATCGAGTCGGTGCCTGAGGGGCCGATGTCTGCCTATCAAGGTTTTGTTTTCTTTGGGGCTTTCGTGATTTTGATTGCGATGCTGCTGAGAGGTTTTACGCCCTATCGTTCGGTTAGCGTGAGCCTTATCGGAATTTTGATCTTGAGTCAGTTCAGTCAGTTGACCCGTTTAAGTTTTGCCAAAGTCATTCAGGCGCTCGTTGGAGCGGCGAAAGGTGGGATGGCGTTAATCGTGGCGGCATCCTGCGTCGGGATCATTCTCGGCGTGGTTGATATGACGGGTTTGGGTGCGTCTTTGCCGGCCAAAATTCAAGCCTTTGCTAACGATAGTTCCATTTTAGCCCTGCTGTTATTGATGGTGTCTACGATTGTTTTGGGGATGGGTTTGCCGTCGGCTGTTTGTTATTTATTGATGGCGATTTTAGTGGGCTCGGTTTTAACAACTTTGAAAACGCCCCCGTTAGCGGCGCACTTATTTATTTTCTACTTCGGGATGATGTCGATGGTTACCCCTCCGGTCGCCTTAGCCGCCTATGCGGCGGCGGCAATCGCCAAGGCGGACGTGATGCGTGCGGCGTTTTCAGCGTTTCGATTTGCACTGGTCGGATTCGCCCTTCCCTTTGCTTTTGTGCTGAAACCGGAGTTGCTGATGCTGACGATCGATAATGAGGCGGCGTCGCCGTTGATGGTCGTGACGATGGTAAGTCTTACTTTGGTTGGGATTTTTGGCCTGGCGGCATCGATTGCTGGATATGCCTATCGTGGTTTATCGCTGCCGCTGCGGGGCACGCTGCTGGGACTGAGTCTCTTGATATTCTTTACGCGTTGGCAGGAATGGCAGATTGCAATCCAGTTGGTTGCTGCGGTGTTGATACTCGTTTTGATGGCGATTAATTTTTCGCAGCGAGAGCGCATTGTTTCCAGCCGACCTGTCAACGAGTGAACTTTTACGGTCGCTAATTCTCAGTCCACACGCTCTGGTAGCCGGACATTAATTCGACGTATTCGAAAAAATCGCGGTAGAATTTATCAATGCCGAGTGTGGCGCTGTCGCCAATCACGATCAATTTTCGACGCGCTCGAGTTAAGGCAACATTCATTCGCCTTCGATCTGCGAGAAAGCCAATTTCGTTTTGAGGGTTACTTCGCACCAATGAGATGACAACCGCTTCTTTTTCTCTGCCTTGAAATCCGTCAACGGTATCTACTTCGGGGCCTTCCCCTTCGAAAAGGTCGCGCAGAAGGCGAACCTGTGCTGCGTAGGGCGCAATGACCGCGATATCTTTTTTCGGAAGCCCGGCATCAAGCAAAGTCTTTACTTTTTTCACAACGAGGTGTGCCTCGTTGGGATTTCTCTTGCTCAGTCCGTTGGGTTCCAATTCCTCTTCCCAGCCAGCCCCTGCGGTGTCAATAAAACTGATGATTTGCTTGGTCAATTCAGAGGGTGCAATCCCCTCGATCCCATGCAGTGTATGATCCACGACCGATGGGTGGGCTTGCAGTTCATGCTGGTAAAACTGCCCAGAAGAAAAATCCATAATTTGATGGTGCATTCGGTATTGAACCGTCAGCATTTTCGCAACATCGTCGCCGTACAATTCTATTTGGCGCTCCATCATGCTTTTTGCGAAGCCTTGCTGGGCAGCTTCGCTCGAAAGGACCGTGGGGGGGAGTTGCTGGTGGTCACCGGCAAGAACGACACGTTCCGATCGCAACAGTGGAACCCAACAACCCGGTTCTGTACTTTGGCAAGCCTCGTCGATGACTGCCAAGTCGAACCATCGGTCATCGAGGATATCGGGATTAAAAGTCGTGGTGGCACAGATCACATCGGCTTGGTCAAGGATCGAACTGATGGCCTGACGCTCTAGTCGTTTGGCATCGGCCATTAAGCGTTTTGCGTCTCGTTTCATGCTTTCGCGGACGCCCCGTTGTGGTTTTGCCCGAGTCCACTTTTCCGACTGACGGAAAAGTGCTTCTGCCTCACGAATCATATCTTTGATGACGGTGGTGTTTTCGTGTTGTTCTACGAGGCCATCGAGTGAGTAATTCCGCAGTCGTTCGGTGATTCGGGCAGGATGGCCAATGCGTACAACGCGCATGCCGGCTTGTACGAGTTTTTCTAGCAGGTTGTCGACCGCAGTGTTACTCGGAGCGCAGGCAAGTACTTTTTCGGATTGGCGAATTGCCTGTACAATCAATTCCGCGACGGTTGTCGTTTTTCCGGTGCCCGGTGGGCCGTGAATAATCGCCAGATCTTCAGCGGATAATGCAAATTTCACGGCCGCTTTTTGCGATTCATTTAGCTGAGTTTTGAAATCAATTTCGGGCGACTTATCTGAGAATCGTGGTTGCTTTTCTCCCATCAGAATAGCGCGGAGATGTCCTAGTCGGCCTCGTGAATCTTTCGCCGTCGTGATCGCGGCGAGCTGCCGCTGGCGGGTCACTTCGTCGGCCGTCAGATCGATCCGCAATACCTCGGCTCGCGGGGTGCGATTGAGTGCGATTTGGATTGAGTCATTTCTTTTGCGACTGACAACGCCTGTCTCTGACTTGCCATCTCGACGGAAAGGCGAAACAACCACTGGAGCCCCGACCCGCAGCCGATGCCATGGCATTTGCAACGTCTCATTCCGCCGTTTGAACGTAACCAGTTGGTGGCCGCCGAGTCCTCTTACTTCCTCGGTGACAACAACATCGAGAATTGTCTCACCGGATTTTTCTGCATCGCCTGTGTTTTGAATTCTCCGCCGCTCCTCCATTCTCTTAATTTCGGCAGCAGATTCCATGGCAAGCCAGTCTGCCATGTTGACAAAGTGTTGTTCAGATTCAGCCGATGTAGATTTTTGTCTTCTGCGGGATGACATGGGAGGCGGCGGGCTTTCCAGTGGCTCAATTCGACGTTGTCTAATCCTGTGAAGGAAAAAATTTATCGAGGGTTTTCTGAGAGGGAGGGGGCGTGATTAACGATGTGACAAACATCGCCAGCGTGGAGCAGAGGAGGATGCCGACGACTGGCATGATAGGATATTGAGTTCCAAAGGGGGAAAGTGCGAACTCGGTGTTCGCACCATAGCCGGATTGCTGGAATAAATAGAGCCAGCTGCCAACCATGGCTAACGTGCCCGAGAGAGCGCCTGCGGCCGTCAGTCGCTTCCAATACAGGGCGGCAAACACAATTGGGAATAGCCCTGCAAATCCACTAAAGCACCAGACCGCCATCGTGAAGACACTGCGGTATCCCTGGAGGCTGAGTACATAGGTGATCGCAACGATTAAGATCACAAAAATTCTCGCAATCCAAACTTGACGTTTTTCTGATATCTTTGATTGGTCCATGTAATGAAGCACAATGTCATTGGTAAATATCGAGCCAATGCATAAAAACTGACTGTCCAGAGAGGACATGATGGCGGCCAGGATTCCGGCGGACAGCAGCCCTCCCATGAAGGCACCGATTTTCATATTCACCATGTAGGCTAACACGTCGTTAGGGCGAACATTAGTAAGGTCGAGGGTCGTCCCCCAAACCCCGATCAAGACGCAAGGAACCCAAACGATCATGATGAAAACGGGATGACAGATTACCGGTGCCTTGAAGCTCGTAGCACTCTTGGCAGTTAGCCAGTGTTGAAAGAGGTGGGGGAACATTGCGACCGAAAGAGGGATGCACATATAGCTCAAAAAGAGTGTCTGGCTCATGCCAGACCGTGTTAATTTAGAGGGATCGACTTTTGATGTGACATTTTTCAAGCTGTCGAGTAACGTTTGACCTTCCCCCAGGCGGTTGGCAAGCATGACAAAGGTAACGAGGCCAAGTCCCATGAACACGGTCGTTTGAAAAGCATTGGCCCAAGTCGTTCCTCTCATTCCACCAAAGAAAACGTAAATTAAAACAACACCACAGATCAGAAGTGAACCGTACTGAGACGGTATTGCGCCGTTTTCTGAAATGCCAAGATCGGGAAAGGCTCCCGCTGTCATGACGGCAATCACGCCCCCTCCGGCCATGACTCCGATCAGCAAGTAGGGAATGATTAATCCGACGAGAATCGGAAATAGAACCAAGCCGATCAGATCGCTTTCGAGTCGATCGCGAAAGAACTGAATTTGAGTTGAATAACCGTGCTTCCTACCAAGCCGATATATTTTTACTCCGATGAGAAAAAAGCAAAGGGAATGGATAATGCCACTGCTCGATGCGAGCATTCCATAAACGCCAATTCCCTTTTTGAAGGATTCCCCCGATGAACCGACCAATGCGAAGGCAGTCATGGTGGTACCGAACATGCTCATTAACAACAAGAACGGGCCAATCGAATGGCTGGCAAGGAGGTAGTCGTCCTTTGTGCCGCGGAAAAGTCGACTCGCAAAAAACCCCAAGCCGAGCAGCAGTCCGAGGTAGATTAAAATGATAGAAAAACGAATTTGACCATCATTCATTGCCAGGAGGTAGCTCATGATTGCTCTCCTGAGTCGGAAGATTGCTCATCGAAAGTTTCGATGCCCGGTGGCCAAGCAAACGTGCAGGCGAACCACCAAACGAACGCTGCGCCCAATGAAATGCCGATATGATAGGTGAGTCCGATCGGCAGGAAACCGAAGGAAAGTGCTTCTCGATCCCAGTTCCAAAAATCCTGATGAAGAATCAGCAGGCTTGCCACCATCAAAATAATTATTAATTTCATCGCCGTGTCCATTTTGAAAGGGGATCAGAACGCTGCGTGATTTTAATCCACGACACTTGATAGAAGTAGCACCCGCCTTGGCGAAAATTAAGAATCAGAAACCGAGGCATTGCGGGACATGATTTTGCTGGGAGCAGGTAGAAAGGACGAACGTTTTCTTTGGTTAAGAAAAGGACCAATCTTGGAATGGATTAATCATGATAGGTGACGGAGATCCCGCCGGAGAAACAGATGTCGGCATCGTGATTGGGTTTTCGGGGGCGATCATTATAAACACCGCAGTAAAGTAGCTTTCCGTCGGCTGTTTTAGTGTATTGGGCCGGTAGAGGTGCGGGGTCTAACTGGGTCTCTACTAGTTTCACCGTTGAGCAAGCATCCGATTCGATATCTGGGAAATTGACATTCACCCAGCTGCGTTGTGGAATTGAACGATCCATGATCTGGGGAAGGACTTTTTCTGCCATACGAATTGTTTTTGACCAATCGAAGGGCTGCTTGAATTTTAGAAGGTGTTGCGACAACGCAATCGCCTTACAGCCGAAAAGGCTGGCCTCTCTGGCTGCGGCAACGGTCCCTGAGACACAGGTGTCAGAGCCCAGATTTGCCCCTTTGTTGACACCGGATAAGACCCAGTCAAAAGGCACATCGAGTTGTGTCATCGCAACGCGAACGCAGTCTGCGGGCGTTCCATCGAGAGCAAAGGAGCGATCTTGTTTTTGTGTAAAACGCATTGGGCGTTCAAACGTCAGTTGGTGGGAGATCCCAGACATGGGTTTCTCCGGGGCGACGGTCCATATTTCACCAAATTGACGGGCCACAATTTCTAGGGCTGTGAGTCCTTCAAAACCCCATCCGTCATCATTGGTCAGAAGAATGTTCATAAGTGAGTTCTGGTCGGAAGGCAGTGGAATGTCGGATTTTCAAGCGGTCGGGGTTGGTGGACATTCGCTGACAATTTCAAGTAGCTCAATCGCGGGTGATCCGTTGCAGTAAATGAGTGCGGTTCGACCATAACAAACGGAACCGGTTTCAAGTTCCAGCATATTTGCCAGTTCCTCGCCGCATTCAATTTCCAGCAAGCTCAGTAATTTAACGATCCGAAGAACCCCATGATTGATTAAGATTCTACCTAGTGGCGTCTCCAGTTTTTCGATTTCTTCCTGAACCTCCGCGGTAAGATAGGCTTTGTTAATTCTCACGATACCAAATTGAACCACACCACCATCCGACTGCCGTGTTAGTAGTATCTTTCGAGAGTAATAATCGTCGTCGGTACGCGTTTCCATGACGACGACATCGACCGAGCATTGATGGCGTTTTTCGACCGTTACCGTCATGTGCTGGTCGTGTGCCAGCAGCGATCGTCCGATCGTTGAAAGTTGATCGGCCTCCACTTTCTTGAAAGAGCCGAGTTCAAAAAAATCTGGGTAGAACAAGCCAACCAGTTGCTCCAATTCGACGTCCGCTGATTGTGGTGTTTTATCCATGAATACAAAAATCGTTAGTGGGCAGATTGAGGTAGCGTTCTCTTGCAAATGAAAATCAAATAAATTGGGAATGGTCCGTCGCTGCGAATGGGACCACGCTGGCGCTACGACGTTGGCCCAACGGATACAATTGGAAGAACCTCATTGAACGACAGGTGCTGGATGTCGATCGTGGGTTTCACCTCTGCGGAGTGGTCAAGCACCGTATCGACGAGATAGTACATTAATCGGCGAAGTTCGTCAGGCTGGATTTCGTCAGCCACTTCCTCGGCCTTCTGTTGGTGTTTGTCAACCAATTGGTAGGCCTTTGCGAAAACGCCTGCTTCAAAATACAACGCTCTGGTCCGCAGGACCTTTTGCTCGGCTGAGAGTTCGGATCGACCGTTCACCAAGTCCAGCAATTCGGTCCTCTGTTGGTCCTTCAGGCGCTCGAGGGCGAGCGCCAACAGCACCGTTGGGCGGCCACCGAGTAAATCTCCGCCAACCGATTTTTTGTTTTCCTCGTCGTGCTCCCAGTCTTTTAAATCATTTAAAATCTGAAAGGCGACCCCGAGGTTTCTGGCGAATGCGCGAATCGATTTAAGGTACGGCTCGGCTGGTCCGGCTAAACGGATGCCGCTGTAAAACGCAGCTTCAAATGCAGGCGCGGTTTTCAACGCGTATATTTTCAGAGCGTCGATGGGTTGAAGGATGCGGTTTTCACTGTCGCGCCAAATCAGCTCAGCCCCTTGGCCTTCGGCTAGGCGTTGATGCGATTCGGCGAGGTAGTCGAGAATGTCGGCGGCCGTTTCTGCTCCCAGTTCTTGGCGGTCTCGGCTGACCAAGCGATAGCCCATGCCAACGAGGTAGTCACCGACATTAATGCCAGTCGGGATACCGTATTTGATATGCAACGTTTCAGCGCCGTAGCGAAATTGATCGTTGTCTTCGATATCGTCGTGGACCAGAGAGGCCTTGTGGAATGTTTCGATCGACATCGCAGTTCGGCGAATGGCGTCGGGATATCCGGCGACCACATCGTTTCCGTGGGAAAGCGTTGCCTCTCCGCCACTGACCGCATCATAAACGGCTAAGGTGATAAAGGGCCGGGAGTGTTTTCCGCCAGCTGACAGGAAGTCGTAAGCAATTGCTTCGGTGGCTGCGATCGGATCGAGTGCTCCAACGCCTTGTCCGTTGGCTTCAGCCAGTGATTTCCCCCCTCTGATTCGCGGAACGAGTCGTTCTAAATGCTCCCGCTCGAAAAGCTTGGATGATTCGCGAAGAAGGTGGATATAGCTACGCGTCTCTTGTTTGGATTCTTCAAAGGGAACCCGTACCATTTGCTCAACCCAGTCTTCGTCGACACTGGTGTTTCTGCAATCACTGGAAAGCAGCGGAATGGCCATGCAGGGAATCCCTGCGAGCATGATCTTGTCGATCGCTTTTTCCAAAACGTTGAGGCAGGCTACGCCCACGATTGCGTCGACATGCCCGCTAACGATGATTTTAAGAACGATCGGTGAGCCTTCGGCCACAAGTACTTTGTAACCGAGTTCTTCCGCGGAGGCTCGGAAATCTGCGATGCTGCACGCACCGCAGGTCTTACAGGCGAGACCAAACTCGTCGTAGTCTGCGGGACAGCCTTCGGCATGTTTCAGGCAGTGAGGTAACAAAAACAGACGTCTGGAATGAGGAATGGATTTGATTTGCTCTTCCCAGAAGCAACTCGAAAGAACAACCATGATCCACCCGAGATAACCTTCGGGTTCACCAGCGTCATTCAACAGTTTTCGGCAGAGTCCTTCCAAATCGTCCTTGGAGGGTGGAACGTTGCGATCGAGGGTGTCGGCAATCGTCTGGCATTTTGCCCGAAGCGACTCGCGCTGATCCTTCGAAGAGGGGACCATTTTTAGGTGCGCAGTTTTACGTCTTCGCGAACGGCGAACCGGTTTTTCAGATTGGGATTTATCGATGGACACGTCCGTTTCGGAAGGACTGTTCGTTTTTGTCGTCGTCAAGTTGATTCCTAACGGTTATTAAAATCGCAAGCTGAAATGAAAGCGAGTTGTCTCGATGCTGAATTTCGGTTGCGGATGAGGTAGTCGTCTTTTAAGTGGGTTGCTAAATTCTTGAGTTTTGGTTGTCCTCTTCAAATTGCAAGGCACGATTGAGAGTCGAAGTTGCAAAAATTAGTGGGTACAATTTCTCAAAATACCATAGCTTGGCGAAATAAAATCCAATCGGCCAAGGTTCGGTAATTAAATCTGATTCGGTTGCTTCAAGTAACCAGCGAATGCCATTTTGGGCGGCATTCTGAGAATCTGGGTTCGGGTCATCAAGCATTATCTCTGTGCAAAGTGCGGTTTCTTCGACGCTACTATAACCGAGTGCTGAGTTTTGCCAGTTGGTCGAAGGGCCTCCCCCCCAACCTCCGTCATCATTTTGGTTTTCTCGTACCCATCTTAAACCATATTGGGCTTCGTTGGTATCGAATGAATTTGCATCGCGGTAAGCCATGAGGACTTTAGCGGTTCCGTAAAACGGGTTGATGTCTCCCGGCATGTCCTGATTTCCAAACCAGAGCGGAAGCCAACTTCCGTCTTTTTCTTGATGCTGTTTGAGGTAATTAAATCCAGTCTGAACAGCGCGATCGACCTTGGTTTTACGGTTTTTTGCGTTGTTAAGCTCTCCACGCCAGGCAAGGAAACTGCGGATTACGTGGGCGGTAATGTCGTTTCCGCTTCGATCAAAGGGGAGCTCTAGCCACCCCCGGCAAAAAGTGGGCCATCCTTTGTCGCGGTTTTGTAATTTGATTAACCAATCGACTCCGAGTTCCGCCGATTTTTGGATTTCAGCAGTCTGGATGTCGTCGAGTCCGGCAAGCTGACTAATTTTTTTCAGGGCGAGTAATGCTCCGGGCGTATCATCCGCGTCGGGAACGGCTCCGGTGAGATCGGTCCATCCCCAGCCTCCCGGTGCGGCGCCGGTAAATGGGTGGGTTTCGCGGTTTTGGCAATTCATGACCCATTTGACACAGGACTTCCATTGTCTCGTGTCGGCCGAGTTTGCCGTGGCAAATGATTCCGGATGATTTGCCAGTGCGTTGATGGCTAACGTCGTATTCCAGGTGGCGAGATTGGTATCAATCGGCCAGCTACCGAGTTTTTCGCCCTCGAAGCGAAATGAGTTCAAAAGAAATTGAATTCCTTTTTGAACAACAGTGTGGTTGGCTCGATTGGTTTTTATAAGCGCCATGGAAACAAAACTGGTGAGGGGCACCGCTTCCAAAAATCCACCGCTGGCGGGTAACATTTTTTCGAGCACTTTGAGGCTTGGCTTAACGAAACATTTCAACGCCGCTCGCTTTATTGGGTTTCGCGGAGGATCGAGAATGAATTTGGCTTGGCCAATCGCAACTAACGCGGGCACGGCATAGCTTACGACGGGAAGTTGAATCAGGCTGTAAAAACGCCTTGGGACGCAGGCAGCGAAAAATGGTAACGTCGCAACTTCTTTCCAGGGAACAATCCCGGCCAACGCACAGTTCGCCAATATCGGGACCGCGAATGTTTTATCTTTGCCGTAACGTTTACGCAGGCCCGAAATTCCGCCTTCCGCATCGACGTAGGCTTCGGCCCTCACGATTGAGTGCTTGAATTCGGGAACGCGATCACTTGCATAAAAGGCGGCAATGACCAGCATGCTTGTAGAGATATTCGAGTAATTAAGCCACGTATCCCCCCAGCCGCCATCTTCGTTTTGCTGTTGTTGGAGCCAGGCGATTCCGGCACCTATTTGTCTATCTATTTGCTGGGCTAGTTCGGGGGCAGATTCCGTCGACGAACGATAAAAGGAAAGAGTGCTAATGGCGGTTGCTGTTGAAAGCGCCGACGCAGATAGTTGCCCTTCCCAATTTCCTGATGTGCCCCGTTCCTTCAGGAGCAGTTCACGCGCTTTCTGACTGGCCGATCGCAGTCTTGATTTAACCGAAACAGGGGTAGTTTGGTCAGTTGAGATAGTAGTTACCGATCTTCAAATTGGGTTTAAAACTCTGAGTTAACTACCTGTGAGCTGGATCAGTGGCCGGTCGTGCGACTGACCGTCACTGTCATTCGACTATCTCGCATTTGCGTAAACCGGATTATATTCGTTCAGTTCATCAGATTTTATTTCTAAACCGATGGTTTTCCAATACTTTTTATTGTTTACCATCCAACGGGGTTCGATCAGTAATCGTTTGAATTCCAGTCATGCTCGAAATCGATTTTTACAAGTGAAAAATCACTTTCCCACAGTGATTCACGTCATTAAAGCGGTTATTTCGGCCTCTACGGATTCGTCGTCAACTCATCAGGTCGATTAACTGGGGCGCCCTTTCGAATTCTTTCGGTTCGCCTTCGATCGCACTGCCGAAGTCAAAGCCGGGCTCGTTGTAATTAAATAATTTAAGTGGCTAGCGGCATTTCTGATTTAGTCATGCGTTAAAAGTGATTCGGCGGGCTATCGCTGACTTAATTCGTGAACCGCATCTACCAAGGCGATCGCATTGTCGACAGGAGTTTGAGGGAGAATGCCGTGTCCCAGATTGAAGATATGCCCTGCCCTGCCGCCGGCTTGGTCAAGCACAAACTTTGCATGTTTTTTTATTTCGGTCGGATTGGTAAGCAGTACAGTGGGGTCGAGATTTCCTTGGACGGCGCGATCGTGTCCCACGATTTTCCAAGCATCATCAAGTCGAGTTCTCCAATCGATTCCAATGACCGCGGCCCGCGTGTCGGCAAGCAAGGGTAAGAGTGCTGGATTGCCGGTTGCAAAGTTAATGACCGGCACGTTAGAGGGGAGGCTTGCAATGATCCGTTTTACGTAGGGGTGAGCAAATGTTTTGTAATCTTCAAAACTCAGACAGCCTGCCCATGAATCGAAAAGCTGGACACATTGGGCTCCGGCTTCGATTTGCCCTTGAAGATAGAGTGAAATGGAGTTCGCAAGATGCTGCATTAGTTGATCCCATGCACCGTGATCCCCGTACATAAGCGTCTTGGTAAACGCATAGTTACGGCTTGATCCCCCCTCGATCATGTAACTCGCGAGCGTGAATGGGGAACCTGCGAACCCGATCAGCGGCATGTCGGCGGGCAGGTCATTACGCGTCTGTTTGACCGTATCCATCACAAACTGGAGGGGATCATTGGATTCGAGTGGTTTGATGCGATCGATATCTGCGGCAGTTCTCACGGGGTTGTGAATCACCGGTCCATCTCCTTTGACGAATTCCAAATCGCAGCCCATGGGGACTAAGATTGGTAGCAGGTCCGAGAAGATGATGGCTGCGTCGACCCCAAGTCGATTGACGGCGGTGCACATTACCTCGCTACATAGTTGAGGATTTGCACAAAGATCGAGGAAAGAGAGCTTGTTTCGAACTTCTCTATACTCGGCCATGTAACGCCCTGCCTGCCTCATCATCCAGATGGGCGTGACATCGGTGGGTTCACCACGACAGGCTTTCATGAACGGACTGTTGTACCAAGGGGCGTTGGGGTCTGAGTTGTTGGTTGCTGGGCCTGACATGCTGACTCTGATAATCGATTTTTGTTTTGTAATTTGACTGATTTGTGCTTTGATTTCTTGAATACCTTTGGCGGGATCCGTCGTTTCAGTGGAATAATCCACGATGAATCCTCGGTCGGAGAGGATTTCCGCCGTGCCCCGACCGATCGCCAATACGAGATGGTTATCAAGCAAGTGGCGGGTCAGTTTCGCTCTCCCATATTCTTTGGCGAGCGTACAAAATCTTACTGCGTTTTCTGGAGATGGGAATAGGATTATGTGGAATTCACCTGCCTCGAGTTGCTCGAAAAACTCAATAGCGACCGGAGCCCATTCCGAGGAAGGGTCGGCAAATAATGGGACTTTGACGACTCTTGCTCCGCGTGCCTCAAGGCCGCTGATCAAACTGTAGATCGATTCGGATTCTTCGAGGGCGATCGTTTGGTTGATTACTGGTAACGATCGGTCAATTGCGATCAAAATGTCGCGCCACGAATTCGAAGAATTGACCGAAATTTTGGGTGTGATTTGGAATTGTTGCAATGCATTAGCCGCGGCTTTTGATCCAGCGACAGTGTGGATGTCAGCCAGGCAATCGAGGAATCGCTGTTGATCCACGTTTCGGGAGGCTTGTTCAACAATTGCCTCAACACCAACACTGGTCACAAAAATGACCGTGTCAATATCCGCAGTCAGTATTCGATTAGCGAATTCATTGGATCCATCGAGGGTGCCGGGAAGTTCCTCGGCTAACAAAAATGGTCGCGCGACTCCACCGCTCGCTTCCAGCAGCGCAGCACATTCGCTGGCGTCATTGTCGCCAAGAATCGCAATTATAAAATCTTCGAAACGTCTAAGATCTTTCATACCTCAATGCTAGAGGAAAAAATGGTGCTGCCTAGACTGGGGGCGGACGGGTCTGGGCAAGGCGTTGTCGGGCGATTTCTGGAATGGTGAATTTTCACTCCTAATGAAAACGTGTGGTATATTGAAGGCTTCAGGAAAGCAGCTGGTGGAGTTCAGAGCCGGTAGGCAACAGCCCCTGTGGGTTGGCTGGACATCCTGGAGCCGCTTCGTTTTACGTTACCTAACCACTTTGCTAGTGCAGCATTCAATGTCATCCATTCCATTTGAAGAGTTTTCACGAGTTGTGACAGAATCTGGTGTTGAGGGGTCCCTTGATTTCCTCGAACAGCATTTTCGTCGTGAACAAGATTTTTTTAAGTTATTTGAAGTTTTGAAAATGCGGTGCCGGCATGGACTCGGTCTTCCGTTGATTTATTCAAAACAGCCTGACGATCTTGATGAGACGCAGCAGAGACAGCTCGAGGATTGCTTGTTAGCTGCTTGTCGCGAAATCGGAATCCTGTTTTTTAATTTGGGTAAATTCCAGGAAGGCTGGATGTATTTGCAGCCTGTCGGTGACAAAGAGCTAAATGAAAAATTGATCCGAAAAATTGAATCGGACGAGGAGTCGATCGACGCTTTGATCGACATGGCAGTTTCGCAGGGAGCCGCCCCCGTTTATGGATACCGTTTGTTATTGAAGCACTATGGTACGTGCAATGGAATCACGACGTTTGATACTCAGTCCAGTCGATTTGACTCGGAGATTCAAAAGCAAATGGCGGAAGAATTGTTGGAGCATATCTATTTGGAATTGATTGAGAACGTCAAGTATTCCATAGAAAATGCAGAGGCTGGATCGGCTGTCGAAAGCGATTCGGAGGTGCCAACGTCTCACGAAAATGAGGAGCGAAGGCTGACGGATTGGTTGCAATTGTATCCTGACTTGACCGCCGGAGGTGCTCATCATGTTGACACCACTCATCTGGCATCCGTGATGCGTATCGCGAGGCCAGTCGATAAGCGAGAGTCATTGCGGAAATTGAGTGAACTGGCGGAATACGGCAGTCGGTTGCATGACGACTTTAAATATCCCGGCAATGCACCGTTTGAAGACACCTATCGAGACCATCAACTTTTTTACGACGCGCTGTTGGGTGAAAATGTCGAAGGGGCGATTGCTCATTTTCTTGCGAAAACAGTTTCGACGGAGGCGGATCAATTGGGGCCAGTTGTGGAAGAATCGTATGTGGAATTTCTTGCTAGGTTGGGGAAGAACACCGAGGCGATTGAGTTTTTGACAGATCGGTTGCTTGGTAAATTTGAGTCATTGGGGATTGCGCCCCCGCCGTTTGAGTTGGCAGATACCCCCGAATCGCTCCAGAAACTCCGTGACTTTTATCACTCCTCGGATGACCTTTTGGGATACGCGGTCTGTTGTTTGAAAGCCCAGTAATTGTCGCGTTAACAAGTGAATCAATGAAAAAAGGCGGTTTGGCTTTGAATTTGCCAAACCGCCTTTTGTTGTTACCCATTCGTTGTTACCCATTCGAAGAGGGGTTTAGATGTGAAGTACCGAAGTACGACAGCGATCTAGGATTAACCTCGGAAGGACATGAAGAGTTCTGGATCAACCGAGATGCCGTTGGCGGCTTGATCATCGGCTGGAGCAGCTTCTTGGGGTTCCGCTGTTGTTTCGCAGTCAGAGCAGCCCGAGTTCGGGAAGACTCTGCGACCGTCGTTGCAGCGGTTTCCAACCTGACGGATGCGATCTAGCAAGTTTGCCTTGCAAGGATCATCGCAAGCGGAAGTTTCTTCGCAAGCGGGAGTTTCTTCGCAACCGCAGTTTTGACCTGGGCGAGGCATTCGAGCAACGATGTTTTTGACAACCGCTGGTCGTCCGCAGCCACAAGCGTCTTCGCAAGCTGGTGCAGGCTCAGCAGCAGGGGCTTCTTCGCAACCACAAGAGTTGCCTCCCATGCTTCCGACTCGCGAAACAAGTCCGCTGACGCGACCGCGAAGGTCAAGGTTCATGCCGCATCCGCAAGCGTCTTCGCAAGC
>JAPKBL010000203.1 GCA_028823415.1 Mariniblastus sp.
TAAACGAAGGGAATGTTAAACGAAGGGAACGTTGAATGTTGGTGAAATGTTGATGAATCATAAGTTCACCTACATCCTCGCGACTCATGTCAACGGTTAGCTGGTCCCGAGGGTCGTCAATGGTGACATGCTTTGACATCAGTTCAATGATCTCACCTGAACACCGGACTTTCCCAAAGGTATTGCCTCAAAAAAACGGTTGTTTAAAAACTATTTAGTCGTTGTTGATGTTTGTGGAGTATCATCACCAGCTAGAATTCGTTTGGAAGGAATTTGCGGATGGCCAAAATTGAATTTCTGTTTTTTGATTTGGGAAATGTGATTCTCCCATTCAATCATGAAATTGCGTGCATGCGGATTGCAGCCGAATACGATGTTCCCTCTTCTGCCGTGAGTGAATGGGTTTTTAACTCCGGACTCCAGCGGGCATTTGAAAACGGTGAAGTCGACCGGGAAACCTTTTGTGACCGCTTGTCAGAATTATCGGGGGTCAATCTCGACCATGACTTTTTATTGAATGCAATCAGTGACATATTTTCGTTAAACCGCAGATTGATTCCCTTGATCAGTCAGCTAAGAGCCGTTAATTTCCCGATGGGTATCCTGTCAAATACATGCATTGCCCATTGGGAATTTGCCCTCGCGAGATTTCCAGCACTGGGTCAATTATTCAGTCAATATGTTTTGAGTTACGAAATTGGCTCGATGAAGCCGGCGGCTCTCATTTACGAACGCGCGATTGCCATCGCAGACGTTGAACCGAGTCGATGTTTTTTTGTTGACGATCGCATAGAAAACGTCGAAGGGGCATTGGCGGCTGGGTTGGATGCAGTTCTCTATCAGTCCGTGGAACAACTTACGTGTGAACTGCGAATCCGCGGGATGGAATTTAACTACTGATAGGTGAGAGAGTTTGAGGGATGTTGAAACTGATCATCGAGCCGCTTCGTTAAACTAATTTCAGTGCGTTATCGAGTTGTCGCAAGCTTTCCAATCCACCGCCTGGAATTGAAATACACGAATCAGGCCCACTGGATTCACGCGGGTTGATTCGGATCATTGGCTGAGCGAACTCACGAGCAACTTTCTCCGATTCGGATCTCACGGTCGGGATTGCAGTTCCGGCACCCAATTCGACAATCGCGATCCGCGTTTGTTTTGAAATCTCTGAAAGCCATTGGTTATATTTGCGATTTTGTGCCTGATGGTAATCTGGAATCCAATGGCCATCTCCAAACATTAAAATATTGGGGCGCGCGACCGATCCGCAGTCGGGACACAGAGGAATGTTTGACGTTGCGGTCAAAGATTCCTCGTCGATTTCGATTCTCGTATCTGCTGCGGGCCAAATTCGTCCGGTGCAAGAATCACTGCATTGAAGGAACTCAAAGCTACCGTGGCACTCATAGACTCGGTCTTGTGAAAATCCAGCTTTCTGGAAATGTCCATCCACGTTACTGGTAAAAACAAAATAATTATCAACCACCTTGCTAGTCCAGTTAAGTAGGGTTTTGAAACCTGCGTGAGGCCGCGTTGCTCGATATAAGTTCAGTCGGTGGCCGTAAAACCCCCACGCCTGACTCGGGTTTTCTTTAAACCATCTGGGATTCGCCAGATCGTAAAAATCAAGCCCTTTCTTTTGAAAGGCCGGGTACGCACGCCAGAATCCTTCTGTTCCTCGAAAGTCAGGAAGGCCAGAGTCGACCCCTAAACCGGCGCCGGCAGTAATCAACACGGCGTTGCAGTCGCGAATGATACGGGCAGCGCGGAGGTAGGGATCTTGTTCGGCGTTGCGAATTTCCATGTAGGAATATGCCTATAAAATGTTACTTGGGCTTTGAAATCTGCGCTATCCAGATGACAATTAAGACACTGCGCTGAGGGTCGCCATTTACTCAAGAGGTTAGTTTTGGACGCCAATAGTTTATCAAACATCCAATCGTCGGTCTCGCCTTTTCATTTTCGGATTATTCGAAGTCTGATCAATTTTTTCGCGATAATTTTGATTTTGATTTTGACCGATTTTTCCATTGGGCAGGAAAATCAAGGAATTGGAATCCGGCAGATAGAGACTCAGAATAATAGACCTTCGTTTACCGGAGCGCACGCGTTCATAAATGCAGATTCCATTGTGGAGGATTTTGGTATTGGCTATGCAACGTTTATGTTGGGGGAGGGAGATGAGGCGATCGAACGCATCGGGGCTGCGAGGTTAATAGATAACGATAATCGAATTTTTTATTCGTTCGTTGAAGCTCCGTCGATGAGAAAGCTCAAGACATATCTACAAATTCCGTTAGAGAACAGAATACGCGTCCATAAAATCTGGTTTCTATTCAAAAGTCCAAACTTGGACAGTCCGCTAAGTTTAAGCATGCGTGGTTCTGGTGAATCAGGCGAACTGAAAATAGTGATCGAAAAATGCGAGAAAAGGAAGTTTGAAAAACACGTCAAGAAGTGGCGAAAGCAATTTACCGAGGCGATGGCGGCACAGCGTGCAGTCAGTGATTATCCCCCAATTCTTGAGGACTACTTAGAGAGCATGCTGCTCGGGCGAGTTACTACGGAAAAAATAAGAGAGGGAGACGAGAAGAAAAAGAACAAAGTGCAGGTTAAGTCATTAGGAAAAACGGTTGGACTACTGCTTGATCTCGAATCTACTCGTGGAGATTTTATTGCCGAGTTAATGAATCCGGGGCAAAATGATATTGATAAAGAGGACGAGCGGGTTGCGCTGCCCGACTCAATCCGCTTTTCAGAGAAGGTGCCTAGTCGTGAGTTGCCGCAATCGGTTGTAGTTGAAGAAATCGCGAAGGCAGTGCCAGCGAGTTGTTTTTACTTGAGGTTTGGTAATTGGAGTAACCAAATTTGGCTCAAGAAATTAATGGATGAATACGGCGGTGACTTGAGTCGGATGTTGACAGTGAGGGGTTATAAAAAACTTGTTCAGTCGAAATTTTTAGAGCAACTATGTGTTCAGGCGGGACCACTAGATGAGTGGTTCGGTGGAACAAAAGTTAAAGATGTTGCACTGATTGGCTCCGATTTTTATTTTCGAAGTGGCGCCGGAGTCGGCATCGTTTTGCAGGCGCAGCCTAATCAAACCGAATCACTTAAGCAGAATTTCGAAAAGAAGCGGAATGCCATCGTCGAGGCTGCAAAGAATCGGATATTTCAGAGGATCTCTAAGAAGAGCGGTGTGTCATTCGATGACGTCGACAGCGTGCGGCAGGGCGTCGTTCAAGATTCGGAGTTTAGCGGACACGAGGTAAACTTTATTGAAACACGTGTTCAACGTGCCGATGTCCAAAGAAGCGACGTGTTAAAAGCGACCCTTGGTGAGCTGGTGTATTTGCGTTCATATTATGTAGTGAAGGGCGATTTTCATCTCATCACATCATCTCGTGAAATGGTCAAACAGTTTCTTGAAATTCAGGACGGTAGGGGCGCCTCACTCGGAAATTCTGATGATTTCAGGGCATTCCGCTCCAGAGATCCATTCCAGAGTGGGTCAGTCAATCGAATTCTTTTCTTCGCCTCAAACTCATTTTTGAAAAATTTGTTTAGCCCCAGCTTCCAAGTTGAGCTTGCGAGGCGAAACCGTCTGCAGGCCAGAATTCAGGTACTGGAAATGGCAACACTGGCAGCCCGAAACGAGGGTGTGGCCTTATCTGAAAATGACGACATATTTGGTGAGTTAAAGGACGGGAAATTCTTGCCTGAAAATTTTAGTCATCAGGGACTCGAGCGAAACGGTTCTCACTGGATCGATCAAAAGCGAGGCCGGTTCGGCTTTTTTAAGCCCTTGGCCGATGTGGGAACAGAGAATTGTGCGCCGTGGGAGAGGGATGAGTATTTAGAGAAGAAAAAAGCGGTTAAAGAGTCAATTAAAGACCTAGAGCCCGTCTATTTCCATCTTGATCGACAGAAGGCGTCAGGAGCTGGGGATGTGGAAGTCATCTCGTTTGATTCTAGAATTACCGCCATTGGCGAGGACGACTTAGACTGGGCACTAGGCCGGCTTGGCCCGAAGATGAAAACGGAGGTTGCCTGGTTGCCCGAAAACGAAGAAAGACCGATTGTCGAACTGAATTTAAGTCTCAAAAAGAAACAGATCTTTAAACGGAATTTTGACTACCGTTTATTTTTGGTGGTTGATGATGGAGCGATTCCTAATGTTGATCTTAAGCCTACTTCAATTTTGCAACCTCTGAAAACCCGTGAGGAAATCCCAGGTTTCGTTGCCACTAATCCGGCTGCCGGCGTATTGAATTGGTTTTTTCCTAGCCAACGACCTGCCCTGTTTACCAATTCGAATCTAAATCGAGAGATTCGGGAGTCTAAGGTACTTAACTTATATCGTTTGGAAGACACTAATGTTGAAAATGAGAATCTTGGAGATGAAGTCTCTCCAGAGTTAAAGGGTTTCAATGCGGTTTCGTTTGATGAAAACCGGCTTATGGACTTGGAACTTAAGAATGTCAGAGTGGTGGACGGCGAGAGAACTCAGGTTCACTTAAAGATCAATGGGCTAAATTCAGAGTCTGAATTAAACCGGTGGGTGAATTCAATTAATTATCGTCGCAGTTGGCAGACGTCGATTGCGAATGTGAAATTTATGAATTTTGTTTCTAGGCAACTTGGGACCGATGCGAAAAGTGTCAAAGAGACTTGTGAGTATTTGCTCGGGGTTGTGCTGCATTGCTCATTGGATGGAAAGTATGAAGTGGTCGACACTGGTGGTGGAGTTGAGGTGAATTTCTCAAATGCTTGGCCTGATTTTGTAGCCCCTGTGCGGCCGAAAGATTATCAGGCCCCGGTCCTCGGATGGTTTCGCGGTTGTGAATTGCGTCTAAGCAAAGAGGCAGACGGGGGAAGGTTCGAGTTGACGGGAACGCTAAAAGTCAAAAGGGAGCCCAAAACTGGACTTGAACTTCCGCTATTTAAAGGGTTTAAGGGCTTGTTTGGAGGGGGCGAAAAGTAGGTGGGAGGAGTTATGAGGTTAGGGGATATCAGCAATTTTTTGTTGAAGCCGTTTCCAAGAGCTTGGTATGTTTTTTTCAAAGAGTTCGGCGGTTAATAGGTTGGATTGGACGATCGGCAGCAGACCCGTATTGCCTGTAATAGCCGTGGTAGAGTTGGTATAGTTACACCGCTGAATTTAAT
>JAPKBL010000088.1 GCA_028823415.1 Mariniblastus sp.
CTGAATTTAATGCGGCTGAATTTAATGCGGCTGAATTTAACTTGAACACGATGGGGAACCTTGAATGGAATTTGTAATTGCCCTCCTGGCACTTACGGCGATGGAAATCGTACTTGGTATTGATAACATCGTTTTTATCACGATTGCATCGGCAAAATTGCCCAAGAGCCAACAGCCTCTGGCACGTCGGTTAGGTTTGGCTCTCGCCTTGCTAACTCGTCTGCTGCTCCTGTTTTCACTTTACTATTTAGTGCATGATGCTCAATTTCAGAGACCTGTATTCCAGCTAACTGACCTGGGAGTTCCTCAGACGATAATTGAACGGATGAGCGTTACCGACGCTTCGACTGCGGGCCATCTTTCGAGTGAAGTTTTGAAAGAGGTGAATCATGAACATTTTAAGGCAGCGAACGACGTATCTCTCAAAGACCTGATCCTGTTTCTGGGAGGACTCTTTCTCGTTGCCAAAAGTGTCTACGAAATTCATGACGAATTTGGGCCTGGTGAATCGGTCGAGGTGAAGCCGACCAAGCGAGCGTTTGCCGGCGTATTAATTCAAATTGCTTTACTCGACGTGGTATTTTCGCTCGACTCGGTGATTACGGCGGTGGGGATGGTAGATGATATTTCAATCATGGTTGCTTCTATAATTATAGCGGTGATTGTGATGTTAGTATTTGCTGAACCAGTAAGTCGATTTGTTGAAAAGCACCCTACGTTAAAGATGTTAGCGTTGAGTTTTTTGATTTTGATTGGTGTGATGTTGATCGCCGAAGGCGTGGGGGCACACATGGATAAAGGGTATATTTACTTTGCAATGTTTTTTGCGCTGATCGTTGAGGTGATGAACATTGGATTGAGGCAAAAGCAACCCGAGGCGGTTGTGGAGGGTTCTGGTACCGATCTTTGAATTTGGATTTCTGATTTTCAAACCAAAAATTCAGATTCGAATTGGATTAACCAGATGAAAAAGTTTAATCAAATAAGAGGGTGTTAGCATCGCAGCGCGAGATTTTAAGACGAACCTTCATGCTAGGCAGGCCTCAAAGGGCTTGAGCTACGGCGTTGCGATTCCCCGCTTCCATCCGATTTGTGGTTTGATCTCGAAATTTGTTTTCACGGTTGTTGCACTGTGTTCCGTCTTTAATTCTAGTTCGATGTTGCGGGGGCAGGATTCCGATCAAGGGTTCCGCGATTTTGGTTTTGTTGAGCCTTCGGAACTGTATCGGCGACTCTCAGCTTTTCGGCCTGAAGAGACGAGCGGAAGCAATTTCGATATGAGCCAACTCCGAGATCTCGCAAAACAGGGGCAGAGTCTTTTCTCATCGCTGACACCCAAGCAACAGGAGGATGTTCGGAAATTTGCCGAGCGTTACCTCGACGAAAAAGGCCTTGAATCTGACGCGTCCAAGGCGTTGATGAATCAACTCGGATTGCCGCAGGATCTCCAAGAATCGCTGGCGGAACAGTTTAATCGGATGGAAGGACGTGGCACTGACGAGAAGAGGGGCTTCCGGGATGCCCTCAGAGACGCGCTCCAGTCTTCTAAGGATTTGAAGCTTGATCGAGAGGGGCAAAAGCGTGTCGCAAATCGACAAGGGGCGAAAAAAGCCACCGATCGAAGGAAGGGTATAGATCGGGTTGAAGGTGATTCGAGTGAGAGGCCGGGTACGGATATTGAACCCGAGGCAGTTACTCCTGATCAGACTAAGCGGCAGGAGGAAAATAAGACGGGAACGGCGAAAACTGGTACGCAGGCGGCAGAGGATCTCGCGAAAGGTGAGCGAGTTTCTGAAAACAACGGAGGGAAAACCTCGAGCCAAAATGGGGCAAAAGTTGATCCGCTGGCGCCAACTAAGAACGGCATTAATATCGATGACCGTTTTGGATCTACTCCAGAGGGTTCTTTGGATAAAAATGACGATCCGATGGCTGATCCTATTTTCGGAGCGGAGAAAGAATCACCAAATGTCGGACCGTTAGAAAGACCTGCTGACGGCGACAGTACGGGAAAAAAACGTGGCGAATTTGATTGGGAAAAAAATCTCAGTCGATTGCTTGGGGAGGAGAGTGGGCGATCTGGCGGAATGAGTACCGACAATGGGGTGATGCCAAACAAGCGTGGAGATCGTGGCAACGCGGAATTAGATGGCTCGTTTTCTCAAAAACTGGCGAGTCTTGCTCCAGGACAAGATTTGATCAACAGATTTATGATGCGGAATTCAAGTGACGGTGATGATGGCGCGGATGCAAGCAACCGCGAGAAAGAGCGGCCGCGACTGGCCGCTGAATTTGATCAAACGGTCGTTGAGGCAGCGCGAGGCGTGCTGGAGTCACAGTCAGATAGCGAAAACGATCAGCGTGGTTTCTTTGCGCGTAATTTTGACTCCGTTTTTAAAGGGCTCGTGAATAGTACGGCGTCCCCTGATGGGGAAGCGGATTCAAGGCGTGAGACACCTCGATTTGATTCTGACGATGAGGGTTGGGATCAGGAGGGTCGATCGGGGGCAGGTGGATCGAGTATGAATTCTGATTGGCTAAACCGGCAACGTTCATCGCGGCGGACTGCAGATGGTGGTAACCGAAGCGAGGGGCGGAGGAATGCAGCGACTGAACTGAACAAGAAAGAAGAGCCTGGCTCCCAATCCAGCACCGAAGACCCCGCCATCGGGATTTCATCTAAATCCGCGTTGAATCTGTTGTTCGGTTTGGCGATTGGCGGTGTGATCCTGGCGTTCCTCTTTACAACGCTCAATCGCAAATCAGGTAGTAACGCTAAAAGAATTTCTGACCGTGCTGTCGCTCGACGTATCGATCGTGCCAAATTTCATTCCCCGCAGGATTTAGTTGCTTTGGTTGATTTGTTTCTAATTAGTAAATTCGGAACGGAATCGATGTGGTGGAATGCCAAGCATGCAGAAAACATAATGCTGTCCGACGCCCCTGAGTTTGAGTCGAACATCAATGATCTAGTCCAGAGTTATGTTCGGTTGCGGTACATGAAGGTTGGAGGTGAATTAACCCAGCTGGAGCGGGAAAATTGTCGGACGACACTGAAGTCCCTTGCCTCGATCTTGGGCCGGACCGATTTATCGACTCGTTTGAAAGTGGAAGGCTAACGAATGTCTTGCATTCCTCGCCACATTTTCTCTGGGTGGCTGCTTCTAATTTTCTTCACGTTGTTTGCTGAATCTGGGCAATCGCAGGAGACAGTTGAGTTGAGGCAATGGCAGCGAGGTTTCGAAGGTTTTGAGATGATCTCAAAATTTGTGGAACTCGAATCGGTTGACGAATCCGGATTTGCGATTGCATCCCCAAAAGAAACGGTCTTGGTCGTTTTGGGCAGTTTACACCGCGTGCCTGTCGTTGATACGTTTCTTTCCAAAGGGGGCGCCGTTTTGGTCGCGAGCGATCAAGCTTCCGGACGCGATGCTTATCTTAAAAACGGGGTTAAATTTTTTAGCCGTTCCGTCAACACTCGCTATAAAGATGAGGGATATCTTTTCAACCGTGACTGCCCAGTGATCCGTGACCTCAAGGGTCATCCAAGTCTTGAGGGGGTCACCGCGATCGCGTCAAACCGGCCGGGAATGTTGTCGGCTGGAAACCTGACGATCGTAGCACTTTTTCCGGAATTAGAAGGCACGTCTCGACCGGCGTCTTTTGCGGTCGCTGACGAAACCGAGAATGGCGGGCGAATCCTTGCCATTGCTGATCAATCGTTATTTACCAATCAGATGATCACTGCTGAAGATAACGACCTATTTGCATATCAGGCGTTGTTGTGGTTGAAAGATTCCAAGCGAAAGTACGTGCATTTCGTTGTCAATGGCACGTACAAGCGCCACGACAACGTTGAGGACGTCGAATTGCCGCCGGTGCAATTGACCCCCGATGAAATCAGGGAAATTCTGGGTAATCTGCCGCCTGAGAAGTTATTGGCGTTTGGTAATCAACTAGCTGCCGATGTGGAAGACAAGGATTTAATCAACAAGTTTATTCGCGAAAAGATAGATGGCATTTCGGACATCGCCTACAATCGCGGACTAATTTGGGCACTGTTTTTTGGCGTTTGTATTACATTGATGCTGGCTTTCCTGTGGCAAAAAAGATTGTTGCGGCGCACGGCGAGCGCCGTGGCATTGGATCGTCATTTGAAAAGCAAGAAAAGTAAAAAAGGACAAGTTGTACGCGACCGCCAATGGGCGGCGAATCTATTGCTCGATTCGTTCTGCCGCAGGGTAGAAAGTCGGGGATATCGAGATTGGCCAAGTTTCCCTGTGGGGCTTTCGTTGCACAATAATGTTGAGTCTGAACGGATTTATAATGAAATGATCCAAGCAAGTAATGATTTTAAAACAAAGTCAGCTGGTTACTGGACAAAAAACCGACTGCTCAAATTGGAGTCTGATGTCAGTGTTTGGTTAACCATTGTTTTTGAAAATCGGAGTGAGCAGAAATGATCACGACTTATCAACACTAAATCTTTGTTGATTTAATAGAGGATGAACGAGCACTTGGCTGTTGATTGACGGCCCAAGAACTGAAATTTATTTGTCTCTTTAAGAGGAATCTGTGAACAATACTGTGGAGCTACAAACGGTCTCGCGTGAGGCAAATGAATTTCGGCAATTGGTCATTGAACGGCTTGGGAAGACATTAATTGATTTAGAATCTGTGCTCGAGCAGGTCCTTATCGCCACGATCGCGCAGGGGCATGTTCTGTTAGAGGGAGTGCCGGGAACAGCGAAAACGACGTTGTGCCGAACGCTCGCTGCGGCCATGGGGCTTGATTTTAGTCGCATTCAATTCACGCCCGATTTGATGCCCTCTGATGTTACTGGAACTCGGATCCTTGACCAATCTAAGTCACAATTCGTACTTCAACGGGGGCCAATTTTTTGTCAATTATTACTGGCTGACGAATTGAATCGTGCTCCAGCTCGAACTCAATCCGCTTTGCTTGAGGCGATGCAGGAGGCCCAGGTCACCATTGAAGGTGAGACATTGATGTTGCCGAAACCATTCATCGTCTTAGCGACTCAAAATCCAGTTGAGCAGGAGGGAGTTTACCGGTTGCCCGAAGCTCAGCTCGATCGATTTCTGTTTCGTGTGAACGTTGGATATCCCGATCGAAAATCGGAAATAGTATTAATGGAACTGCAGGAACGAGCAGTGGATCCACCAGGGCAATTGTGCGATGCGAATATGATTTTACGTTTCCAGTCTGCTGTTTCTCAAGTGTTTGGGAAGCCGGAAATGAAGGAATATGTGGTCGACTTAATTCGCACGACACGCGAGCATCACGATATTTTACTTGGGGCCAGTCCTCGTGCCGGAATTTACTTGCTGCGCGCCGCGCGTTCACATGCACTCCTGCATGGCCAAGAATTTTTTTCCCACGAGAATGTGCAAGCGGTGGTTCACGCGATCTTGGAACATCGTTTGATTGTGAGACCGGAAGCGGAGTTGTCGGGACGGACGGCCGCGGAAATAGTAACCGAAATCGTACAGTCGGTGCCCATTCGGAGTTAGTTGGCGGAGTCAATAATTGGCGGAGTCATTAATTGGCTGAGTCATTAACGCGAATCAAAATTTGGTTGATGGTTCCTGAAATGGTTTAATTGAGGAAAGAATGCCCACCGTTCGTTGTAACATTTTACTTGTCTCTTCAGCTTGGTTGCTGATTGCGTCAATTTTGATTGGTAGCGAGCCAGTAACGCTATTGTGTGTCGCGGTATGGATCTGGATTTGGATTGAGTGGATTCTGTTTCAGTTTGCGGTCTACGGTGCTCGGCAATTAATTCATGACTGCGTACGGTCTGTGGATGGTCAGTCTCAAGATCGATTAACTGCCGTCACCGGAAGAGAGTTGGAAGTTGAGTTTAAGGGAGCGATTTCGGGATTCTGTCGCGGCTATCGGATTTTAATGTCAGACATTGTGCCGCCTACCTTTGAATTGACGGGGGGACGCAATCAGGAACTTGTGGATGTCGATGCGAATCTGGTGTTTGTGCTTTCCTACCGATTAAAAACACTTGTGTGCGGTCGATATGACCTGCCAGGTTTACAGTTAGAGATTGGAGATTACTGGGGGTTTTTTCGGGCAGAGAAGTTTACTGCGGTGAACCAAGAGCTCGTTATCTTGCCTTTTCTAATTCGACCCCAGACAACTGTTTCAATTCTGAAAAAGAACAATCTGCAACGAATTTTAGGACATCATCGAAATCGGACACCTGGCGGGGGAACCGAATTATTGGGTGTCAGGGATTACCGAGTTGGTGATCCACCGCGGTCGATCGCGTGGAAGCCAACGGCCAGGTTGGGTAAATTTATGTCCAGTGAATACGAGAATCTTGTGCCGATCCGGTCAACGATATTGGTTGATCTTGCGGCCTATCAGTTTTGGGGACGCCCCGGCCCCGCAGCGGCGGATCATGCGATTGCCGCCTCCGCCTCGATTGCAAAATTATTATTAGCTGATCGCGATCCGGTTTCAACGCTTATTTTAAAATCAGAATCGATGAAGTATTTGCAACACGGATCTGGAGAACGACAATTGACGCTGTTGATGCAACAATTACTCGAATCGTCTAATCCAAATCCGCCGCTGTCACACTTGAACATCGATCTGCTGGTCAAGATGGTTTTTGAGAATGCGTGTCGCCGTTTCCCACCGCTGTTCGATGAACGATTTAATTATGGTTTCTCGAGATATAGTTCCTTGGTTTTCGGTAAACGTGAGGTGGATTTCCAGCGGCGTTCACTCAGTGTTTGCCTTGAGCATCTTTTCGAGCTCGATGCTGGCCTTTCAGTTCGGATGCAGTTCGATGATGAACTGTTGAAGAAATGGTGTGAGCGCTATGTTGAGAAGTACTCCGTCAACCCCTCATCGATCAATCGAACGGGTAGTTTGCCCTGGATCAATGCAGCCACTTGGGAAGCTGAATGCAATCATATGAATGAGCGGATCTGTCGAGCCTTCGATCAGGCAAGAGTGAAGGCGAAGGACAACGAATTATTTGTGATGGTCGCACCGGAACCATTGGGGAAAATGGCCCGAACACGGACGGTAAATAGCATCCGTTTGGCCGTAGCCGATGGTCATCGTGTGATTTTCATCGGTCCACTGTCCCCACCGGCTGAGGTTGAAATACATGATCCGATTGCCGCGAGGATCGCAGAATCACGTCCAGAATTTGATGGGGCTACGGCGGATTCGTTGTTTCAATATAAAATCAACACGATCGGCGCAGCATACTCTCGGATCGGTGATCCACGGTTAATGCAAATGGTTGCAATGCAGGTAGGTTTGCTTCAATTAGGTCTAGGAAGGGGACGTTCGGCGAGTCGGCGATCTTAATCGATTTCGGTAGGTTGTCGCAAAACTGTAAAGGAAAACGAATGAGTAAAATAACAACCAGTGAAAATCTCGAAACGAACGTTGTCTTTGGAGACCCAAGCAGGGCGTTTGTTTTTTTAGGCGTTGGCGCTGGGATTTGTTGTCTGGCATTAATTTCGATTGGTCGAATCCCGACAGGCATCGCCGGGATGTTGTTTATGCTTTTCGCAATTGCCATTGGATTTCGCCAGACGTTGTTGATTTATTTATTCCTAATCATCTTGCTGGTCGCTAAGTTCCTTATTATGCCTGAGTTTGAGATTGCGAATTCCACACTTGGATTCAGCGAGATTTTGTTTGTGGGTTTCGTGTTTGCCTTCTATGGGTTTAGCGTCAGGTATATAGATTTGGCGAACGCGTTTGAAGCTATTTATCCGGATCAATTTGACATTGAGCAGCCGAAAAAACCGGACAGACGGTATCCTAATCCTTCTGTGAGAAACGGACGTTGGTATTTCATTCCAATCGCGATTTTAATTGGACTTGCGCTGTTACTTATCATACCGATTGAAATTCAAAACGTCCGTGGCGACCTCATGACTCGTCGATCGACTCGTTTGATTTTGATTGTATTTGGTGTTTTTATTTGCTGGTTTGTCTCGGTGAACATCCTCAAATTCGTGGCAAGGTGGCAGATGAAGTCTGATCAGGCGGACATCAGTATTCGTAGTAGCATTGCCAATGAATTATGGCGTGATCAAAAACGATTTGAAGCTTATCGGTACAAACAAAGGCGAAACCGTTAGATCCTGAGAGTGAAGTTGGGGAAGGTCGGCCACGATTGAAAATATAAATGCGGCTTGCCAGGATTAAATTGAGAAAGAAAAGTTTATGCTAATTGGAATTAGAGAATTTATCGGTTGGTTGTTAGTGGTGATCGGGCTCGGTTTGATCGGCGTCGATTTTATGCTTGCGATCAATCGAAACGTGATTGAAGCACTTGCTTTAGCTTTCCCGTCGGCCATCGTATTCCGAGCTGGCATTGGGTTGGTTCGGATTTCCATGGCTGCCAGGATTGCGCTTCGTTTAAATGAAAAACGTGCCTGACTCATGCCCTGCTAAGGAGATATCAATTGGGATCCGAGATGGTTGTCGTAAAACATCAACCGCTGTTGGGTTTGTCTGCGTCAGTCGATTGGTTTAATTCTTAAACAAATATTCACCGGCAATGTAGTCGATGGTTATTGTTTTTTCCGAGTCTGACGCGTCAATCCGGAGGATTTCAGTAGCCAACGGATTTTCGCATTTTTGCTGGATCACGCGCTTCAAGGGTCGAGCACCGTACAGGGGGTCATAGCCCTCTTCTGCAATTGCCGATCTCGCGTCTTCGGTGACACTCAATATCCAGCCTAGTTCTAACACTCGACGTTCGAGTGAATCGATTTGAAGATCCACAATTGTGCGAATTTCGGTCGCATTGAGCGTGCGGAAAATGATTTTCTCGTCGATCCGGTTGAGAAGTTCGGGTGCGAATTTAGCTTTTAATGCCTGCCCCACGGCAGTTTGCAGGTCTTCGTTTGAGCCCCCGGATTCGGTGATTTTCTGGATCAGTTGGCTGCCGATATTACTGGTCATTACAACGATGGTGTTTGTGAAATCGACGGTGTTTCCTTTGTTGTCGGTCAGTCGACCGTCATCGAGCAACTGCAGGAGGATGTTATAGACATCGTCGTGTGCTTTTTCGATTTCATCTAACAAAATCACGCTGTAGGGGCGACGACGGACGGCTTCGGTTAGTTTTCCACCTTCTTCAAATCCAACGTAACCCGGAGGCGCTCCGATGAGTCGGCTAACGCTATGCCGTTCCATATATTCGCTCATATCAATGCGAATCATGGCATCTTGGTCGTCGAACATAATTTCAGCGAGCGCTTTGCAGATTTCGGTTTTACCGACCCCCGTTGGCCCCAGGAAAAGGAACGAACCGATGGGACGATTAGGATCCTGTAACCCACTTCGGCTTCGGCGGACTGCGTTGGAAACCGCAGCGACCGCTTCATCCTGTCCGACGACGCGTTGGTGAATACGTTCTTCCATCACTAAAAGTTTAGCCCGTTCGGTCTCTAGCATTCGATTGACTGGAACTCCCGTCCATGCGCTCACGACTTCCGCAATTTCGTCTTCGGTAACCATTTCACTCAACAGCCGTTTTTGCTTGGTTGTGGGCGACTCATCCAAAGTCGCCTGACGAACTTCCGCTTCTTCGATTTGTTTAATCAGTTGTTTGCGTTGCGTATCCAACTCGTACAGGCGTCGATAGTCGTCTTCGTTGACGGGTAGACCGGTGGATTGATCCGTTTTGATTTTTGAATCGAGCTGGTCAAACTCGAATTCAATGGCGGCAAGATTTTCACGTACATTTTGGACGCCGGTCATGCCTAGTTTTTCAGATTCCCATTGTTCGCGAAGACTCGCCAATTCCCGGCGTTTTTCTTCCATCTCGGTCCGGACGAGATCAAGGCGAGATTTTACGTCGTCGTCGTTTTCGTCAGCCAATTGGCGGGCGGCTAATTCCAGTTGCGTCAGCCGGCGCTGGACGGTGTCTAGTTCTTCGGGGACACTATCGAGTTCCATTGCCAGCCGGGAGGCGGCTTCATCAACCAGGTCGATGGCCTTGTCGGGAAGGAACCGATCGGCAATGTAGCGGTTTGATAATTGGGCGGCCGCGACAAGCGCCGAATCCTTGATTTGGACTCCGTGATGAGTTTCGTATCTTTGTTTCAAGCCGCGAAGAATTGAAACGGTATCTTCCACAGATGGCTCACCGACGTAAACAGGTTGAAATCGACGTTCCAGAGCGGCATCTTTTTCGATGTATTTTCGGTACTCGTCGAGCGTTGTCGCGCCAATGCAGTGCAATTCGCCGCGGGCGAGCGCGGGTTTGAGGAGGTTGGCAGCATCGTTTCCACCCTCGGCCGCGCCAGCGCCGACGACGGTGTGCAGTTCATCGATAAACAAGACGATTTGACCATCAGAGTCCATGACTTCTTTGAGTACTGCTTTGAGGCGATCCTCGAATTCACCGCGAAACTTGGCTCCGGCGATTAACGCACCCATATCAAGTGCCATCACTCTTTTGTTTCGGAGACTTTGGGGGACATCGTTGTGGACGATACGAAGCGCTAGTCCTTCGGCAATGGCAGTTTTGCCGACCCCCGGTGCGCCGATTAGAACGGGGTTGTTTTTGGTGCGTCGGGAAAGGACTTGAATTACGCGCCGTATTTCTTCGTCACGTCCGATCACTGGATCAAGTTTTCCAATCTTGGCCATCTCTACGAGATCGATGCAAAATTTTTCGAGGGATTGATATTTTCCTTCTGGATCTTGATCGGTGACTCGGTTGTTTCCTCGAATTGCCTTTAGGCCGTTGAGGACAGCGGTTTCATCGATAACGTTGAGATCGAGAAGCCGTTTGGCCTGTCCTTCCGTTTTGAGGAGGCCGAGGAGTAAGTGTTCTGTCGAGACGAACTCATCTTGCATGCTCTCTGAGATTTGGGCGGAGGATTCGAGGACCTTATGCAATTCTCTACTGAGGTCAGGATTGCTCGTGCTAGTGGAACTGGGAATCCGCTTGATTTCGGTTTCAACCATGTCGACAAGCTGTTGTAGTGGAGCGTCAATCTTTTCCAATAGCGGCGTAACGATTCCATCGGTTTCCTCTAATAGAGAATTCAGTAAGTGGATGGGGGTAATTTCTGCGTGCCCCATTACGCTTGCCTTGTTTTGCGCATCAGCAACCGCTTGTTGAGCTTTCGTTGTTAATTTTTCAAATCGAAATGACATCATAATCCTCCCACAAAAACAGGTCGTATTTATTCGCTCCGACGTTCTGGCAGACGTTTTGCCTACCCATGTATAGAGAGTGCGAATCGCGTGCCAAGACGCTGGAAACGGGTGTTTTAAGTCCGGAATTTGGTGCGTTTTATGCCTATTTTTATCTGTGGGGCACTGGGGACGACCGCCTCAAAAAATTGGAATTTCAATGACAGTAAACCTTAGCGAATTATGTCCCAACCATGCTTGAGTGTTACTTGAGTTGATCGATGGTTTCGCGAATGAAGGCGGTATGGACTGCAATCCCTAATCCTAAAGAGGTATGAACCGTGCGTTCTTCGTTGGGTGTGATCGTGCGGTCGGTCTGCCGATGTTGCCCCAGGATCATTCCGACGATTTTAAGTTCCTGTGGAGAATTGGAATTTTGTTGCACGAGCACTACCGGTGCGCCACTGTCGCCTCCAAATGCGTTGTAGTCGAGAATGAACTGTGGGTGACGATTAACGGGTGCGTTGGGAAAAGAGGCCACCGTAGCGTTTCTCAGAACTGGCCAACCTGCTCGGTTTCCTTCCATTTGTGCGGGAAAAGTTGGAATCAGGCACCGCTGAGCCGGCAGAAGGGTATTGGCAGCGGATTCTGCATCGGTGAGTTGCTTCAGCGGGATTGGCGTAACATCCGCTTCGGCTGGGAGCACGATTTTGATAGCTGCAATGTCATGTTGAGAATGTTGCGTCCAAAGCGTGTTGGATTTTTCACGAATTCCAAACCTGTGTTCCAGCCGTTCAAAAGAGCCGTCTCCATTTTTTTTCCTTAGGATGAGCGTGGCGGATTCACCTTTGAGATTTTGAAAAACGTGAGCCGCGGTGACGACGGCAGTCTTCCCGGGAGTGTCTTTCTTTGACGGTATCGAGACTAGCCACGCGGTTCCGGAGGTTCGGCCGTCGGTCAGACGAAATGTAGCCTGCATCATAGCGAGACCTTCATTCGCGAGGCAGCTCGAGCCCCAGCACGGCGCGAAGCAGGCGAATGTTAACAAGGTTATTAAGATTTTCACAATGGGTCTCCATAAAAAAAGGAGTGGCGAATTGCCACTCCTTTAGTTTAAACGATTTGCCGATCGATTCCTGTCTTGGAAGCCATTCGGAGAAAAATTAATCCTTAACTTCGAATTCAGCGTCGATCGCTTCATCTTCGGAGGACGGAGTTTCGCTTGCGTCTGCAGTGGCTCCGGCAGTTTCCTCTTCCCCATCTTCGGCTGCATTGGCGTACATCGCAGCGCTCATCGCGTGGGAAGCCTGCTCAAGTTCCTGGACAGCCGACTTGATGGCGTCTGTGTCGACCCCTTTGGAAGCTTCGCGTACTTTCTCGATCGCAGCTTCTAGGGGTTCACGATCGCCATCTTTCAGCTTGTCCTCATTTTCCTTAATCATTTTTTCGACTTGGTAACTCATCGTTTCGCCTTCGTTGCGCGCGGTGACCAATTCGTACTGTTTGCGATCGTCCTCGGCGTTCATCTCCGCATCGGACTTCATCTTATTAATTTCCTCTTCGGATAGCCCTGAGGATTCTTTGATCTCAACATTCGCTTCTTTGCCGCTGCCGAGATCCTTTGCTGAAACATTCAAAATTCCGTTTTGGTCAATGTCGAATTTCACTTCGACTTGAGGGACACCGCGGGGAGCGGGGGGAATACCTGTCAGATCGAACTTGCCGAGTATCCGATTGTTGGCGGCCATTTTTCGCTCGCCTTGGAATACTTGAATAGTCACCGCCGTTTGATTGTCGACCGCAGTACTGAAGGTTTGTTTCTTTTCAGTTGGAATGGTCGTGTTTCGCTCAACCAGCGCAGTGAGGATTCCGCCTTCTGTTTCGATTCCGAGAGTTAATGGAGTCACATCGAGGAGGAGAACGTCTTTTCGATCTCCGGCGAGGACGGCACCCTGAATGGCAGCGCCCACGGCGACAACTTCGTCGGGGTTAACACCTTGGTGCGGGTCTTTTCCAAAAATAGACTTTACCATTGCCTGGACTTTGGGGACTCGGGTTGAGCCTCCTACGAGAACAATTTCATCGATGTCCGAAGGCGATAGCTTCGCGTCTTTCAAAGCTTGTTGAACGGGAGTCTTGCAGCGTTCGACGAGAGGGTCGACGAGTTCTTCGAATTTCGCTCGCGTGATGTTCATCTGGAGGTGCTTGGGGCCACTTGCATCTGCGGTGATAAACGGAAGATTAATATCCGATGCCTGAGCGGAGCTAAGTTCTTTTTTGGCCTTTTCACACGCTTCCTGCAGCCGCTGGAGGGCCATTGTGTCGTTGCGAAGGTCGACGCCATTACTCTTTTGGAATTCATCGGCGACGTAATGGATCAAGACCTCATCAAAGTCATCGCCACCGAGGTGCGTGTCGCCACTGGTGCTGATGACTTCAAATACTTTCATGCCGTCGTCGTCATTGAGTTCGAGAACGGAAACATCGAATGTTCCGCCACCGAGATCGAAAACGACAATCTTTTGTTCATTCTGAGCTTTATCTAACCCATAGGCCATGGCAGCGGCGGTCGGTTCGTTGATGATCCGAGCGACTTCCAGGCCTGCGATTTGACCGGCGTCTTTGGTTGCCTGCCGCTGCGCATCGTTGAAGTAAGCGGGAACAGTGATGACCGCTTTGTTGACTTTGTGGCCTAGATAAGATTCAGCAGCTTCTTTGAGCTTGCGAAGCGTTTTGGCCGAAATTTCTTGAGGCGTGTATTCTTTGTCGCCAATCCCGATTTTTACGTATTCATCGGCGGCCCCTTTCACTTCGTAGGGGATCATTTTTTCGTCGGATTTGACTTCGTTGTGACGGCGTCCCATGAATCGCTTGACCGAGTAAATGGTCCGAGTCGGGTTAGTCACTCGCTGATTCCGAGCTGGTGCACCAACAATAGTTTCGTCGCCGTCAGTAAAAGCGATGACACTTGGGGTGGTTCGATCACCCTCTTGGTTCGCGATAACTGTTGGCTCGTTGCCGTCCATGACGGCGACAACAGAGTTGGTCGTACCGAGGTCGATGCCGATGATTTTTTCGCCTTGAGCCATGATTGGTCTCCTGTCTTTAATTATTGGATTGATCGAGGCATTGCCGATTGCCGCCAGGACCTTATTTTTTGGTTTCAGCACAGACCTGCCCTCTGGACAGATAAAGCGCGTGACAGACCTCTAATTTGCAAAGCCTGTGCCAATCAAAGAAAACCGAGAAATAACTTAGAAAGCAGTAGTAGTGCTAGAAAAAGTGCTTGAAAATCGGCCAATTTTGGTCTGAATCAAGATTTGAATTACGGTGAAATCGCTCGCGTCTGACATATTGTCATTTCAGCAGCGGTATTGAGGCGGAGGACGACGCGACAAATTGTTAGTTGGCTAAGAAACTGGCTGTATTCAGCGTTTCTTCTTTTTCGCGTCGCTTCGCTTTAGGCCAGCCCGATCAAGCAGTGAATCCTTGAATAGATCATCCAATTGCTCGTCCTGTGGCGGAGTTCCATAGGCACCCAGTTCCGTGGGATTGTATCGAACTTCGAATTTGTGTTTAGCTACCGTCAGTTCAGCGTTGGGGTCGAGTCGACGGCGAGAGCCAAGCATAATTCTCTTTCCATTGACTTTTATGCCATTTCGCGACCGTAGATCACGGACAAACCAATATCCTTCCTCAATTTCCAGCAGGCAATGATGCGACGAAACATTTCCGTAATTGAGGACAATATCGCAACCCTCGCGACGTCCGATTCGGAGCCGTTTCTTCATCATTGGGATCGGGTCACCGCCGCCCACCGGTACAAGTTCGCCGTACATATTTGTGACGTGAACGGAATTCACGCTGTACAAAAGGAAGGGAAAGCCCCAAACTGTTGGGACCGGAACGACCGAACAACGTCGTACGTTTCGCTACGCCGTCGCTCGAACTATCTAAATCTAAGCGGTAAAAACATTGTCGTCAACTAAAAACACCCCTCATAATCCACAAGTAATGAACTGGAAAGCCGATGGTTTGCGGTATTTCGGTTATAGCTATTATCTGAAGAAGCTTTTTGGCTATCGGGTCCAACGAGTCAGCGTGGACGCCGGATTTACTTGCCCCAATGTGGACGGAACGGTGGCGGTTGGTGGTTGTGCCTTTTGTGACAACCGTAGTTTTAGCCCAAGTCGACGGCTTCCAAAGCAGGACATACTCGATCAACTGGAGGAGGGGATATCCCGTGTAAAACGGCGTTACAAATGCAAACATTTTATGGCCTATTTTCAGCCCGCTACCAACACTTATGCCCCAGTGGATGTGCTGCGACCGTTATACGAGCGAGCTATTTCGCATCCTGATGTCGTCGCGCTGGCCATCGGCACGAGGCAAGACTGCGTTCCAAACGATGTCCTTGATCTACTCGAAGAGATGGGCAGTAAAGTACCGTTGACCGTGGAATACGGATTGCAGACGATCCATCAAAAGTCACTTGATTGGATGAATCGTGGCGACAACCACGATTCATTTTTAGATGCGATGGAGCGAAGCGTAGGGCGGGGATTTGAATTGTGTGCCCACATCATGCTCGGCTTGCCCGGAGAATCGCACGCGGACATGATGGCCACCGCCCGTGAAGTGGCTAATTGCGGATTAGACGCAGTGAAAATTCACAATTTGTATGCTGTTGAAAAGACGCCGCTGGCCGCACAAGTTCGCTCAGGCGAGGTGAAACTGATGGAGCGGGATGAGTATGTTTCAACATTGGTTGATTTTCTTGAATTAATTCCCCCAACCATGGTTGTTGAGCGGATCAGCGGTGAGGCTCCGGGAGATTTTTTCATTGGCCCCAGTTGGTGCCTTGATAAACCAGCCGTACTGCAGGCTGTCAAAGACGAGTTTGAGCGGCGAGATTCACACCAGGGCCACCGGTTTGAGTCAAGCGGGGCAAAGAGCTAACCGCTTTCGTGCTAAACATGGGCAATCTGAGAGATCCAGTTTTGGGCCTTTTTGTGGTCGAAGAGAATCCAGCGGCTGCCCAGGTTTCCCATTTTGGCGAATGGGCGAATGGGCGAATGGGCGAATGGGCGAATGGGCGAATGTTGTTAGTCGAGCGGTTCGATATCGAGATCATCACGCTCCCCAAGAATCAAGCTTGAGATAAACATTAGGCTAGTCGTTTTTTCTAATTCTATTCGGTCGCCCCTGTCATTGTCCTCGTTTTCTTGATTGCATGCATTGTTGACGAGTGATTCAATAGTTTGGTCTACGGACTTATTATTATCTGAAATTTGATTAAACGTATTATGTAGTGGGTTGGTCATTAGCTCAGAATCGGTGAAAAACGGGCGATAGGTCGGTCAAAGTAACTGTAGCTCTTTGGAGAATCTTCGGGTCCCGAGGACAGATTAAAGTTCGAGATCGAATCTTCCGAAGCATATTCAGTAAGGGTTATGTGGTTTATATCAGCCGGGGCGACACGTTAAATTTCGAGTTTCCAGCTTACCCAGACCACTTGACCGTGAAATTTTGATTCGATAGCGTGTAACATATAAGCGTTTTGGCGGCTCTATTAAGGGCGGCTCTATTAAGGGCGGCTCTATTAAGTTGCCAAAAATTCAGTAGTAGGGCGTCGTAGCCAAGTGGCTAAGGCAGCGGATTGCAAATCCGCCATCGCGGGTTCGACTCCCGCCGACGCCTCTTGCGGTTTCTACCGGGCCAAGTCAGGTTTCCCTGACTTGGCTTTTTTTATGCCCCGGGTTGGTTCGGGGTGGGGGAACGAGGCTTCTTGTGTTTCCCCAGTTGCTGCAATCGAAGGGGAAGTCAATGATTGCGAAGAAACGGTATTCGGTCTGCTTGGCCAGCTGCCCGGGATGCTCAGCTTCGACTGCGAAGGAGCGGTTGCTAATTGTTTGTTTTAAAGCAGCGCTCAATCTGTGAGCATGCCTTGATCGCAAGCTCTAAAAAATAACCGCCGGCGCTAAGGAAATCTGTTTGTTCCACCGCGTTCGCTAGGGGCCGTCTGAATCACACCTTGGCTCTCGGGATACGTCAGGGGTTACTGATAGAAGCCAATTAGCTCTTTGACTCGCCAGTAAATCTGTCCCCGCTCTACCGCACGACAGGAAAATTTGAAAACGTTTTGGCATTGTTCCTTCAAAAATAACGCACTGATATTGAACAAGAGGCAGGAGACATCAGTTCAGTCATCTTATCGCGAAGGAACCTGGAAATGAAAAAAGTAAACGTAGGTGCGTGCGTTCTCGAATGGGCAGTAATGGGCAGTTTTTGTGCGTTCCTTGGCTGGGTGGATGCTTTCGAATTGTTAACTCAACTCGTAGGCACAGTTCTTTGATAGGCTGTTTCGGAATCAAATTTGGCTCACTTACGCCGTGGGAATTGGTTTGGGATCCCCAGCTACGTCCACCGATTTCCCCAAAAAAAAACCCAATCGAAATGCCCAATGGGGGCATTTGATTAATTTCATCTTAATGTTGGCTAATTCTGCAGTCCTACGTGTGTTGATTTTCGGTGTAATTATACTGTTGATCACGCGGAATTCTCGTCCCTGAGGACGAGCGTTTTTGATGTTACGGAATAATCGCCACCATTTTTTCTTTTGGATAGCAGCCATGCCCATGTTTAAATCAATTTCGTTACTCGTTGTTCTGGCAGTTGCTCTGGCAACGGGAGCATTTTTTGCACAGCCTCTCGCAGTGGAGGCAACGACAGGTAGCTTGGACAAGAAAAGTAAATCGAGTTTTGGCCAAAGCTCGTTATCCGGATCCTACGGGACTGCTGGTCGGGCCAATGGATATCAGTCGAGGTCGGTGGGGGTTGCAAATTTTGATGGAAGGGGTGGGGTCACTAGAACGGTTCGAATTAATGCGAACGATGGTAGCGGAGGCCGACGACTAATAGACCTTAGTTCGGTTGGTAGCTACTCGGTCAACTCGGATGGAACTGGAGTGATTTATTTTTTAAATTTAAGCTCCGATGGAAGTACGACGGCAGTGACTTATGATTTTGTGATTCGTACGACTGAGTCGGGGGGTGGCAAAGGCAAGTTATTGGCAAGTGCCGTTGAGGCTGTTCAGAGGGAGGCAGGCGTTACCGCTTCGCTTGTCGAAGAATCTCTCACCAGACGCAATGGCGTTAGATAGCGTATTGAATTACCGCAGCGGATTTGCTTCGGTCGCTGCCTGAAACTGAGAGCGATGACGCGTCGCGGGTTTACTCGTTGGGTTGGTCGCAGGAATTCACTTTGCGGAGACAATGATCTCGGTGTCGGTAACTTCGAAGTTGAGTGGGCTGCCCTTGAGTGTCATCTCGAGAAGTTCACCGAGCGAAGCGTTGACCGCCTGAATCGCAACCGGCTCTTTCAGTGCTTTCGAAATATTCGAATTGGTTTTGTCATACGAAAACTTTAGCTGGCTGCGTTGGGCAGCGGTGGCAAAGATCGCTCCCCGCTGCGCGCGGGTTGTTAAGGAAAACGTTGTTGTCGAGCCGGCCACCATTTCTGGTTTTTGAGATTCAATGATCCGCACACGCGCTAGGCCTACTATATCGGGTGCACCGCTGATTGAAATTTGGTTCCGGCGCGTCGAGAATTTTAGGGATTTAAATTCCTTTTTTAGAATTTTACTAAGCGATGGAGCGTCGCTGATATTGTCGAACGTCTCAATAACTTGTGTTTCCGGTTTGAAATCGACAATTTCAATCGTCTTACCAGTTCCTTTAAACCGAAATGACTTGTCGAATCCCGCCAACAGAAGTGAAATTCGGCAGGCCATGGAAGAAACAGGTAAATCGAGGCCGGACCATAGGTCATGGGGAAGATCGTTGAGTCCTTCGATCTTGATGGCATTGGATTTTGCGATTTCAGCTAACAGCTGCCTAGGTTCAACAATGGATTCTGTGAGGAGAGACTCGTTCTTATTCCACCGCAATTGTGTTCGTTTTCCGAATTTGTTTGCCGCTTTGAGAAGCAAATCCGAGGTGTAAGCCAACGAGTCGGCTGTTTTCTTGGGGCCGAGATAGTAAATATTTTCGATTTGACAGATGCCGAGGTCGGCCTGTTTGGCAATTTCCAGCAAAAATTGCTCGGTGGTGACATTGTTTGACGTGATATTGATGAGGGTTGAAGGGTCGACTCGACGATCGAGGAAGATCGCGACCTTTTGGTTTTGGGAGAACCGCATCAGACGATCTTTTAATGCGGCGTCCCGCCACATTACCGAGATAGGTTGGGAGTTACGCTCGGTAAGTTCCTCATTGCCGAGCCAAGTGGTTCCGGATTTTTTATCCTGCCCTAAAAGTTGTGAAGCGAAGTGGCTGGATTGGCTTAGTGAGGTAATCGAAACAACTGTCACGATCATCAACCAAGGCATTGCTAGCACAAAGTGATTTTGAAGCCGTAGACCGGTCGGATTAGTCCTCATGAAATAACCTATTCGTCATATTCGTCATGGATTGAAATAGATGTCATTATTGGAACCCGATTCCTCTCCATCTAGACAGGTAATTGAATTCTTGTTGTTGTTTATCGCAAGGTCCCCAACTAGACTCGTGAAGCGAAGTCGTTAGGAAGGCAATTCCTGTTAGCTTAGCGAACACGTTTAGCTGTTTTACAGAGTTATTTAGTTTTTGGGAGTAAGGTCAATATGTCGGAATTTGAAGTCCGATTACCGCTGCTGGATATATTCTACCAGCAATATTTGACCGACGAAAATTCGGCTACGTTTATTGATTCGATTTCCCGGCTTTATTCGATCGGAACGATGGAGCGATTGGCCGTGTATGGTGGTCGTACGACGCGACGAGCCGCTATTTTGGGCCTTGGGTTTCTCGGTGATTTTTCAGTCAACGAAATTATGGGAAATGCCCTAATCGATGAAGATCGTGCAGTCCGGCTATTGGCTGATCATAGCATCCGAGACATCTGGGTTCGCCAGGGAAACGCGGCTGAACAAAACTCAATCACCGGTCTCTACCGGTTGGTCAGCCAAATTCGTATGGAAGAAGTGGTCGATGCCGCGACGTTGATTATTGAATCGAATCCGACGTTGGGAGAAGCGTGGCATCAGCGAGCCGTTGCTTATTGTGCCTTAGGTTATCTGGATTCTGCGGTAAGTGACTGCCAGGAAACGCTCAATTGCAATCGTTTCCATTTTCCGGCTGCAATGGGAATGGCTCACTGTTTATTAAAGTTAGACAACGCCCCCCGTGCTCTGGAGGGTTTCCGAGTCGCGCTTCAGATTAATCCCGATCTTGAGGGGGTGCGAAGTCAAATTACGCACCTTGAGCGGCTTCTTAAAGAGGGTTAAAGCCCTCATCGCCTGCCTACCCGCACCGCAGGAACTGGCTTCCTCCACTGG
>JAPKBL010000089.1 GCA_028823415.1 Mariniblastus sp.
GTTGTTGGTCTTGTTGTTGGTCTTGTTGTTGATCTTGTTGTTGATCTTGTTGTTGATCTGCTCTCAGGCTTTGAAGCAATTGATATGTCAACTCGATGTTGGCACGAGCATCGGGCTCGTTGGCATTGATGTTGAGTGCCTCTCGGTAATGATTGAGAGCGGACTGGAGTGACTCAATTGCTAATTCTTTTTGGGTTTCAGCCTGTTGCAATCCACTTGCGTACAGGCAGTTTCCTAAATTAAAGGCTGCTTTGCAGGCAATCGCGGGATCTTCTGAAGCGAGAGATTCCACGAACGAATCCCTCGCAAGGTTCATCTTTCCCTGTCGGTAAAGAGCGATGCCGCGGTTGTACGCCAAGGTAGATTGATTGGGTTCATCATCCAGTTGGATCGAATCATACATTGCCAGCGCTTCAATGACTTTTCCTTCCAATATGGCTTGACTGGCTAAGTTAATTTTCTCGACTTGGGCTACTGCAGATTGCCCTGTCGATGCGAGGCCAATGAGGCCAAGAAAAGCGCAAATGCAACTTTGTTTCATTTTCGAATTCATGCTGCGACTCCCGATGGTTCGTGGGGTTGGGCCGGTTTGTTGGTTAAGTTTCCGGGTAGACTGCTGGACAGTTGCCCACGGAATTTGAGCCGTTTCCGGGCACATTTTTTTGTTGCGCCAGCGGGGCAGAAGATTTCAAGCAAAACTAGGCTCAAGGCAATTCCAACAAAAATCTGAAACCGAGGTGTGAAACTGTTGATACGAGCGGTTTCAAAATTCTGCTGTTGGACATTACCGATATAAGAGTGGTAGACGCTCGCCATATCTACTGACTTGGTTTCCGCCGGAATGTAGGCTCCGTTGGTTGCCAATGCGACATTTTTTAATATTGAATTGTTGAGTTTCGACCAGACCTGCTGGCCTTCATATTCCATGAATTGTCCGCTGGCGGAACCGCGAGTCCCACGCGTAATTGCGGGGACTCTAGCGCCTTGCAGGCGGTCCCCTAGGCCAATGGTGAAAATTCGAATTCCGAGTCGGTCGTAGGCTTGTTTTGCGACAGCGACAGGGTTGCTTTCCTGATCTTCTCCATCGGTGAGAATAACAATTGCTTTATGATCGTCGGTTTTGTCAAGAAAAGAGTCAGCAGCAAGTTCAATTGCATTGCCGAGACGCGACCCGCCGCGCTCGATGTCAAAGGGCCCAACAGCATCCAGCATGTTTTTAAAGTCATGATAGTGCTTTGTTAGTGGGATTTGTTGTTTTGCATCTCCGGCGAAAACGACCAACCCCACACGGTCGCCTGCCATTTCATCAACAATGTCTTTGATTTGCTGTTTGGCACGCTCAAGACGATTGGGGGCGACGTCCCCCGCCAACATGCTTCTTGAAACGTCAAGCGCGAAAACGACATCGATGCCTTTCTGCGGGACTTCTCGCCACGTCTTTCCCCAACGAATGTCGAGCAATGCAAAGACAAGGAAGAGCATCGCCAGGATCGTTGATGCGGTGCGGATGCGTCCGTAAAACCTACTTGCTGTAGGGAATAGCGTCGGCAGGCGGTTCGCGGTCGCAAATTTTTTAAGCGATTTCCGGTGGACGAATCCTGTGAAAGCTATTACTAAAACGACTGCCGAGACCAGCCAGAGCCAATTAAATTGCCCGAGATTACCGAATTGAATATTCATGATTTGTCCTGAATTCTGATTAGGCGGCGGCCGTTCTAAAGGCTGTTTTTGATAGTAATAGTTGGATGGCGAGGAGCAGCAACGCCAACAGGGCAATGGGAGGGATTGGAAATGATCCGAGACGGACAGGTTCAATTGCCATCTCGCGGTAATCGACATAATGCTTATTCTCTACTTTTGTCTTTTCAAGCGAGTCGATCTCTCGGTAAATTTTTTCTAAGGACTCTGAGTTGGTGGCACGGAAATATTTACCGCCGGTTTTCTCAGCAACCTGGGAGAGTGTTTCTTCGTCTATGTTGACCGGCATCATTTGTAAGATGCGGCGATTTGAAAATGGATCCAGAACTGGAACCGGAGCGCTACCTTTAGTGCCGACACCGACGGTATATATTTTAATATTGAGCGTATTGGCGAGGTCGGCAGCATCAAGCGGATCTAAATCTCCAGCCGTATTTTCGCCATCGGTCAGTAAGATGATGACCTTGCTTTTAATTTCGGATGCGATTTTGCCGGATTCGTCAGAGCCTGTTTCCGTTGATTTCGTATTTAGGTTCGTGAGTTTTTCAATGGCCAGTCCAATCGCATCGCCGATCGCTGTCCCGTCTTCGTCCGGCGAATCAGCAATTTCTGCTTTTTGAAGTTGGGAAGTCAGGTAACTGTGGTCGAGCGTTGGAGGGGTTAGGCTGTCGACATACCCAGCGAAAGTAAGCAAGCCGATTAAGTCGCTATACCGCCCGTCTAAATCGTCATGTCCAAGAACAAATCTTTCGGCGACGTCCTTGATCGCAGTCAGTCGATCGACCGAGCGGCCATCAAGTTCAAAGTCAAGAGCTTGCATACTACTACTGCGGTCAACAACCATTTCGATGGCGATGCCCTCGGTGCTAGTGACAGTCTGCTTGCGACCCTCTTGTGGGCGTGCGAGTGCAAAAATCATCAATAGAATCGCTATGATTTTTAACGCGTTAGGGATCCATCGGAAACGCTGACGCCAACTTGGTGCAAGCGAAGTTGCGTTTTGGATGGAGCTAAAGGAAATAGAAGTGTCTTGTTTTCTCCGATATAGTCTCCAGCCAATTACAGGGATCAATAAGAGCAATGACAGGAACCAAATGGAATTCGTGTAAAACATCATTCGTTCTCCCTTTTCGATGATTGGCCGGCCAAATCTACTGAAAAGTTTGGATTGTTAGATCGTGATTCCAGCTGGAGGCGATTGCGATCCGCTTGCTTCACAATTTCCGTTAATTTTTCTACCGAACTCTGGAGGTTGGTTTCTACCTCTTCCAATCCGGCAAACTTAATCATGTCTGCTTGAGTCAAGATGTCATATAAGAGGTTTTTCAATTCCGCGGTAAGCCTCGGGTCTGAGCTTGCCTGATAGAGGAAGTCGATCGTCGTTAATTCAGGGGCGGATATTTGATATTCAAATTTTGCAAAATCTCTGGCGATTTTTGAAAGCCGAATCAAGGCTTGGTCATTGCCAATTGAATTCTGCCTGGATTGGGTCAGGAGTGTATCGAGACGAGTCAGGATCTGTTGTCGTGCAGGAACATCTTTTTTACTTTTGGCAAACAACACGGCAGTCAAGCCGAGGGCGAGCATGAATGAAGCAATTAGCGTGGCGGCGGTTAAACGATGACCGTCGGGTTTAAATTCCTTTGGAAGGAAAACGACGGATTTGATGTCGCGGAGTTGTTGTGGATTGGTGGGGCCTTCAAAATTGCTAATGACTGAAACCAATTGAGGCTGGGTTGACGCAATTCCTGTTTTTATTGAATTGTTTCGGCGGTCGACGTAGCCAATTTCGATGGCTGGGATTTCAAATTCTCCAGGCATTAAACTCTCTAGTTTGATCCTTCGTTGCCATCTACGTCTGTTTTGAATTGGAATGTCATTGACGTCGTGGTGGCCAATGACATCAAAGGGGCCGATATGATCCTCCAGAGGAGGAAGCTTTACAGTGATGTCGGTTGGTGTCGTAACTGTAATTAACAACTCGATTGGCTCTGCAACATGCGTTTGCGTATCGCTCAGCTCCATTTTGATTTCGACGGGGCCGTCCGAGTGAATTGGTTCGCCTGCCTTCGCCATTTCGATTTGCCAGGTGGTCAGCAAACTAAATCCAAAAAGTAGCCTAAGCATTTGTTTCGAGAACAGATTCGTTTTCATTTTAGGCATCGAGTAAAGAGAAGAGAGGTTCATCGTTTTCCTCCTCGGCGGTGAAAGTACTCACGAAGCGGGTCGATATAGTTCTCGCCAGTGAAGATTTGAATAGGTTCCATTTTCAGGCGTTGGAAGATTTGGTCACGCATTGTTTTTTGTTGTAGCGAACGTTGTTGATATTGTTCTCGTTGGCGGCGACTGCCGGTATCAAAACTGATGATTTGACCGGTCTCGCTATCTTTTAAATCAATGAGTCCGACGTTGGGCATTTCAAATTCGCGCTGGTCATTAACAATGATCGGAATGATATCGTGCTTTTTACTGGCAACGCGAAGTGTTTTTTCAAAGCGTTGATCGAAGAAGTCACTAATTAAAAACGTCACGGATCGTCGTTTTACCGTCCGGTTGAGATAGTTGAGTGCGTTTTCGATATCCGTGCCCTGCCCCATCGGGTGGCAATGTAGAAGCTCGCGAATGCAACGCAGAACGTGCCGCGATCCTTTCTTGGGAGGAACAAATTTCTCGATGCCATCGGAGAACATGATCAGACCGGTTTTGTCATTATTTTTAATCGCTGAAAAGGCTAGGGTTGAACTTAGTTCCGTTATTAAGTCTCGTTTCGTTTGGAAGTTGCAGCCAAGACCCTGAGATGCGCTCACATCGACTAATTGCATGACGGTCAATTCTCGTTCTTCCCGAAATAGTTTGACGAAGGGTTCGCCATGTCTAGCGGTCACATTCCAGTCAATTGTCCGAACATCGTCTCCGGGTTGGTATGGACGAACTTCTTCGAATTCCATGCCGCGCCCCTTAAAGGCCGATAAGTATTCGCCAGCCAGCATGCCGTCAACTCGATGGGCAGTCTGAATTTGGATGCGTTTGATTTTCTTAACTAATTCGATTGGAATCATAATTGAAACACAGAGTGGTAGAAGTAATTTGAAAACAGTGAAATAGCCAGTCGAGCACGTTACCGTCAGGGAGGTGCAAGGCCCTTTGGTAACGTGTTCAACCGACCGTCGGTTTGGTTCCGTTAAGGAACAGGGACATGGGCAAGAATGGTCGATACGACATCGTCTGACGTTTTATCTTCGGCTTCGGCTTCATAGGTAATAATCAGTCGATGTCGAAGCACATCGAGCGCAAGTTCCTTGACATCCTGGGGGATGACATACCCGCGACCGTGAAGAAAGGCGTTTGCTTTCGCAGCTAACGTGAGGCTAATGGTCGCTCGGGGCGAGACCCCGTATTGGATCAGTCCGTTGACCGGCACGCCGTACTTTTCGGGTTCGCGTGTGGCCATCACTAAATCAACGATATAGTCTTGAACTCTGTTGTCGGTGTAGATGTCGTCGATTAATTCACGAGCATCGAGAATGTCGGCAGGCTTCATTACTGCACGCACGTCATGATTCTGTTTTGTTTTAGACATGCGTTGGAGGATCAAGCGTTCTTGCTCGCGGTTGGGATAGCCGACCACGACTTTGAGCATAAACCGATCCATTTGGGCCTCGGGAAGTGGATAGGTTCCCTCTTGTTCGACCGGATTTTGAGTCGCCATAACTAGGAACGGATCGTCTAGTGGGTAGGTTTCTGTGCCAATCGTAACTTGTCTTTCCTGCATCGCTTCGAGGAGCGCACTTTGGACTTTGGCGGGCGCTCGATTAATCTCGTCAGCTAGAATCAGGTTGGAAAAAATTGGGCCTTTTTGAACAACAAATTCCTGTTGCTGAGGGCGATAAATGAGAGTTCCAACAACGTCGGCTGGGAGAAGATCGGGGGTAAACTGGATGCGTTGGAATTCCGTGGCGATTCCTTTGGCGAGGCACGCGACGGCGGTTGTTTTTGCTAACCCGGGAACGCCTTCGATTAAAAGGTGTCCGTTGCCTAAGAGTCCGATTAACATCCGTTGAATCAGTTTTTCTTGGCCAACGATGACGTGTCCGACTTCGTCAATGAGCGTCTGAAAGGGAACGCTGTTTCTTTGGATTTCAGAGGAGAGTTCAATAATTCGTTTGTGTAACGGAACATCGGATTTACCGCTAACGGGCTCTCGACAGTTTGGATTGGCATTACTTGACATGAGTTCTCTTTCAGTGCGGTTTTCTATTGCGAGTTAGCTTTCGATTGACGTGCGTGAGGAGTAAAAGCCCAGGAGGCTTAAGCAATGAGAGGCATAGCAATCGACGTGCCAAGTGATTGCCGGTATCGAATTCCGCTCGAGTCTGCCACGCCGATAGGCAGTTTTTTATGAGGTAAAACCAGTTTTGGTTTTACTTTTTTATTTCGCGAGTATCGGGTTTTTAGAATTCTCGGATCGGGGCGGCTTTGAAAGGGCGGGGCATTTCCCCCCGTCGGGGTAAAACGCCGCGAGGCATGACCGCTGCAGCTCAAAACGGGTGATAGTGGCTGCGTTAGGTGGAGGGAGGCTTCAGTTGCAAAGATTGGATGCAACGTCGTCCAAATCAGACGTGACGGCTTGAGGTAGCAGGTGAAACGTACTCTTTATGGAGTCCGAAAAGTGATCCTAGTCTTCGATGGCATTGAAGACATCGAGGCGGCCGGCGAGCAGGTCGGCGATTGGACGTGTTGAATCGCGTTGGTGAAGTACGATTTTTATGATCGATACGATTGGGGTCGCGAGGAACATGCCGATAATGCCCCAAATTAATCCGAAGAACATTAAAGCGAGCAATAACGTAATTGGGCTGACGTCAAATGACTTTCCCATGATTCGAGTTTCGATCACATTACCACTGACAAATTGAATCGTGGCAATCAAAACGAAGCAAATGATCCCGGCAGTGGGGGATATATTCGAGTTGAGTATGAGGAAGGGGACGGGCAACGCGCAGCCAATGAGGGGACCGATATTTGGAATGAAGTTGAGTAAGAACGCAAGGAATCCAAAGACCGTCGCCAGGGGAACGCCAAAAATCCAGAGCACCAGACCGAACGCAATTCCGGTGAACATAGAGATGACCGTCTTCATGATCAGGTATTTGCGAATCTGTTCTTCAATTTCGCCAAGAATCCTTGGCTGACTTTCGTTTGTTTGATCTGGCCGAAGGCGTTGTCCGGTGTTTCCCATGAGTAGGAAGAATACAAAAATCAGAATTAGGATTCCATACGAAAGTAAATTGGCAAGAGAGCTTACCAGTCGAACTAGTTGCTCCTGAATGAAGCTCGAAATCGATTGGAATATTTCCTCGACAGCCGCTTTTGGATTCTTGGGGAGATCGTCATTGATCGTGAAACCAAGAGGATTTGTCACAGCGTCAGTTTGGGTGGGAGCGTTGTTCGTCGTCTTAGAAGACTCTGGAGTTTGGGGAGTTTGGAGAGTGCTGGGGAGTTTTTCAACTATCCAGGTTGCAATGATATTCATCCGCTTCTGATAGACGCTGGATTTGTCCTGTAAATCCGTAATTGAGAACCACAACAAAAGTGCGAATCCGATTAGTAATAGATTGCCAATCAAGAAAGATAGTCCGAATGCAATTGAGCGGGGAAGCTTCAACTGCTTTTCAATGAACTCTAAGATTGGGCGGCAGCCAATGACCACAAACAAAGCGATCACGAACGGCAGTAAAACCGATTTTAAATAAAAGAGGCTAAAGCTGACTGCGATTGTCGCCAGTAAAACTAAACAGACGTTTTGTGTTCGTAGCATCTTTATTGGCTAATTTCGTTTTGATTTTTTATCGGTTTGGCCTTTGGGAGGCTCTTGTTCTGTTCAATCCAGAATCTCTGAAAGAGATAGAAAAGGATGGCAGTGCTCCAACCAAACAGTAAGATTCCATTCATGGCTTGGATGCCGCACAGGAGTCTCCAGTTATCAGATAGGGTTACGTCTCCATAACCGAGCGTGGTATAGGTTACCGATGAAAAATAAACGGCATCCTCAAAATTGACGAAGTTCTCTGAACCCGCGAAAAACCAATAGGCAAATGCCCACAACAGGATGTCGATATAGTGCTTTACCGACAAAAGTACGCCGGTGATACCAAGGATGAGTGGCCTTGAACGATGGCCATTTTTTAGAGGGTGCCTTTTTTGCTCATGCTTTTTTAATAGGTAAATTGTCTGGTTCGTGGTGACCGCATGCAAACCCACTGTGATGAGAATGACCGCGAACCCAACCGTAAAAGGAAAGAGCAAATCCATAGGAATCTAATTGTTCTATTTATCGACCGAAATACCAGATGTCAGCGTAATTAGAGCATGATTTCAATTCGATCTGCAATCGCATTTTAGCGCACATGTGGTAGAGAACTTCGGGTGATTCGAGAATCTGGATCTGGCCTTAAAGAAGGCGAATCCAAAGTAATGCAGCGGAAATCCAAAAAAGAACTGTGGAATCCAAGGGTACAACCGATAGCAGCAAGTTTGTTGTTTTAGCCAGAAAGAATCTCAATTTGTGCTTTAGAGATTCGTTTTTAAGCGTTCTTCCGACGCCTTCTGAATGTTAATCCGATTCCGGCAATGGAAAATAAGAGAACGCTGGTAGGTTCCGGAGTATTAAAGGCAAGAATGTCCATCTCAAAGTCGACTGCTGTTGCGCCCGTTTCTTGACTCAAAAAAGTTGAAACGCTCTTGATTTGTGACAGGTCAAGGCTGGAATTGACGGCGAGGAAATTATCGTAACTGAAGTGGACCTCTTGAGCCCCGGGGTTTGCGATCGATTGACTAAAGGTTGCCGATTGATTACCTGCATCAACCAAAGTGATGGTGGCGACAGCATTTATATCTACATTGGTAACATCAAGAACTAACGAGCCGTATTGAGAGCCATGAGGGCTAAGCACATCGATGGCTGAAGAAAATTGGTGATTGATGGTGGTGGTGGACGCAGTTCCAGGATCATTTGACCACGCAAAAATATTGTTGACCACTGAGGACTTGGAAGAAAAGAATCCGGTTGGATCAGTGTTGGTGATCCCTGTCAGATCCACATCTCGAGTGACGGTGCTGCCTTTGATGTTTCCGATGTTTTGGGAGCGTTGCTGTGCGTAGCCGACATAATAGTTGACGAGCAATCCGGGGACCTCCAAATCTGCATTAAAATTATCAATCACGATGATTTCACTCTTGGCGGAATTTGTGAAACCCGCGATGGAAACTATCAGCAAGGCCAGCAAAAGTTTTGGAGATAAGATGTTCATGTATTTACATTTCTATATGGAAATATCGACATGCGAACAAGCTGTTCTAAGAAGAGATCCTCAAGTTAAACATTGAAAATGCAAGTTGCAATGATCTCAAAGGCTCGATTCATTATTTTTAGAACCTTTGATTTCCCTACTGAAATCCAAAGGCTTATCTGTCCCCAGCCAAGGTCTCGATTGAGACAATGAGATGCAATCTAAGATAACGCTGGGGAACAATTTGTGGCTGACAGTTTTTTGAATACCAATCTGCCAGTGGGAGACTCGCAAAGATCAAATTCACTTCGGCACGATGGTCAGTGTCTTTTGATTCGTTTGCGGGAAAGGTAATTGTCAGCAGCGTTTTAAGAGAACAATAACGTAACGATTGCGGTGTCAATGCGATTGTGTATATCCGATGCCCTGTTGGAGGAAAAACTTATTCCACGGGAGGTGACGAAACGCTAGGCAATCGACCTTCTAATCGCATTATCTGAGGTCGTTTTTTCTTCAATACGTGGAAACGTCTTGGTAGCGCAACGGTTTTGTTGGGGGCTATTGGGGAGGAGACGCTGTTTTGCTCATTGATTTGATTTCTTCGAGCTTAGCATTCAATTCGGACGCGATAACCGGTTCTTGAAAATAGAGGTTGTTGGATTCTGTGGGATCTGTTTCGAGGTCGTATAGCTGCGATGGCGCGTTGCCGGCTGTCTCGTTTTGGCGGTAGGGTAGGAGCAATGGTTGCTTTTCGTAGTTATTCCCTCCGGAATCGCCACAATTCAAATATTTCCATTTCTTACTCCGAATCGCGAGTTTTTTATCGCCGGCAAACCCTTGATGAACGATGAATTTTCGCTTCCCCGTTTGAGTTTTCCCCAAAAGTAGTTTTGAAAAATCGATGCTGTCTTCTGCGCAATTCTCTGGGAGCTGAACACCTGTGATCATTGCCAGGGTTGCCATCAGATCGGTTTGGCAAATTAATGCGTCGGTAGTTGAGGCGGCGGGAACCTTGCCCGGCCATTTTACAATCATGGGAACACGGTGGCCTCCCTCCCAAAGGTCACGTTTCATGCCACGCCAGGGAGCAGCGCCATCGTGTTGATGATCTTGTCGCATCCTGACGGTCGTTAACACTTCTGGGCCGTTGTCACTTGTGAAAATTACAATCGTATTCTTTTCGGCGTCATGCTGCTTTAATGTTTCAAGGAGGCTACCGACGATAAAATCGAGTTCGACGATGAAGTCGCCATGGGGCCCTGAGTTGCTGCTGCCCTTGAACTGATCTGCCGGGAATGAGGGTAGATGCACCGCCTGCATGGCGTGGTAAAGGAAAAATGGTTTTTCAGGGGAAGTTTGATAATGTTTCTCGAGAAAGAGTTTGCTTTTCTCAAGGAAAAGTAGATCGACTTCCTCAAGGTCAAAGTCATCTGCCTTCCAGCCTCTCCTGTTATCGACCGAGTAAGGGTGTTTAGGAAGTTTCGACTTATCTAGTAATTGCGTTGGAGGCGAGGGGACTCGATCACCTTCGACAAACGCATAGAGCCAATCCGTGGTTGGGCAGGCCGCCGTGCCGAAAAAGTAATCGAAGCCACGATGAATTGGTGAACCCTCGATTGGTCTCTCATAGTCGATGCGCGTGACGGGCTCTGGTCCACCTTGGTTGATTGGTTTTCCCTCTTTATCAAAAAACGTCATGCCGATGTGCCATTTGCCAACACATCCCGTTTTGTATCCAAGGTCGGAAAACATCTGCCCGAGCGAGAGGCGGTCCTTTGCAATTAAGTTGGGGCCACCAATGCCATCAAACACTCTGCCATGATTGGGCAAACGAAACGCGTATCGACCTGTTAGTAGGCTGTAGCGACTGGGCGTGCAAACGGTTGCTGCGCTGTGGGCATCGGTGAAGCGCATTCCTTCATTGGCTAGTCGGTCAATATTGGGTGTAAGGATTTTGGATTTTGGGTTGTAGCAATGAACGTCACCGTATCCGAGGTCGTCGGCATAGATGATCAAGACATTCGGTTTTTCCGCATCGAACTGTCTTTCTTCTGAGTTCGCATTGGGAGCCAATGCGGTGGCGAGTAGGAGGCCGAATGAAATAGCCAGGAAGCAAGCGTCGCGACCTGGGGATTTCGAGTTTCGATTCGTAACGTTCATTGGTTTCCCAGATTATTCGAGGTCCGCGCGATCTGCGTATTGTAGGGTTGATTTTTCGCTAATCGAATGCAATGAATTGATTTTTTTCGATTTTAATGCGATCGCATTTCCGATTGAATCAAGGGAAATCGATGCGATTCGTTATTTCTGGTAATCGGCGTTATACTGAAACGGGCCGCTTTGTACTATGGAAGTGTTGTTCTTGTATGGTAGTTCCTTGGTTGTGCTTTTGAATTGATGATTAAAAATCAAATGAGTAAATTTCGAGACTTCTTGCGGCAGTTTGCACTGATCGCGATACAGGCCGCACTGGCATTGAATTGGTTGATCGCCGCAGGTGTTGCTCAAGAATCTAAAGAGACTGGTTCGAATTCTTTTTCGGACCGTGAGATCGAGTTTTTTGAGAGTAAAGTTCGCCCACTTTTGTCTGAGCATTGTCTCCAATGCCATGGGGCCGATGATAAAAAGATTCGCGGCGGTTTACGGTTAACCTCGCGAGCTGAGATGTTGAGCGGCGGCGATACCGGTCCGGCAATTATTACCGGGGATCCTGAGGGAAGTTTGTTGATTTCTTCAGTTCGCTATGAAGATTACGAGATGCCGCCCAAAGGAAAGCTCAAAGATTCAGAAATAGACGTTTTTACAAAATGGATCAAGATGGGCGCACCAGATCCTCGGCAGTCCCAGTCGTCAACAAGTTTGCAGCCAATGGATTTGGAAGCGGGTAAGAGGTTTTGGGCATTTTCTCCTTTGAAGGATTCCCAACTACCGGAAACGGTTGATCGTGATTGGCCTCGGAATGAAATCGACCGGTACCTCCTCGCGAAATTAGAATCCGAGGGGATAAGTCCGGTAAAAGATGCCGATCGTGAATCTTTGTTGAGGCGAATCTATCTTGCCATCATTGGACTGCCACCGACAATTTCTCAAATCGACGCTTTTATTGTTGATGGCCGATCGACTGACGCAATTTTGCCGGGCGTGGTTGACGGTTTGTTGGCGTCATCCCATTTCGGCGAACGCTGGGGGCGTCACTGGTTGGATGTTGCCCGGTTTGCAGAGTCGAGTGGCGGTGGTCGGAGTTTAATGTTTCCGGAAGCTTGGCGATTTCGCGACTACGTTATTGATTCGTACAACAAAGACAAACCAATCGATCAATTTATTGTCGAACAGATTGCTGGTGATTTACTTCCGTATGATACGCATCAACAAAAAATGGAGCAGCTCGTCGCCACTGGCTTACTCGCTCTGGGGCCGACTAACTACGAGCAGCAGGACAAAGAACTGTTGCGAATGGAGGTCATCGATGAACAAATCGACACAATTGGTCGCGCGTTCTTAGGTTTGACACTCGGTTGCGCTCGCTGCCACGATCACAAATTCGATCCGATTCCAATGTCGGATTATTATGCGATCGCAGGTATTTTTGGAAGCACCGTGGCATTAGTGGATGGGAATGTCTCGAGTTACGTCACCCAGTCTCTCGCGACTGAGAAAGAGATCGAAGACTCAAAAAAGTACCTTCGTCGAGTCAAGGTTTTAGCGAAACAACTCGCTGCTGCGAAGGCTGAGTTGGCGAAGTTGTCCAGCGGGAAACAGAAACAAGACAGCATCGAGCAGGAGGTAGTGTCGATTGATTCGCTCAACGGTATCGTGCTTGATGAGACCTCGGCTCAATTGATCGGTAGCTGGAAAGAGTCGACCTTTGCTAAGCAATTTGTAAATCGATTTTATTTGCACGACAGTAATTTGGCGAAGGGCGAGAAGAAGGCAATTTTCTCGCCCAAGTTTGAGACTGGCGGAAACTATGAAGTTCGGGTTTCTTACAGTGCTGGGGGGAATCGCGCTTCCAACACGGTCGTGACAGTCGATCACCAGGATGGCAAATCAAGATTACTTGTCAATCAATCCAAGCCGCCACCGATTGAGGGTTTGTTTTACTCGCTTGGGACTTTTCGTTTTGAGGCCGACAATGCTTCTTCGGTAACGATCTCAAACGAAGGCACTGATGGGCATGTGATAGTTGATGCGGTCCAGTTTATTAAACGGGATGGCGATCCTGCGACCGCTGGTAGTCGCGTGTTGTCGTCCAAGAAACTAGCTTCGCCTGGCGGACAATCGGAGATCGAAACACGGGTGGATGAGGTTGAAGTATTGGCAGAAGTGGTCGCCCTTAAAGAGCGAATCACAGTCCTGGATCAATCGCTAAAGGAAATCAAGAAGAATCCGGTGCGCCCGGTCGCAGTGGCAATGTCGGTAAAAGACAGTTCCAAGCCGAAGGATGGCCACTTGCATATCCGAGGGTCAGTTCGGAATTTGGGTCCAGTGGTACCACGTGGATTTTTGTCAGTTTGTAGCGATGAATCCAGGCCGACGTTTGCCCCTGATGAGAGTGGAAGGCTGCAGTTGGCCGAGTGGATCTCAAGTCCTGACCACCCACTGACGGCGCGGGTCTATGTCAATCGAGTTTGGAGGCATCTTTTTGGAAAAGGCCTCGTCGCGACGACCGACAATTTTGGATTCGTCGGAGAAAAACCGTCCCATCCGGAATTGCTGGATTTCATAGCGGTGGATTTTATTAACTCTGGCTGGTCGACTAAAGTGCTTATCAAAAAAATCGTGTTATCACGCGCGTTTCAACTTGGCGTATCCGCCGAGCCGATGGCGATGAGGAAAGACGCTGAGAATCGGTTGATTTGGCGAGCTAATCGCCGTCGCGTCGATGCCGAGGTTCTTCGCGATTCAATTCTATATATTTCTGGTGAACTCGATCTGGCGCCCGGGGGCCGAACGATTCGAAAAATTACTCAATATGATCTTGGCTATGAATTTGATACAGTCAGAAGAAGTGTTTACGTACCTTCGTTTCGGAATTCGATGCTCCCGCTGTTTGAGGTCTTCGATTTCGCGAATCCTAATCTGGTGACGGGGGATCGAAATACGAGTACTCTTCCGACTCAGGCGTTGTTTCTGATGAACGATCCGGGTGTGATTCGATCGTCCAATAAAATGGCCGATAAACTGCTTGCAATCGCGGGAATTGATGATGCAGAGCGGGTTGAGATTGCGTTCCGAAGTACGGTTGGTCGAAAGCCAACGCTGAAAGAGCGCCAGGCGGTGCAGGATTACCTTCGGCAAGATGTTTCAGGAGAGTCTCATGATGCGGACGAGGCACGGCGAGGGGTGTGGGCAAGATTTTGCCATGCGTTATTTGCAAGCTTAGATTTTCGATATATTGAGTAATTTTGAACCAGTAAATAAGTACCTTGGTCTAAAAACATGACAGAACCTTGTGAGTTTTATCGAACGGTTTCTCGGCGCGAGATGATGCGCCGTAGCGCTTGTGGATTTGGAGGCTTGGCATTTTCGGGAATCTGTGCCGAGCAGAGTCGGGGAGAGGATAAACGAACTACCTTGTTGCCTCGCAAGCCGATGTTCCCACCGCGAGCCAAGCGGGTGATTTTCATTTTCATGCAAGGTGGTCCGAGTCAAGTTGATAGTTTTGATTACAAACCGGAACTAGTAAAGCGAGACGGGCAGGGAATAGATTTTACCGGGGTGCGTTTTGGTACGTTCGGCAATAAGAGCACGCGGAAGTTGCTCAAGCCACTTTGGTCGTTTAAGCAATATGGCGAATGCGGACAGCATGTATCTGAGTTGTTTCCTGAGATGGCAAATCATGTTGATAAAATGTGCATGATCCACTCGATGCATACCGAAGGGGTGGCACATGGTCCGAGCACACTGTTTATGCACACCGGGGCGACAAGTCTCGTAAGGCCGTCGGTAGGCAGTTGGATTACGTACGGGCTGGGAACGGAGAATCAAAATGTTCCGGGATTTGTGACGATTAACCCATCGGCGAGTAAAGGTGGGCCGCGGAATTATTCGAATGCGTTCTTGCCAACGATGTTTCAAGGTACGGCAGTTGGCCGCGCCGGTCAGGCGGTAGCGGAAGCGAAAATCAATAACATTTCGAATCTTCATTTGCCGCCAGAGGTTCAAAAGAAACAGTTTGAATTCCTGCAGAAAATGAACCGTTCGCAATGGCAACGGCATCCTGAAGACGAAAGACTTGAGGCAACCATCGAGTCTTTTGAACTCGCATACCGCATGCAGCTTAATGCACCAGAGATTATGGATTTATCGGGTGAGACTCTCGAAACGTTGGAAAACTATGGAATCAATGAAAAAGAGACCGACGATTTTGGGCGGCAATGCCTTTTAGCGAGACGATTAGCCGAAGCAGATGTGCGATATATTCAGGTTAACTACTCGGATGAATCTGCGACTCCTCGGTGGGATCAGCATTCCAACATGCCCAAGCATGCGGTTCATGCTAAGGCCGTTGATAAACCGGTGGCGGGTTTATTGGCTGATTTGGAGCAGCGTGGGTTGCTCGAGGACACGTTGGTATGGTGGGGCGGAGAATTTGGCCGGACTCCTTTTGCTCAAGGGAAAGATGGGCGAGATCACAATCCACGAGGATTCACGGTGTGGCTCGCCGGGGGCGGTGTTAAGGCGGGTTATGTGCATGGCAAAACTGATGAAATTGGTCATCACGCAGTTGATCACAAGGTGCATATGCATGATTTGCACGCAACGATCTTACACCTCATGGGCTTGGATCACGAAAAATTAACTTATCGATATGCCGGACGGGATTTTCGTTTGACGGACGTTGCTGGAAATGTGGTTAAAGAAATACTGGCTTAGACGACAGACAATAAAATGAGTCGAACGATTGTGACGCTATGCATGCTGCTTGGGGTGATCGCTACAGGGATTGAGTCCGTCGGTGGGCAAACCCAGGGCTTTTCAAATGACCGATCGCTTCACTGGATCAAGAATGCCAAGGGAGTTTTAGTTTCCCAGCAAGAAACTCCGATTCTTCAGTATCAGGCGAATCCAAAATCGCGAAACGGGTCTCATCGCCGCGCAAACTACATTCATCCGCTATACGGATTGGATGGACGAGTACTGACCCAGGATTTCCCCCCAGATCATCCTCATCACCGCGGGATATTTTGGGCGTGGCACCAGCTGACGATGAGTGGTTCAGCTGCGGGGGATGGCTGGCTGGCCGATGCGTTTGATTGGAATGTCCGAACGATCGAGGTCATCTCGAAGGCGAGTTCGATTCGGATCAAGAACGAAGTGATTTGGCAATCAGAAAAACTAGTTGATTCAGACGCGAAGCCGATTCCGTTAGTGAGGGAAATGAATGTCATTGAAGTCCATCGTGTCGATGGCGATCAGCGGTATATCGATTTCGAAATTGAACTCTTAGCGCTGCAGCCAAATTTATCAATTGGCGGTTCAAACGATTCGAAGGGATATGGGGGATTCTCGGTTCGCGTCAAGCAGCCGCCTGATTTGAAATTTTTGACGTCTCGCGGATTCAAGACAGCGACCAAACTTCAAATGGATTGTGGCAATTGGGTGGATCTCGTCGGCCAATTTGGGAAAACAAAAACGTCTAGTGGAATTGCCATATTGGTTCACCCTGAATCAGCAGGCTATCCACAGAAATGGATTTTGCGAGATCAAGCAAAGAGCATGCAAAACCCTGTTTATCCAGGAAAAAAACCAGTTAGCTTATCGATGACTAACTCAACGACCTTACGTTACCGGCTCATAATACACAGCCAAACGCTGACGACGGCGGAGTTGGATCGAGCGCATCAAACCTACGCCTTGGACTAGCGCAGCAGGGCAGTGCTTCCCTTGGCGTTTTATTGGGCGAGGTCACTTCATCTTAGTGATTCAGGCTTCAACCGCTTCGATGCCAGATTTTACTTCTCTCATGAAATTCGCGGCGCCCACACCGTTCGCGATCCGGTGATCAAAGCTTAGTGTAGCGGTGACCATGGTTTGGAATCGAAACGAATCGCCGTCGGGAACGGGGTGTGCAAATGACTCGCCAATTGCGAGTGTTGCGACAGCGGGGGCAACGATTGCCGGGATCCCGATTCTCATTCCTGCCTTGCCGATATTGGAGACGGTAACGGTGGTCGACTCATCGGCTTGATCGCCTGTCTCTTTTGCCGCTGCTACTTGAGTTGCAAAGGCTTGATAAAAATCAGCCTCACTCATTTCGTCTGAGTTGCGAATGACGGCGGTTACCATTTCATCTCCGGGTAGGGCGACTGCCACACCGAGATTCACGTGGTGGAATACTTTCAGGGAGTTGCCATCAGCATTCATCACACTTCGAAATTTCGAATGGTTTTTCAAGGCTTGAACAACGGCCCAACAGGCCATTGCAAAACCGGTAGGACCACCCGTTTCGCGGGTTACTTTTCGGGCGGCAGTCACTTGCGTCCAGTTCACGTCGGTCATGACGGTCACAGGAACGCAGGCTTTGGCGCCTCGTCCAAGACGGTAGTTCAAGACAATCTGGGATTTGGGTAATGGTTCGATCAGGTACAGGTCCGACGAAATTTCCACGTTTCCTCCACCCGAGGCGATAAACGCATCGACATCCTCAGGCATCATCTTTTTGCCGCTGCAAGGGATTTGGTCGACGGCATCAAGCAGGTTGAGTTCTTTGAGGTACTTCCGTGTTTTTGGAGGGATCATCACCCGTGTTGAGCGGACGGGCGATGGAGTCGTTGCCGCGGTCGGTGTTGCTGGCGAGGGTTCGGAAGGCTGGGAATCGACAGGACCGTGTCCGACGGGCATTTCTTTTACGCCTTCAGCCACTTCCATCTTGCCGATTTCGGCACCGATCGCCAGCACTGTTCCGGGTTCGACTGTCCACTCAACGAGGGTTCCGTCGTAAGGAGACTCGACATCGGTAGTAGCCTTATCCGTTTCCATGACGTAGATCGGATCGTCGCGTCCGATGGTGTCGCCAGGGTGCTTGAGGAATTCAACTAGTAACGCTTCTTGTAGGCCTTCGCCCAATTGCGGGATTCGTACTGAAATGACGGGCATGGCCGGTCAGTCCTCCATTGTAATTCGGATTGCGTCGATGACTTGGTTGGTGTCAGGAAGTGCAGCGTACTCGTAAATCGGGTTGTACCCAATATGGACATCGGGTTTGGCGACCAACTGAGGAGCGCTGACAAAATAGCAAAAACTCTCAGGGTCGCCCATGATTTCGCTGATGATCATCTGCCCGACACTGCACGATCGGCCGTCTTCTTGAATCACAACCAGACGTCCAGTTTTCTCAAGCGATTTTAGGATCGTGTCTTTGTCCCATGGCTGAATTGATCTCAGGTCAATGATCTCGGCTGAAACTTCATCTGCCAAAGCGTCGGCGGCAGCGAAAGCCTGTTCCATACAATTTCCCCAGGAAACGATGGTGACATCATCTCCCTCGCGCCGCACCCTGGCTTCGCCGAAACCAACTGCAGGGATGTCATTAGGAACAGCCATTTGTTGGCGGAAAAGATGTTTCGGGATTAGGAAAAGTGTCGGATCATCGGTGTGCATTGAAGTCCACATGAGTGCGGTCGCATCTTCTGGTGTGCTTGGAACCACAACACGTAAACCGGGACAATGCGCGAAGATTGACTCGTTGGCTTGGGAATGCCAAAGCGATCCACCTGGCAAGTAGGCACCGTATGGAGCGTACATCACTACTGGGCAAGTCCAGTCGCCATTTGTCCGCCAGCGGAGGGTTGCCAAATTCTGTGTGATTTGATTCATGGCAGGGCCGACGAAATCAATGAACTGAATTTCAAAGACCGGTCTTTTCCCATAACAGGCCATGCCTATACCGACACCAGCAATCGTTGCCTCAGCAAGGGGAGAGTTAAATACTCGGTCGGGGTGTTCGTGGGAGAGATCGGCCGTGAGTCCAAAGACGCCTCCTTTGGGAGCTTCAATATCTTCCCCGAAGAACATAAAGGAATCGTCGTTATCAAGACCGTGCTTGAAAACCTGATTGATTGCATCGACCATTCGCCATTTTCGCCCGCCCTCAATCGGAGGAGGCTCAGGAGCCGTGGTGGGAGCGAAAAGTTGCTTCATCAAATCATCGGGAGTCGGATCTTGCTCGGATTCGGCATCGATATACTCTTGATCGACCCGCGCGTTGATCTCAGACTTAATGTCTTCCCATTGGTCGCTCGACAATTCACCCGATTCAATTAATTCATTGGACAACACAATAATTGGATCGCGGTCAGCCATCGCCTCGATTTCATCGAGAGGGCGATAGACACGATGATCATCCGAGCTGGTATGCGAACAGAGGCGATCCAGTTCTGCAATCACGACCGTAGGGCCCCCGCCGGAGCGCGCTTTCTCAAGGGCGGGCGCGGCGACGTCGAAAACTCGGTCCGGGTGTCGCGCGTCGACGTGTACCAGATGGTTCTCGTTAAAAACTTCTAGTTTAAATGGATTGAATTTTTCCGTGTTGGTGCTGATCCCGTAATTGTTATCTTCGACGATAAACACAATCGGAAGTTGGCGCTCAATTGCAAACGCAATGGCTTCGTAAAATTCGCCTTGGCGAGACGCAGCATCGCCGACGGTTGCCACGACAACGTTGGGGTGCTCATCCAGTTGCATAGACCAGGCTACTCCGCAGCCCGGTAGCGCATTGGCTCCCGTTGGCGTGGGGACGCTCCAAATATTCCGCTGACGGTCACTGTAGTGCCCGGGCATTTGCCGTCCAGCACTGGAGGAACCAAGTTTCGCAAAATACGCGCTCGCTAATTCGGCGTTGGAGACACCTTTGGCAAGGACCATTGCTCTGTCGCGGTAATATGGGAAGAGGTAGTCCCCGTCTTGCATCAAGAATGAGAATACTGCAAGCGTTTCGTGTCCCATTCCAGCGACTTGAAACCAGCCTTTGCTCTGTCGATGGAGGACGCCTTCGCGCCGATCTCCCTCACGACTGAGGTACATCAATTTTAAAAGTTCGAGTCGGTTGTATGTCATTGTTTGTGTATGAGGATTCATAGAGTTGACTTGCTCCACACGTATTCTAGGGTCGTTGACGCAAAATTTAAGACGCCTAAGGGAAAGCGAGAGAGAAGTGCAGGGTGTCCAATTCCAACGAAAATGAGTGGATTTTGCACTGAATCGTCAGTCCGTCTATCAGCCTCAGGGGTTCAGAAGGGATTTTATCTTCCTGAAAATAGGCCGCAAGAGCGTATTATTGGCCCTTGAGTGTTTTGACGGTATATTTATGAATTCAAACGGTTTTGGCGATCGAATTTCCACATTTTGACGGTGTGTATCCAGATTGTGGAATTTATTGGTCGTTTTTAGGGCTTGGGGTATGGCGTTTCCAGGCCCCGATTTTTGACTGCCGAGTCTTAAGCGGCAGTTTCGAGCGGCAGTTTCGAGCGGCAGTTTCGAGCGGCAGTTTCGAGCGGCAGTTTCGAGC
>JAPKBL010000090.1 GCA_028823415.1 Mariniblastus sp.
ATTCTAACAAAATCCTAAGTTCTGTTGTGGACTCGTTCTCGGGGGGCAGGTCAGTTTAAGGGCTGGCTTGACACTAAATCGAGTTGCTGTACTATTGTGGTAATACAGTAGTTCACGTTTGAGCAAAGCGAGTTTACTTGTGTTTTTTAATATCAACCAAACTAACGGCGTGCCAGTTTACGAGCAAATCTCTCGTCAAATTGCGTTCGCTATTGCCAGTGAGGGAATTGCAGTAGGCGAGTTGGTACCGTCCGTTCGCAATTTGTCTCGCGATCTTGCTGTGAACCCGAATACCGTAGCCCGAGCCTATCGTCAGCTTCAAGATGAAGGGATTCTTGAATCCGTTCGAGGCGAAGGGTTGCTTGTAACTCCTACCGCGGTCAAACAGTGTAAAATTCTTCGAAAACAGCTTTTGTCCGAGCGAATGTTGCAAGTAATGGAGGAGGCACGGCAAAGCCACCTGTCTGACGACGAGGTAGAAAAGATGGTAGCGAGTTGCCTTCAAAAATCAAAAACGAGTTACGCAAAAAATCGTTCCTCTTTATAGATATAGGACTTCTTTCATGGCAGTTGTCGAACTTAGCAATGTCTCCAAAAAATACGGATCGATCCAGGCGATGGATGGCATTTCGTTTTCAATTCCGTCCGGCGTAGTGTTCGCGCTGTTAGGTGAAAATGGGGCAGGCAAAACAACTACGATCAAGACCATGTTGGGGCTTGAGCATCCAGATTCTGGAAGTATAAAAATTCTCGGTCTTGAACCAACTGCCAACGATGTACAGATCCGAAGGCAGATCGGTTACGTTCCGGATGCCCCAGCGCTTTATGGGTGGATGAAGGTTTCCGAAATTGGTTGGTTTACCAGCGGGTTCTATCCAGCGGGGTTTTACGACCAATTTGTAAAGTTGGCTAGTGATTTTGAACTTCCTCTAGACGTTAAAATCAAAACGCTATCCAAGGGCGGCCATGCGAAAGTAGCCCTTGCACTTGCAATGGCCCATCAGCCAGATTTATTGATTTTGGATGAACCGACGTCGGGACTTGATACCTTGGTTCGTCGGAAATTTCTCGAGAGCATGGTCGATGTTGCCGCCGCTAATCGAACGGTTTTTTTAAGCAGTCATCAAATTCCGGAAGTGGAGAGGGTGGCTGATTACGTTGCGATTGTAAATGCAGGTCAGATACGTGTGTGTGATCGTCTGGAAACGCTCAAGCGAGAAATTGAACAGTGGGTAATCACGGTTTCAAACCCAAACATTAGTTTGCCGGTTTTTGATGCGTGTCTCCTTTCCCGACAGGGTGAGGGTAAAAAGCGACAGCAGGTCTTTGTGAGAAAACCGGATCCAAATTTACTTTGGCAATTGAGAGATACCGAGGGTGTGAATGAAGTCGAAGTGAACACACCATCGTTAGAAGACATCTTTGTGGCCTACCTGGGATCCCAGGTCCGGCAAGGCCCTGGATCTGAAACTGAATCGTCCTCACCACAACGGAAAGTCGGCGCGAGTGAATTAGAGAAAGGCGGCGCTTAAGCGATGTCTATGACGACAAGCAATTCGACACCTAGTGGGAATGATAACTGGATAGGCGTTTCCGCGAGAGGACGCAAGCATCTTATTTGGAAAGAGTGCCGGCTGTTGCTACCGGCCTGTCTCGGTTTAATGTCGCTTGCTGCGATTGGGATGCTGGCGGTTGGCTGTTTTGCTGCACAGTCAATCACCGACAACGGTTCGATGTTTATTGGGCTTGCGCTCGGTGGCGCGGTGATGACAGCCTTAGTATGCGGTGCGGTGACTTTTTCTCTAGAACGGGAAAATCGAACGGACACCTTTCTTACCCGCTTGCCTTTCTCCGGTAGAAAGCTGGCGGACATCAAAATATTGACCGCCGGTATCTGTTTCTTCGCTTTCTATTTATCAGCGATTGTAATCGCCGTAGTGTTGTTTGCTCTGTTCTTTGGTGGTCGGAATCTGTTGGCGGTATCAGCTGGGCGAGCTGTGCTTGGGCCCAGTCTACCGATCGCTTTTTTGATGCCCGTAATGAGTTTTTTATGGAGCTTGATGTTCTCTCGTTACCTTAAGAAAACCTTAAATGTTGTTTTGTTGGCCGCTACTTGTTCGGTAGTTGTACCTCTCGTTCTCGGGTTAATTTGGAACACTTGTTTGAACACATTTTTCGGAAAAGAAGTGGGCGTTTTTGAAATCTCCGCTATTTTTTTACTCCAAATTGTTCTACTTCTGGCGGGAATTGCAATCCATTCAGGGGATTGGTTACGTCCTAATCAGCTCCGGAGCAGTCGTTTCAGCGGTCGTGGCGAGTCAACGGTCGGGCAGTTCAAACTCACCTTTGGAGGCCCCAGTGGTTCAGTCGCGTCTCTGGCGTGGCAGACGTTGCGCATTCATTGGCTAGGATGTTTGATTGCAGTTGCGCTTGGCGTGATCTACGTCGCTGTCGTATTGCCTTTCACTGACTTTATTGCGATGGCGTTCCCCTCCTTATATCGAAACGAAGGGTCAGAGGCTTCGATTCATTGGATTGAGCTTTCCAATGACCTGTTTGCTGCGTTGATAGGGGGCGGATTTGGGTTGGCTTTGTTTGCCAGTGATCAATCAGGTTCTTCCTACCGTTTTTTCCAACAAAGGGCGGACTATCCTCGTCGCGTTTGGCTTTCTCGCGTGTCGGTTTTGTTAGTGGTGGGATTGTGGGTCGCTGTAGTAATTGCAATCGTAAATCGAGTCGCGTTTTCAGTTTTCGTTAGTCAATATCAAATGATTGCAATCAACGAATCCATCTCGGCTAGTCAGTGGTACAGGCCGGCGCACGAAATCTCAATGTTTCTGCCCTACTTTTTCTCCCTTACTCTTCGATCCGCATCGATGTTTTTCGTAGTATCGGCGGTAGGCCAACTCGTATCAATCTATTGCCGCCATGGGATCCTGAACGCGTTGATTGGATTAGTGGCTTGCCTGGGGACTATTGTTTGGGTCCGTTATTTGAATTGGTATCAAGCTCCTGTTTATTACTTCGCATGGCCCGTTGGTATCGGTGCTTTGTTGCTGTCCTGGTGGTACGCTCCTTCGTGGATTCGCGGAACAAGGCAATTCTCTGCAACGCTCGTTGCAATCGCGGTAATGGCGTTAATTTCGGTAGGTTGTATTTTGGGATTGCGCGCAGATCGTTTGAATGATTATGTTGTTCAGCCGGCGTTTAACGATCTGGACAACCTATTCGATAACCCCACAGCCCTTCGGGGTGCTGGAGATCAGCGATTCGAGTTGGCGAAAGAAATGGAATCAGCCGTTGGTGAGTGGGAGAGAGCTTGCGAAGAGTTTCGGCAAAAATTTGCCCCTGAGTGGATGGATGATTTAGAGTCCGATCAAGCTCTACTGAAACAAACTCCCGCAGTTAATGAACTGTTTGCTAGTCAAAGGCCAACGTTCGATCGAATTGCAGAAGCTGTCAGTCATCCGGATATGCGATATTATTTTTTTCTGCCGCCAGATGCTGCTTCAACGATCTGGGCGAGGAAGTATCAGTCTATTACAGGACTGATTGAAAGATTTAAATTACATGCTATCCAGATCAGCGATTCTGAGTTGTACCGCCTTGCCCTCTCGGCAGAAATCTCGGTGCTGATGCATCGGCTTCGGAGCCTGTCTTTTGAAAATATTAATGAATATATTAGGTGGGCTGATCAACCGGGCCGCGAGGTTGGAGAATTGGTGAGCGGGATAAATGATGTTGAATCGTTAATACAATCGTCCTTCTCGATTGAGAATGAGCATTGGCTCGAAAATAGATATTTTTTGTATCGACTAAACCCTGTTACATACAGTCTCGATCTCGCGTGGGAAACAGAGCGAAAAAAACAGAAAGCTCAGTTACATATTCTGACGAAATGGGAAGGTTGGCAGAATTTTTGCAAACTGAATGGGTTAACAGCCGATGATTGGACTGTCCGCCGCCGGGCTTCAAGGGACGGACGTGAGGTGAGCTACGCTTATGCTCCAATGCGGGAGGGCGCGTCAATGGCTTACCGGTCTTATCTCGATTCTTATTCGCAAGACCGGATTAACCTGCGGGTGCTGAGATATTTGAAGCAGCGTCTTGCGTTGGCCGCTTGGAAACAGGAAACAGGTTCTTATCCGACTCAGTTAAATGATCTTGTCGGAAAATATTTAAATGAGTACGACGAGCTTTCTAATTCTTACTACCCCGATGGTCTCGACTTGCCAGCAGTCTGTCTTCCTTTGCTAAAGGCAAACAATGCGAACACTATTTACACAGTTAAGAGTGCGATCCCTTCTAAAACTCCATTTTTGCTGCCGTGGACGGCGGTGCCAAATTTAAGGTCGTTATTTAAGATTGTTCAGAAAAATGAAGATGGCTCAGATATCGTCTTTGAATCTGATCAAATGCTTGGCTATTTTCTCGATGGTTCACCGATTCCATCGTTAGGTAGCGATGGAGATAAGTTTATTCTCGGTACGCACGATGGACGTCTATTTGACGGCCAATGATTTGCAAGATTGCCCAGAGCAACTGTGGCTCGACAAGCGCCATGGGTTTAATTGCTAAGACTTGGAAAGATTGCCAACTGGAACTGTTTGACCTATTAAACTAAACGGACCAGATGACCTTTCTACCAGTTAACAGGGCGGAGTCCGCAAATGGTATGAGATCGTGACTTGTTTTTTTTCGATGACGTCGGGGCAGCGACTCGCAAAACAAAGCCAAGCTTGAGGCCTGCGAAAAAAGTTGTCCTTTAAAAAGAAATCAAATCCAAGACGTAATCAAATCCCACATTGATCCAAACGCCCTGTTGCTTACTGTTGATGGGTTGAACGTTTGGATCGGCCACTCGATGGCATCCTCAAGCGAAAACGCCTAATCTCGATCGCCTATTGCGAAAAATGTCAATTCTAGTAAGCCCATTGTGGGGCTTCCGTGGGCGGTGCCTCATGGCTTGCTTTGCTGAACTGACTTCGAACTTCTACTTCCTGTTGGTACGTTTTCGACCGTTGGCAATTGTGGTGCCGACAGCAAAAAACCCTATTATTTTTTCCTGTTATTAATGCTTGCATGAAACGCGTGGTTGCCTAAATCCGATTCGATAATTGAGTTTGCGATCATAAAAACTAAGAATGACTGTAAAGTTGAAGCTCTTCGATGAAAAATTGTGACCGCCGAGTGTAATCGTGGAATAAACTATAGAGTTCAGACACTAACCAAGTTACCCAATTCGCGCTACTCAAATGCCTTAACCCAGTTTGGTTGAGACAATGAAAAATTCAAATCCACCTATTTTTTCTGGCGAGGAATCATTTTAGCGATGCTGCCCCCATCGGATGAAACCCGCTTTATTGAGGCGTTGACCCGCCACCAGCCCGCGTTAGAAGCGTTCTGCCACGCGAATCGGCAGGATGCGCGCGAGGTGTTGCAGGCAACTTGCGTAAAATTGTGGCAGAAGTCCGTGGATTGGGATCCAGATACGGAGTTTTTACCGTGGGCGTTTACCGTGGCGCGATTCACGATCCTTTCGCATTACCGCGACCAGAAGCGCGATCGTTTGGTGTTTGATGAAGACGTAATTCAAGCGATGGCAGGGGATACGGAGGAAGCCGCCAGTGCGTTTGACGAGCGGCGTGAGGCGTTAGCGCTCTGTTTTGGTAAGCTTGATCAATTGGCGAAGACTCTGCTGCATGACCACTACACCGTTAGCCAAAGTTTGCGGGAAATAGCGAAAGCATCGGGGCGGAGTCTGAGTGCGGTAAAAATGAACTTGCTGCGAATTCGTCAGCAATTAAGTGCGTGTATCGAACGTGAGATGAGGACCAATCCATGATGGAAGAACGACTTCTCAACTTGCTCCAAAAAGTCCGGGATGACGGCGACGAAGCCGCGCGAACCGAACTGAATGATCTGCTGCGTAAACATCCGGAAGCTCGAACGATCCTGTCGAGATCGCTGGTCGATGAACAGGCCCTGGTCAGTCACCAGCGCGACGAGTCTATCGTTTCTATTCTCGATGGGGCAGGAGAAGTGGCTAAAATTCAACATTCCGATCTGCTGGTGATTCAAAAACCAACTTGTAAAACAGGTGTATTCATCCACAAAGTAAGCATGAAACACGAGCCTCGTAAATGGTTGCAAATGCTCCTGCAATCACCGGGGAATACTTCGATGTGGAATTTCTTGGTCACGGCAGTCGCAATCTGCCTGACATCGACGGTGACAAACTGTTCCGCACAAAGCGATGAGGATTTTTTTGAATCGAATGTGCGACCATTGCTTGTCAAACATTGCCAAGAGTGTCACGGAGAGAAAAAACAGGAGGGTAGCCTCCGGCTTGATTCACGAGACGGCTGGAGGCGCGGCGGCGATCGCGGGCAAACGATCCATCCGGGGCAACCTGAGAAAAGCCTGTTGATCGAGGCCGTAAAATACAAAGATTCCGACCTGGAAATGCCGCCTTCGAAACAGCTCACTGAGCAGGAAATTGCGGTTCTGGAAACATGGATCAAACACGGTGCCACGGACCCTCGAACCGAATCAACAACAACGACGGCAATGAGCGTGGAGGAAGCCAAAAACTTCTGGGCTTTCCTGCCACTAAAATTACCGACCGTACCTCGAGACGCTGACCACCCCAAATCGCAAAATCCGATTGACGCGTTCGTGCTTGCCCAGCTCGAAAAACAAAAACTGACGTCTGTCCCTCCCGCTGACCGCCGAACGTTGATTCGCCGCGCTACCTTCGACCTCACGGGCCTTCCACCCACGCCACTCGAGATCGGTGCTTTTCTAAATGATAAATCCGAAGACGCGTTTGAGTCACTGGTAGAACGATTACTCGACTCGCCGGCTTATGGCGAACGATGGGGACGACATTGGCTCGACGTTGCCCGGTACGCAGACACTGCTGGGGATGGCTCCGACTATCCAGTTCGTGAAGCCTACAAATACCGCAACTGGGTGATCGATGCCTTCAACAAAGACCAACCTTTTAATGAATTTATTCGCGAGCAAATTGCCGGCGATATCCTTGCTCGTGATGGAGCCGCCGAGGAATATGCCAACCGCGTGACTGCCACAGGTTTCCTCGCGATTGGCAAACGCTATGGCTACAAAGCGTCACCTACCTACCAATACCTTGATTTTGCCGACGTGATTGATTCTGTAGGTCGTTCCATGCTAGGCCTCTCCATTGGTTGCGCGCGTTGCCATGATCACAAATACGACCCGGTGTCGGCGGAAGACTACTACGCACTTTACGGGATCATGCAAAGCACAACGTGGGCGTTTCCCGGTGGTGAAGAGCAAAAACGACCTGCCCATTTCCCACCGCTGGTACCCGCGAAAGAAGCCGCAAGGTTGGACCAAGCAAAGCAAGAAACGCTTACACGTTTGGATCGCGAGATTGCAGGGCTGAAACGCGAACGCGCCGAACTCAATCCAAACTTTCTTACTGGTGGTGCAGACCTTGGACTGGAGTCACAGAAGCCTGGCCAACCACCCGGTCAACCGTGGGTTAGCGCAGGACCAATCGATGTGACGACCGAGGCACAAAGCCCGTTCGATCATATTCACCCAAAAGGAAAAGTTGGAGTCAGGCTAGGCAGCGGTCAACCGACAGACGGTCTCCGCTACGTTTTCGAAAACGGATTGAAGGCAACACCGGGAAGTCAAATGCATTTCACGGTCGACTTCCGGACCGTCGCAGCCTCCGAGCAGAAAGGGGCCTTTCGATTCTATCTTGGTCGAGGCGTTATCCAGTCGTTGGCCGTTCAGTGCAGCGCAACTTCAACAGAATTTGCGATTCGCAATGGAGCCAAGTGGGAGACCATTCGCAAGCTAACACCCGGAACATGGTACACATTGCAACTAACAATTGATCCTGACACAAAAATGTACTCAGGGTTCGTCGGAACCGCTAATGATTTGACTGTTTTTAATAACAAGCGCACGGGTGCGAATTGGGACGGAGTCGCCGACTGCTTTATCTGTGATGGATTTGGATTTGTCGAGGGAGCTGCATGTGCGCGAGACATCGATAACGTTGGGCTTCAAAGTGTTGCTTTCAACGCACCCGGCACAGGACCGGTTTTGCCTCGAATCATGGAGACAGCCTCAACAGAACGGCTTACAAAAATCGATGGAGAAATCAACAACTTAACAGCCAAGCGACAAACGACTGCGGCGTCGATTGCTTACCCCCTCGCTTACGGCGTTACCGAGGGTTCGCCCGTCAACGCTCGTTTGCAAAAGCGGGGCGAACCTGATCGACTCGGGGATGAAGTTCCGCGTCGCAATCTCGAAGTCCTTGGCGGCGACCTTGTTGCCAAAGGCAGCGGTCGACTCGACCTAGCAAACTGGATCACCCGGCCTTCGAACCCACTGACCGCTCGCGTCTTTGTGAATCGCGTTTGGCAATGGCACTTTGGTCGAGGCCTCGTGGCAACGCCAAGTGATTTTGGCACGCGCGGTGAGCCACCGACGCATCCAGAATTGCTGGATTGGCTGGCCGCAAAATTTATCGCATCCGGTTGGTCAGTAAAGTCACTCCATCGTTGGATCATGAGTTCAAAAACCTACCAATTGGCCAGTGCCGACGACCAGGGTAATTTTGCCATCGATCCGAACAATCGATTCCATTGGCGATACGCAAGACGACCGCTGGATGCTGAGTCCACTCGAGATGCCATGCTCGCGGTCAGTGGAAACCTCGATCGAAAGGTTCCGTTAGCTCACCCGTTCCCACCGCTAGACACATGGGGCTTTACGATTCACAATCCTTTTCATGCGGTTTACGATTCTGATCATCGCAGTGTCTACTTGATGGTGCAGCGCAACCAAAGACACCCGTATTTGGCTTTGTTCGATGCTGCCGACCCCAACCAAAGTGTCGCAAAACGTCAGCCGACAACCACTCCTACCCAAGCTCTCTTTTTGATGAACTCACCTTTCGTACACGAACAATCACAAAACTTCGCCAAGCGAATCGTAACAGTAACGGGGGACGACCGAGCCAAAACCCTGTGGGCCTTTGAAACGGCTCACGGACAAATACCCGAGGAAGCCGAAGTACAGGAAGCGCTAAACTTCGTTTCTGCGTATCGCCAGCAACTTTCAAAAGATAGTTCTAAAAACGACCAAGAAGCGGCCGCCTGGTCCGCACTGGCACGAGTTCTACTCACAAGCAATCAATTTTTATATGTCGATTGAGAAGTGGTGTACCTATGAACAACATTGGCACAACTCGCCGGAATTTCCTGAGTCGCGCGTCCGGCGGCTTTGGAGCAATCGCATTGGCTGGAATGCTCGGTGAGAATATTGCCCATGCGGAAGACCCCCTCAAACCGCGAGCCGGCCATCATGCGCCAAAAGCAGACCGCGTCATCTTTCTATATTCAACCGGCGGCGTATCACAGGTTGACACATTCAATCATCGACCGCAGTTGACTGAAGACCACGGCAAATCTATTACAGCTTCGCGATGGCTCAACACACCCGGTGAGTTCAAACGGTTCCTGATCAAGCCGCGTTATCATTTTAAACAACACGGACAAAGCGGGGCGTGGGTCAGTGAGCTGTTCCCGCATCTTGGCTCAGTCATTGATGACGTCTGCGTCCTTAACGCGATGCACTGCGATAGTGATGGTCACGACAAAGCAACACTCGCGGCTCACACGGGTTCCGCCCAGTTTGCGCGACCAAGTGCTGGCTCATGGGTGAGCTATGGACTCGGCACTGTCAACCAAAACATGCCTTCATTTATGGTTCTGGCGCCTTCCACTCCCTATGCAGGCACGCAAACCTGGGGCAGTGATTTTCTTCCCGCGTGCCATCAGGGAACCCACGTCCTGCCTGGCAAGGAGCCACTGCCCAATGTCCGCCCCCGAATGACCGAGGGAGGACTTCAGCAAATGGAACTGGACCTTCGGAACAAGCTAAACCAAACCCACCTCAGAAAGCGAGCCGCCGATCAAATGCTCAACGCGCGCATTCGATCTTTCGAAACTGCGTTTGGGATGCAACGTGAGGCACCGGAGGCCTTCGACCTATCCGGCGAGACCGCGGCAACGTTAGGACTCTACGGTATCGAGCGAGATACCACTGCGGGGTTTGGATGGCAATGCCTCGTCGCCCGCAGACTTGCTGAACGGGGTGTGCGGTTTCTTGAATTGATCGACGTTGGCTCGAGTAATAACTGGGACTCGCATGGAAATATGGGAGACCATGCAAAATTAGCAAAAGCAATCGATCAACCCATTACCGGCTTGCTCACCGACCTCAAACAACGAGGCATGTTGGATAGCACGCTCGTGGTCTGGACAACCGAATTTGGCCGCACACCATTCCACGAGAAAGCCAATCACGCAGGCCGCGAACACCACAAACATTGTTTTTCTTCCTGGATGGCCGGGGGAGGGGTGAAGGGTGGAATCGTGCACGGCAAGTCCGATGAATATGGAATTCGAACCGCTGAAGATGCAGTACACACTCACGATCTCCACGCAACGATGCTTCACCTACTTGGCATCGATCACGAGCGATTAACTTTCCGCCACGCCGGCCGCGATTTCCGCCTGACCGACGTGCACGGCCAAGTAGTGAATCAAATTATTTCGTAGCGTTAGCCGACTTACCGTGTAGGAGATGGTGTAATTCCTTACTTTTACTTCGTGACTTTATTTCTAGGCTTTCTTGACGAAGCAGGTTTCTTGAGTTTCTTGGTGTTGTTTGGAAGATCCAGCCAACTCAAGCTGATGCTTGGGAGGGTTCTAAACACAAAACTCTGGCGGACCACATCCATGCAGAAGATGCCTCCTACGGCATCATTGTCGGTGGGGATTTCAATGAATGGACAGATGGCCGACGGTTGCTTCTCCGATCATCCTTGGGTTGGGTGCGAGCTCGCGATCCCGACTTGCACCAGTTCCAAGAAGCAGACACGTTGATCTAATAGAGCATCGTTCAACGACGCTGAGAGCTGCGCCTGATTTACAACGTTCGTTAACAGACGGAACCCAAAGAGATTCAAGATGCCAATTATACTACCACCGATCACTCGTCGTCATTTCATCAAGGGCTCGCTCGCCCTTGGCGGCACTGCTGTGCTGAACTCTTCTACGTTGGCCGCCGTCGCGGAAAGCGAATGTGTAAAGTTGGACCGGTTGGATCCAAACCGAGTTGCTTTGCTTGCCGATACGCACATCAGTGCCGATCCAGATCTTGTCTACCCGGGTACGAAGTGGCCTGGTTCGCCCGTCAAGGAAGGCGAGCACGAAAGCGTGCATGTTTCAAAAGCTCTTGAAGAGGCGGCCAAGAGTGTAATCGCACTCGATCCTCTTCCCGCTCACCTGATCGTCAACGGCGACTGTGCTCTCAGCAATGGTAAAGAAGCCGAATACAAACAGTTTCTCAGACTTGTGGAGCCACTTCGTGCCGCGGGCATCACTGTTCACGTAACGATCGGCAATCACGACAATCGTGAGAACCTGTGGAACTTGCTCCCTTTCCTTAAGAAAGAACAGATGGGCGTGCAGGCGGGCGTGGTTGAATTGCCGCACGCGAATCTCTTCCTGTTGGATTCAGGGAAAAAAGGAATCCTGGGAGACCAACAGTTGGACTGGCTTGCCAAGCAACTCGACGAACGAGCGGATAAGCCAGCCCTTATCTTTGGTCACTACAACCCGTATCCCAACCGCGGTGTGCGTCCCATCAAAGGCATGCGTGATGGAGCGTCGCTATTGAAACTTCTTGCTCAGCGAAAACATGCGAAGGCCTATTTCTATGGTCACACACACGAGTGGCAACATGACCAACGGGACCATCTCCATCTCATTAACCAACCGGCAGTCAGCTACTATTTTGGAAAAGGCCATGCGCATGGCTGGGTCGATATGACGCTCACTGAAATGTCCGCTGACCTGGAGTTACACTGCATTAACCGCAAACACAAGCAGCACGGTGATCGGAGACAGGTCAGTTTGAAAGGAGGCCTTGCTGCCGCTTCTGAGACGGACAATCCCATTACGGTACGCGTTGCTTCTTACAATGTTGAGTTCAGCAAAAGCGCGACCCCTGAACAGATTGGTGAGATGTTCAAGCCATACAAGCTGGATATCATCGGTTTTAACGAAGCTCCAGATGGCGATTGGACGGCTCGCGTCGGCAAAGTACTGGGAATGCAATATAGTTTTGTAGGCAAAATATCCTCTGCAAATCACAAGAACAAATACAAAACGATTCTTAGCAAGACACCGCTGGAAGGCACTGAAGAACATGAACTTACGGGTCGTGGCTGGAATCCCGCTACGGCAGTCAGAGCGATCACAAAGATAAAGGGTGTTTCTTTTGCATTTTACTCTTTGCATATCAGCCGGTCGGGCGCAAGAGATGGTCACGCCCATAGCCTTGCGACTCAAGTTCTCCCGAAAGAGAAAACAGAGAGAGTTATCGTTGTTGGGGATTTCAACAACAACATCGGCGATGCTGCAATTAACACGATCGAGGGGGCAGGATTTAGATCAACATGGACGGATCTGGAAATTGATGTTTCGAAGGAGTTCACCTACAACGCCCGAGATCCCCAAAAGAAGCTCGGTGTTATCGATCACATCTTTTACAACACCTCGGCTAACCCCAAGTCAACCGACGGAGGTATCATCGAACTAAAGAAGCCTTTGTCTGACCATAAACCAATCTGGGCAGCAATAGCATTTCCTCAGAGCACTTCGCGGTAGTCAGGCTAGGTTTTCGGTTTCCAGGCCGAGTAAATAAAAGGGGACGCAGCTCATTTTTTCTTCGGCCTTGCACTCGGGCGCACAGTGTGTTGAAGCTTGAGTCAAACTTCCGACTGGGAAACAAAAGAACTGCTTCCATCGGGTTGACCTTTTTTTCAAACACTGTTGAATCGCTCCTTCTTCCGCCTGGGTCTGTGCTCGATTCACCATCGCAACCCCAGCTCATGGGCGAGCAATAAGCTGGTTTTCCCAGAATCTTGATTTGACCTCCACCATTGATTAATCCCGTCGAAAACAGTTTGAGGATCGGGCCAGCGATAGATATTGGTCTACGCCATTATGTCCGGGGCATACGAGCCTGCGGGGTAAAGCTCAGTCGAGCAACAGGGTGGCATGCACACAGTTTCTGGCCTCGAGGCGCCTTCGTGTGCGAGCGTTTGTCGCTATTAATCGCATGTTTGAAGCGCTAAACCCTCGCTTTCAGAGCGACGGAATGCCTATCGGTTTTCGGAGTGTTTTGCTAGAATCTTGGCAAATCTCGGAGCAGCAGGATATTTCACTAGAACAGTCGCATGAAACACATTCGTAATTTTTGTATTATCGCCCATATTGATCATGGCAAATCGACCTTGGCCGATCGTTTGATCCAAACGTGTGATGGCGTTGCTCAGCGTGACATGCACGCACAGATGCTGGATTCGATGGATATTGAACGTGAGCGTGGTATTACGATCAAAAGTAATACGATGACGCTAGATCATACGTCGCCCGACGGAACTGAGTATCAATTGAACTTGATTGATACTCCAGGCCATGTCGATTTCTCGCATGAGGTTCGTCGCTCGTTAATGGCGTGCGAGGGTGCTCTGATCATTGTCGATGCATCGCAGGGTGTTGAGGCTCAGACCGTTGCAAACCTTTATCTAGCGATGGAACACGATCTCGAGTTGCTGCCGGTTATCAACAAGATTGACTTGATGACGGCGGACGTCGATCGGGCGCGCGAAGCGATTGATGCGGAGTTGGGGCTTGATCCATTTGAGGCGATTCCGGTTTCGGCGAAAACGGGTGAAGGAATCGAGGACGTTCTGGCAGGAATTGTTGAGAAGCTGCCCTGCCCCACGGGCGATCCCAACGCGCCGCTAAAGGCGCTCGTATTCGACGCCCATTTCGATAAGTTCCGTGGCGTGATTCTTCAGGTTCGCGTCATGGAAGGCACGCTTAAGCCTCGTGACATGATTCACTTTATGCACTTGGGGCGAGATTTTAAAGTTGATGAGCTTGGCTACAAGCAAATGAAGCTCGTTCCGAAAAAACAGCTCAGTGCCGGCGAAGTGGGATACATCGTGGCTGGCGTAAAAAGTGTCCAAGATATTGAAATCGGCGATACGATTACACAACTTGATCGTCCAGCGGACGAGCCAATCCCTGGTTATCAAGAAGCCAAGCAGGTTGTGTTCTCGTCGATCTATCCGATGAGTGCTGATGAGTACAAGGATTTGACGAAGGCGTTGGATAAGCTCGCGATTAACGATGCTGCATTGACTTACGAAAAAGATAGCTCTGCCGCACTTGGCTTTGGATTCCGTTGTGGTTTTCTCGGCCTGTTGCACTTGGATGTGATTCAAGAACGATTGCAGCGAGAATTTGATATCGGGCTCGTGATCTCAGCTCCGTCAGTTAAGTACAAGTTGACTTTGAAAGATGGTTCCGAAATCGATGTCGATAATCCAAGCTATTGGCCCAACCCGATCCAAATCGAATCGTGTTCCGAGCCGTACATCAAGGCGTCGATCTTGACACCCGAAGAGTACGTTGGTCCCATTATGGAATTGTGCCGCGAGCACCGTTCCGAAAGCCAGACGATGAATTATTTGTCCGCTGGCCGGCTGGAAGTCATCAGTGAAATGCCGCTTGGTGAAGTACTGTTCGATTTCTACGGCAAGCTGAAAATGATCACGCGTGGCTACGGTTCCTTCGATTACGAACCGATCGAGTACCGAAAAACAGACGTGGTTAAAGTCGACATCTTGGTCAACAAAGAACCTGTCGATACGCTTTCCTATCTCGTTCACCGCGAGAAAGCACGAACGCGAGCTTTGCATTATTGCGAACGGCTAGCCAAAGAGATTCCACGGCACCAGTTCAAGATTCCGATCCAAGGCGTCATTGGCGGTAACGTTATTGCTCGTTCCACCATTGCTCCTTTCCGAAAAGACGTGACCGAAAAATTGTATGGCGGCGATGTGAGTCGCAAGAAGAAACTTCTTGAGAAACAAAAGAAAGGAAAGGCGAAGATGAAGCAATTCGGAAGCGTCAATATTCCCCAGAAGGCTTTTGTTTCTGTGTTACGTGCTGACAACGATTAGGATGTTTGGGGTCCGAAGCCACGGTTGCGAGTGAAAATTCACCAGGTCGCGGTGTCTCTTGTTGTGACTTGAGAGCGGCGGCAACGGAGTTTGATTGCCAAGGCTTGGAACTAGACATGGCAATGATCTGCTGGGCGATTGCGATCGAATTCCTGAAGCGTCTCTCTGGTCAAGACATGCCTGCGAACCATTCTTTCTGATGCTGTTTTCAGCAACGCCGTTTCCTTACGTCGAACTCCATCTGACATTGGTCTGTGAGGAAACAGGTGGAAATGTTTGACAACCGCTCAAAGCACGGCCAAAATATTAGGCCATAGTGGATCAAAACCCCTATCAGTAAAGGGGGTGTGCCGACTAAAGATACTGAACTTATGAGCTTATTACCCTTACTTGAAGAGATGAATAGTTTTACTCAAACAGCTTTGGATATTACTCAGTACTGTGCGTCTAAATCAAAATCTAAAAAGCAACATTCCTTCATTGAGCTGAAACAACAAGAACATGTTTGGGCTGCGATGCCATTATTTAAACAGTTGTCTAAGCACTGTCATTCATTTAACTAAATTCATTTAATTTTACTGGCAACTTATATGTTAAAAATTATTCCGTTGTTTATCCTATCTACATTGGCCAGTATTCACTCTTTAGCAGGACACGTAAATCAAGAAAAAGTAGCTCTTTATCAGACTGAAGACTGGGTTACAGATGGCACCTTTACTAAAGGTATTGAAGGCCCTGCTGTGGCAAAAGATGGCAGTCTATATGTGGTCAACTATCAAGAAGAAGGCACTGTTGGCCGTGTTGTTGGTGAAAATGAGGTTGAACTTTTAGTTAAATTAAATAACGGCTCGGTTGGCAATGGCATCCGTTTTGATGGTTCAGGCAATATGTACATTGCTGATTATGTTAATCATAATGTGCTAAAAGTTGCTGCGAAGGAACTTGATAATAGCAAGGTGTCTGATCAGCTTGTTGAAGTTTATGCACATTCATCATTAATGAGTCAACCAAATGATATAGCTATCATGGATAACGGTATTTTATTTGCCAGTGATCCTAATTGGTCAAAAAACTCAGGGCAGTTATGGCGCATTGATACAAAACAACAAGTACACTTGTTGGAAGGCTCTATGGGCACAACAAATGGCGTTGAAGTTAGTCCTGATAACAAAACCTTATATGTTAATGAAAGTGCTCAGCGTAATATTTGGCAGTATAAATTGGCAAGTGACGGCACCATCAGTGAGAAACGTTTATTGATCAGCTTTGATGATTTTGGCTTAGATGGTATGCGTACGGATGAACAAGGAAATTTGTATGTAGCTCGCTACGGTAAGGGCGTAATAGCTATCGTCTCTCCCGAGGGAAAACTACTGCGTGAAGTGGCTCTTAAAGGTAAGTTTCCTACGAATGTTGCCTTTGGCGGCAGTGATGGTAAAACTGTATTTGTTACCTTGCAAAAACGCGGTGCAATTGAAAAATTTATTTCTGAATTCTCAGGTAGAAGCTTTAGTAAATAACAATATTCAAGATAAAGCTTGTAGCTATTAACCAGTGTATTGATCGCTGGTCTCAGACGTAGAACGAGAACCAAGTGAAGCGAATTTTCATTGGCTTGCTATTGCAGTCACCTGACCAATAGTCGGGGACTAATCCAAGTTTCTGATAACGGCTTCTAAAATTCTAGAGATCGAATTTGACGACGAAATGTCACCAAGTGTATTTCGGCTTCCGGCCTATGGAATACTGGGGCCAGATCCATACTCAATTCGACCTATTGTCTCGGCGTCGCGTGCGTGTCAGGATTTTGGACTCTCGATGAACCCGATCTCTGTCTTCATTGTTTACCTTGCGGTCCTGGTAGCGATACTGCTGCATGATGGAATGAACCGACTCAAACCAACATATCATTAGTCGATTCAATACTGCCCCGGCTTCGGCCGTAGTCTAGAAAATGCACGCCGTCCTTTCAGTTGACTCCAACGAATCGTTTTATAATCGTCCATGTTGCAAGTCGACAAAACAGAAAAAACAGTCCGGCATTGGTTTTTATGCAGTTCCCGGCGTTCTTGAGTCTCAGGGAATTCTGCTGAGAGCCTGTGCCGAGTGGAACTTTGCTGCGTTAGAGAGTTTGAAACGGTGGAAATTCACGCTGGACGGGTCATTGCTGTTGTCGCCGACTGACGCCGGACCGCTTTTGAATTAGATTTTCGTCTCGCCCTGTAATTGCAAATAGGCCAGATCAGCGCCGGCCGGTTGCTGATAAATACGTAAGCCGAACTCCGGCACGAGCGCACAGATGTGATCAAAAATATCACTCTGGATGCCCTCGTAGTTCAGCCAGTTAATGTCATTGCTAAAGCAATAAATTTCTATCGGCAAGCCAGTGGGCCCGGGTTGCAACTGCCGCACGATCAATGTCATGTCCTTGTGTATTTTTGGGTGATGCTTAAGGTAGCTGCGGATGTAGGCCCGCAGTGTGCCGATATTGGTCAGCCGCCGCAGGTTTACATTGGCATCCCCCGGGTTATCTAGCGCTGCGTTATAGCTTTCAAGCTCTGCTTCTTTGGCAGGGATATAGTCTTTCAGCAGCTCGAAGTCGGCAAAGCGTTGCGTTTCGGCATCGGTCAGAAACCGAATCGAGTTCAGATCAATATCGAGAGAGCGTTTAATGCGTCGCCCACCGGCCTGGCTCATGCCACGCCAGTTCTTGAAGGAACCGGAGACCAGCTGATAGGTGGGTATCGTCGAGATGGTCTTGTCCCAGTTTTGCACCGTGATGGAGTAGAGGGCAACGTCGATGACATCACCATCGGCCCCGTACTGGGGCACCTCGATCCAGTCACCGACACGAATCAGACCCTGGCCGGTCAGTTGTATGCTCGCCGCTAACGATAACAAGGTGTCTTTGAACACAATCAGCAGGACGGCGGTTATAGCGCCGAGCCCGCTAAGCAAGATAACCGGCGACTTATCGATCAGTGCTGCAATCACTAAAATCAGACCAACAACAATAATGGCCAGTTGCCCTAGCTGAACAAAACCTTTGATGGGCCGGTTGCGAGACTCCGGGCGGGCTTCATAAATTTGATTGGCGGCAGCGAGTATCGCGGTCAGCGTTAGCGTGATCATGATAATCATGTACGCGCTAATGACATTCTGTAATACCAGTTCTGCGGTCTCCGGCCAGTCAGGTACCAGATGTATGCCTTGCTGAATGACCAGTGCCGGGACGATCTGTGCTAGGCGGCCAAAGACATTTTGCTTGACGAGCGCATCATCCCATTGGGTCTGCGAACGTTTGGCGAAGGAGCGCACCACAAACAGCAACACGCGCTTAGTGATCAGGTAAGCAACAATTGCGCTCAGCAACAGCACAGCATTGCCTACCAAGGCAGGCAAGAGCGGGTGCACAGTGGCAAGCTGGTCGTACATAGAATCAAACATAGAATCAAACATAGGGGTAGTGTTTCGGTGGCAGGAAAGTTCTTGAATAGACAGTCTAGGTGTCAGACACCAACATTTAAAGCTGATTGAAGCGCCTGAATGATTTTGCAGCCAGTCCACCCAACGGTGCACCGCTGTAGCGACTCACACGGGCAAAGAATTCCGGTTGAGACTAGAAATGACAACTGGGAGGATTCGCAACAATCCCCTCCCCTCCAGTTTTTTACGCTGAATTTTTGTCACGCAATGGGTCGTTAAGCTACCTATTTCACCTGTCTCATATTGGAAGTGCATTCTCCTTATCATCCACCCTCTGAAATTTTTGCGGATATAGGGATAATCTATGCTTAATAAATCCAATTGGCCGAAGTAACCAGTTCCTGTCAAAGACTCATCAAATAAAGAGCGCTCTTCCCCTTCTAAGCTGTGGTCTTCTTCGCACATCGCTGTAATAAGCAGACTGGCTTCCTCTAGCGTTTCAGGCGAGGGGCGAGACGACGAGTCTTCTTTTCATCGAATGAATTGAAGATTTCATCAGAGAGCTAGGGATGGTTTCAGGTTGAGGATCTAAGTTTACTCAATCGCGAACATTAAGCCTTGTCAGACCGATTGCCGCCTTTTTTCGATTCTTCACCAATGGGAGCGTGCTAGGCTACAATGTGGGATCAGCTACAATGCTTGATCCAACAGCTTTGAACAACGACCGCTGCCTCCTAGGGCGTGTCGGCTCCCCCGTAAAAGCTGGTGATCTTCGGCCCGCGTTTTTTCTTTACAGCAAGAATATTTTGAAAGCTCCCAAGCGTATTGAGTCCCTCATCGAAAACGATCTGATTGATGACGTCCTTCGTTCCCTCATGAGTGGCAAAGAGGCCCAAGTTTATCTTGTGCGGTGTGGACAGGAAATTCGCTGCGCGAAGGTCTACAAAGACGTGGCTGATCGCAGTTTCAAACACGCGGTGCAGTATCAGGAAGGCCGGAAAGCCCGCAACAGCCGCCGCCAGCGAGCCATGGCGAAGCGTTCTAAATTCGGTCGTGAGCAACAGGAGGTCGTTTGGCAAACGGCCGAAGTAGACGCGCTCTACGCCCTGGCCGATGCGGGAGTACGTGTTCCCAAAGCATACGGGCTCTTTGATGGTGTGTTGCTGATGGAGCTGATTACCGGAGCCGACGGCGAAGTGGCTCCGCGTCTCAATGACATCACCATGTCTGCCGAACAAGCGGTGAAGGATCACGCCAAGGTCATGAATTACGTCTTGCGCATGCTGTGTGTCGGACTGGTACACGGCGATTTGTCAGAATTCAATGTCCTTCAGAGTGAAGATGGTCCCGTCATTATTGATTTCCCGCAAGTCGTCAATGCCGCAGCAAACAATCACGCCGAAAGTATGCTGCAGCGTGATGTCGGGAACATCACCCAATACTATGCACAGTATGCCCCGGAGTTGGCCGATTCTCACTACGCAGAAGAAATCTGGGAGCTGCACGAAAAGGGCTTGCTCAAACCCGACTTGAAACTAACGGGCGAGTTTGAGTTTTCGACGGAGGCAGCCGATGTCGAGGGTGTGTTGCATCTCATCGACGTTGCCTATCAAGAAGAACAGGAACGACTGCGACGGCTCAATGAGTGACGCGCCGTGTTGCCGGACGATTTGCTTTGATCCGACAACCAAACGAACAAAGGGAAAAAGAAAAAAGAAACGGGGACAGGTCCAGTTAATCGCAGGTCCAGTTAATCGCAGGTCCAGTTAATCGCAGGTCCAGTTAATCGCGG
>JAPKBL010000204.1 GCA_028823415.1 Mariniblastus sp.
ACAACGACAACGACAACGACAACAACCTGCTCTCATCACACGTCAAGCAACCATGTGAGCATTGCGATCAAAATTCATGCCGCGGAAATTGTCTTAATCTCGACGGCCCTGAAGATCAAGGATGGGACAAGCTGTTTGCTTGGAATCCCACCCCCTCTGGAGACTGCCCCGACTGCGAAGCGGGTTTGTGCGAGACCAAAGATATGATCATCGCCCCGGAAAACTCAATCGCGATCAACGAGCCACCTCTTGCAATCCCCTCTCCTCCTGTTTTGGACGAGGCAGACTCTGAATTAGACGCGATGTCCCCCGTTCCCCACAGCGAAACCCCGACGCTATTAAATGTGGTTGCCCCGAACAGGATCACCACCGTCCCGGAAGCACTCAACCGTCAAGTGAATGGCTTCGAACGTAAAAATCAGCAAAACGTCGAACATGCATTCGTTCCCCCAACGACTATTAATCGCGAGTCTCCACTTTCGGAATCCGCGGAAAGTCCCCCGAATGAATGGATGCCAAGAACTGAAAAGAGCGATCCCCCTAATACCTCATTGCCAACCCCTAGCAGTGAGAGAAATCAGCTGGACTCCTCGATTCAAAAACTCAAAGACCAAATCGAAATCGAGACAAGTCTAAACCGGCGCAATGCCCTCGAGGTCAATTTGAAATTACTCGAGTTTTTGCGCCACCAACTTGTCAACGACGGCACGCTCATTTCACTATCTCCGGATGAAAAAGAGTCCTGGGAACACCAACTTAAAGCCATGGAGACGATGCCCCACGGAGGCGGGAAAGAAGCGACCGGAGAGGCCACCGACGCGACGCTCGACTCTCTCCGAAAGGCAATGGCCCGCCTCGAATCGATCGCTGAACTGCAAGTCACCAACGGCGCCATTTGTTCTGAAATTAAAGGCTTCGGAAAACACAAACCATTCCCCGAAAACACGTTTCAAGCGGGACAACCAATATTAGTCTATTGCGAGATTGTGAATTACGAATCCAAGGAGCAAGAAGTTAATTCAGAGAAATTAGTTCAATCCAAATTCAAAGGTATTTATAAAATTGAAAACGTCGACGGCAAGTTAGTCCAAACGGGAGATTATCCGATCATCGAGGATAACGCCCCCAAACGGCGAAGTGATTTTTACCTTTATTTCAAAATTGAATTAAAACAGTTGGAAGCAGGCAACTATCGACTGCGACTGGAGATCGAAGATCTCATTGGACAGAAAAAAGGACATCTTGAAGAGGATCTCTTATTTATTGTTCAGTGAACCAGAGTGAGTCACCGCGATGGATCTGATTCTTATCATTCTGATTCCCATCCTCATTGTGTGCGGATGCGCTGCGTTCCGCATTATTCCGAAAATTCCGATGTCAATTATGCCGGCATTACTGCTTGGCATCATCATTGGTGGGTCTGTTTTTGGACACGATTTCTTTCACGCTCCATTGGGCCCAATTCCTATCACACTGGACCGGCTACTTTTATTAGCTGCAGTCGGTTTGTTCGCATGGAGGTGGCTAAAAGGTCGTGAGGACCTACCTAAATTCAACATGATGGACTTAGCGATCCTCGTTTGGATTGCCGGCCTGACTTTGAATACACTTTCCCATGATTGGCGAGCAATGGATAATTCACCATTGTCACGCTTACTGTTTTTCAATCTGCTGCCAGTGACCGTCTATTTCCTCGCCCGCAGTTATAAAACTAAGATTGCCGACCTGCGAATCATCACTCTCGTTTTGGGTGGGTTTGGAATCTACCTGGCCCTAATCGCCCTTGCCGAAGTCTCAGAATTCTATGCCGTGATTTTCCCTCGCTACATTGTCAACTCTGAGGAATCGGAGTTTTGGGGGCGAGGTCGCGGACCATTTCTTAACCCCGTCTCCAACGGAATATTTCTATCGGTCTGCTTATGCTGTTGCTGGATGTGGTGGCCGAGAATAAATCGATTTGGCAAATTCGGTTTAATAATGGTGGCAGCGTTGTTTTCCGCAGGATGCTTCGCCACACTAACCCGTAGTGTTTGGCTTGGATTTGTGGTGGGCGCTGCAATTTTCACTTGGTTCCCGGCATCCCGTCAGCAACGCGGGGCCTTAATGCTCGCCGCCACCATGGTGGCAATTATTGCTTTTCCTTTTGTCTCAGAGAAAATCTGGTCCTTCAAAAGAGACAAAGATGTTTCGGTCGCTGATATGGAGCAGTCTTCACAATTAAGAAAGTTGTTTTTTACTTTAGCGGTCGATATGTTTCAGGACCGCCCAATCGTGGGGTGTGGCTTTGGACAATATACCATCGCGAAACGACCTTACCTTCAGGACCCCTACTCAGGTCAACCACTTTCACTCGTCAAACCGTTTTACCAACACAATGTATTCCTCGCCTACTTGGTCGAAACAGGGTTGGTCGGACTGACAACACTGCTTTGGGTATTGGCTGTCGTCGCCTATGCCGCATGGTCGATTTGGATTGATAAATCTCTCGACCTATGGCCACGACAATTCGGCCTGCTCACGCTAGTGGTCATCGCCCACTATTTTATTTCCGGCATGTTCCATGACGTCTCGATCGTCCCCATGAATCAAACGCTTTTCTTTTTTCTCGCCGGCATCGTCAATAACATCCACAGTAACGGAACCGAATTTTCGACTTCTCCAAGTTCGCCATCAAATAACGACCCCGTCCCCCCAAATCAGCTCGACTTTGGCTATCCCACGTTTAGCGAAAAAGCGACTTTCTCGTAACGAATTCCTGAAGAACTCCTCGCAATTAACGATCTGGAGTGCCTCGTTGCCCCGGCTACCATAAATGCCACTGTGCGAAAATCAACACGTAGACACCAAGTAATAAATTGGTCACGGCATGCGCCACGACGCAGTCCCAGAGACTGCCAGTTCTATTCATCAACCAGCTTACCAATCCAAACCAAACGAAGGCTGCGATGGCTTCCGTCGGATGAGTTAACACACCGTACACACTGGCGGCCATCAACGCCTTCCAAGACAAACCCCGAAGCGAGAGATTTTCCCATTCTGGATCTTCAACCCACCTTACGAACCAACCTCGCAAAAACAACTCTTCAATGAGCGGAACAATGACGGCCAGCAGGAGGATTCGAAAAAAGAGAAACGTAGTGCGAAACCCCAAATCTGGAAGCGTGTAAGGGTCAAACGATGGTCGATTAAAATCAAAACCCAAATTAAAATCAAAACCCAGTAAACCGAGAACCCTCGGCTCAATCCTCAGACTACAGATTCCAATCCAAATTACGACACCGATTACCCCAACCACAACCGAGAGCGGGGAAATTCGAAAAACAAAATGTTGTAGATAGATTTTTCGAAAATAGATCAATAAACTGGTCGCAAGCACCACCTGAACCGCAATCATACCGACAAACCAATGAGTGGCCGCCAGCATCGCTTCGGGATCTTCTTCGGAAGCAAAATCTGGATACCAGCTCGCGATCAACAGGAATATCACCAGAGGCAAAACAAAAGGCACTGGGTTCGATGAGCGCGGGGCCGATGTGGTGTCTTGTTGCAATTCTTTCTTCGCCATACCTAATTATAACTCGATTTAGCCGATCTCAGCGGTTAATCATAAAAAAGTCACTGTAGATTGCATCTGCCAGTTATCAAAAACTCGGCTTGATCAAAACAACCTGCTTATAATAGCCTGCGTTGGTGACACTTGTTACTTCGTTCGGCAGGATTTACCAATACCAGGCCATTTTAACCACTGATACTAGTTTGATTAGGTTTGAACCATGCAATTGAGCTATCTCCGATTTTGGATTTGTTGCTCACTGTTCGCGGCAGTGACTCTGCAAACAACCTTGAGCTTAGCAGCCATGCCTCAGAATGAGGCTGTGTACAAAAAACTCAGAAACCAAATGGTTGAGATCGCCGTTGTCGGAGCGGGCATTTCCGACGAACGAGTTTTGAAAACCATGCGAGCGACTCCACGGCATGAATTCGTGCCCATAAAAATTCGCAAGACTCAGTCCTACCTCGATGCTGGCGTCCCCATTGGTAAAAGCCAGACGATCTCCTCGCCATTCATCGTTGCCTACATGACTCAGGAGTTGGACCCTCAGCCAACCGATAAAGTTCTTGAAATTGGTACCGGCAGCGGCTACCAAGCCGCAATACTGAGTCCCTTAGTAAAAGAAGTCTATTCGATCGAAATCGTAGAGAAACTAGGCAAGTCCGCTGCGAAGGTCTTGAAAAAACTCAAATACGATAACGTCTTTACTAAAATTGGTGACGGCTACAAAGGTTGGGAAGAAAACGCCCCATTTGACAAAATAATTGTGACCTGTTCACCCGAAGCAATCCCAAAACCACTCGTAGATCAACTCGTAGAAGGCGGGATCATTATTGTTCCCATGGGAGAACGCCATCAACAAACACTTTTTCTAATGAAAAAAACAGACGGTGAAATGAGACGCTTCGCATTGCGCCCCACATTATTTGTCCCGATGACTGGCGCGGCCGAAGACAACCGAAAAGTTCTCCCCGACCCGACCAAGCCCCAACTGATCAATTCAGGCTTTGAAGAAGGACTGGATGCTTCAGGATTCGCGAAAGGTTGGTATTACCAACGCCAACTGACGCTGGAAAAAGGAAGCGCGGAAGAGGGAGCTAATCACTTCGTGCAATTCAAGAATGATATTCCTGGACAATTAGCCCAAGTGATGCAGGCGTTCGCGTGCGATGGTCGCAAAGTTCCACTTGTCAAATTTTCTGCATCTTTCTCCTGCGAAAACGTTGTCGTTGGCCCGCGGCAAAACGATCTGCCGACCGCAGTAATCTCGTTTTATGACGACGAGCGTCAAGAGTTAGGCATGTTTCCTCTAGGCCCTTACCAAGGGACGAAAGACTGGCTCACGCAATCGAGAGTCATTCGGATCCCCCGTTCGGCAAGAGAGGGGATTGTCCGAATCGGACTCTGGGGCGCAACGGGTACCGCGCGATTCGACAACGTGACGGTCGAGGCAGTCAAAAAATAACAGCACTCATTGGTTAAGCCGGCTGAGTTTGTTAAGCCGGCTGAGTTTGTTAA
>JAPKBL010000014.1 GCA_028823415.1 Mariniblastus sp.
TGAGTCTCGGTTGAGTCTCGGTTGAGTCTCGGTTGAGAACAGCCAAAACCGTGTTTCGTCCCTCAGCTCGATTTGGAAAAACCAAGGGTGGATTGCCGATCCGCTACTCGCACGGGAAGCTGGTTAATAACGAACACCGATTGATTAAGATCCCATGGAGATGGATTTGGTGTTGGCATCGAGGCACTTCGGATTCCATTGCCGCTGGATACCGATGGAGAGTGCTGAGGGCAGATCGGGGATTTGGCCTGCAAATCCTCTGATATGGTGGGGTGGAGTTCGCGTTTTAACGTCCTTTTGCGGAAATGCTGACTGGCTTCGGTCTCAATTTCAGGTTGGCTTCGCTGATCGTTAGGTGCCGACGAAGTTCTGCAATGACATCGGGAGCAAGTTCATTCGCGTTGGCTGAGAACCACCCCTTTTTTTGTTCACGAATATTGACGCGTATAAGTGTTTGCGTTTCGCGGCGATTGGTTTCTTTGTCGAGGTGAATGATTTTTTCATTGAATTCGATTTCGAGGACAAACCGCCCTTTTCGTCCACGTTTGTTGGGATCGAATCGCTCGATATTGAGTGATGCAAAATCAGAATCGACCGTGCGGATTTCAGCTTCCGTTTCGATTATGTAACCACGAAGCTTTTCGATGATGACCGAGAGCGGTGTGGAGGTGGTGTATTCTTCACAGAAAAGAGTACCGTTTGCAATGTTTCGCCATGCTACGCCGAGGGCTGTGCTGTCAATCCTCTTCATGTCCGGCACTCCCGGAATTACGGAAGCTTGCGCGGCGACGACTCGGTTACGCCCCATTTCTTTCGCTTCGAGAAGGGCGCTATCGGCCCGCACAAAGAGGTCAATCGCTGTATCATTGCTTTCAACTTCCGCGACGCCAAAACTGGCGGTAATGCACTGCCCATTGAGCATCGGTTGGGGGCTTTCGTTCAATTCGAGGCGGATTTCTTCGGCCCGCTGAGATGCCGCTTCTAAATCACAATCTGCGCAGATGATGACAAATTCTTCACCGCCGTATCGAGCCACCACATCTTCTGTGCGAACGAATTTTCGTAATAAATCGGCAAACGCGACCAAAGCCAGGTCACCAATATGATGATTGAAATTGTCATTGATTTTTTTGAAGAAATCGATGTCTGTAACGATCAAGCTGCATTTGAATCCTGACGCATGGCGTGCTCGCACAAATTCTTCCATGGCTTTTTCGAATTCGAGACGGTTGGAGACTTGCGTCAAAGGGTCTAGCATCGAAAAGCGATAGAGGTCTTTCAATTGACGCTGAAGGTCCAGTTGGACCGACGCATCGTGGATCAAGACGACGCCTCCATGGATTTGTCCGCGTGCATCGATCACTGGACTGAATGACATCTCAACTTTATGCTGTCGACCACTGCGGCCGACGAGTCGGTATTCCCCTTGGATTGAAGTGCCCGTTTTGAATGATTGCAGTAGGGGGCTGTGGGAATCGAGAATTGTGGTTCCGTCTGACGCCGAGAACCCGAGTAATTGCGGGGTCATTTTCAACCCCTCTACTTTGCCCCAACTGATGCCGGTCATCGACTCGAGTTTTTTATTCCAGCTAATGATATGTAAGCGTTTGTCAACGAAAATGACACCGTCTTGGAGGTTGTCGAGCAAAGACTGCTGGAATAATTTCACGATAGTCTCCCCTTGAGTGGGGGGCGAATTTACGACAATCGGTGGCTGAAACGCAGCGTTATCAGTGGATGGTGAGGTCGGCATATGTTCAGGTGGGGTCGTTGGGAGGGGGCGTTGGGTTTTTTTTTGGATGCAATTGCAGGGTTGGGCTAGTATCGAATGGTAGGTTGTAAGAGACACTCATTGTCGATTCGAGCTTTAGAATTAAACTCAACCTTTCATTAAGTAAGATGCAATTCGGATCCTAACGGCTGTGCATGTATTGAGGGTTTGGGCAGTCTTTAGGCAATGGAATTTTGAGGATAGAAAAATGAAATTGGCATCGATTACCTATCAACATCAGTTAAAAATCGGGGTTATCCAGGGAATAGACCGCTGTTTTGTGCTGGACCCGGAACGACACGGCATTCCCGACAACATCGAGGCGTTTCTTGCATCAGGGCAAGCTCAAGTAACTCTGAGGGAGTTGGAGAGAAATGGCTTTGAAGGTGCGGAGGACGTTGGATTGGGAGAGGTTCACCTCAACCCTCCGCTAAAGAACATCAACAAAGTCATCTGCATTGGAAAGAACTACGCCGATCACGCCCGCGAGATGGGAGGCGAACCGCCTGAGATTCCTGTCGTTTTTAGTATGTTCCCCTCGGCCATTATTGGCCCCGGCGACAACGTTGTCTTGCCACGAATTAGCAGCCAAGTGGATTATGAGGCGGAATTGGTCGTCGTGATCGGTAAACCAGGCCGGCATATCGCTCGAGAGCGGGCCATGGATCATGTTTTTGGATATTGTTGTGGCAACGACATCTCGGCCCGTGATTGGCAAAAGGGCAAGCCGGGAGGGCAATGGTTGCTCGGAAAAACATTTGACACTTTCGCCCCTTTGGGGCCGTTTCTGGTGACAAAAGATGAAGTTAAGGACCCTCATCAGCTGGACGTTTGTTGCCGTTTGAATGGGGAAGTCATGCAAGCCTCCAATACTTCCTCGTTAATTTTTCAAATTGATTTTTTGATCAGTCATCTTTCGCAATTTATAACGCTAGCACCTGGGGATTTGATTTTTACTGGGACGCCGCCTGGAGTTGGTGCTGGGAGAAAACCGCCTCTTTTTTTGAAGCCGGGAGACACGGTAGAAGTCGAGATAGAGAGCGTTGGCGTTCTTGCTAACCCCATCGTTGCAGAGGTCTGAGTATTTTAAGGATTAAGCTTGCTTGCGTCGCGTTTATTAACCCTAACGATTGAAAGTTGCCGAATAGCATTAGAGGACACGCTGTTTTTTGGGTTACGATTCGATGGCATTCAGGCGAAATGATGCGCGACGACGCAGGTTGGCGATGGATCCGGTTGCCCCGGCTGGAGTTGAAGCTTGTGTCGTTTCTGATTCTGCGTGTGAATCGCCAACAGCCGACCGGTTGTTGAAAGCTCGATCTCGTCATTATGCATTTGGCGCAAACCGGCGTTGCCAGCCAAAAACTACGGATTTGATACCCAAGCGAATCTGTTCTTATTTACTGGTCGTTCTCGGATTGTTAGCGGTACTTTGGCTGATGACTTTTTTGGCAAGGCAGAGCAGTCAATGGTCTGCTTATCTCGGCGAGTCGGGGACGCGTTTACTTGCGATTCGAGGTCAAGGCAGTTTGGCAAGTTGGTTTTCTTCATTCTTGCTAATCATCACCGGGGTTGCGAGTCTTCAAATATACGCGTTGCGAAAGCACCGTTGCGACGACTATCGAGGAACCTACCGATTATGGATTTGGATGGCCGCACTCTTAATTCTTGCCAGTATCAATTGCGTTTCGGATTTGACCGGTGTGGTGGGGAATCTGGTTAGCGGAATGCTCGGCGGCGAGTTTGCCAATCGGGCCTGGATTCCACTCTCACTCAAATTAGTTGCTTTGAGTGGTTTGACGATTCGCGGGATTTATGAGGTGCGTGCTTCACTCGGTTCTTTAGTTCTGGTGATTTTTGTTTGGTCGGCCTATGTGGCGGCCATTGTTCTGCAGTATCCAGCAGCCAGAGAATCCCTCGCTGACATGGGCCCCAACACAATGCTCGGCAATTGTCTTTTGTTTGGAACGACGGGGTTGTTTTTAGCTCATATTACTTATGCGAGATATGTGTTTCTCGATGCCCATGGGCTAATTAAGCAGCGAATGAATTTAAAGAAATCTCCAGCGATCGAAAAATCGAGCGAGCCCGATCGTGTTTCCTTGGAGCCTCGATCCTCGGGTGTGCCCAATGCAAAATCGAGAAAGAAAACAAAGGATCCGGTACCGAAAATCGCTCCTCTCGCAAAGCAACAGCAAGTTGTGAAGCTCTCCAAAGAGAAGAAAAAACGCAAAAATGAGCAAACCCTATCGCCTGCTTCGACTGCGTCGAAAAAAGTAAAGCCAGGTTCAGCCCGGGATAAATCTCCTTCGGAGGTATTGAAGGAACTGGCAGAGGCGTCTCGCGCAAAAGAGAAGCGTCGGCTTGCAGAACTTCAGGCCGCCGAAACGCGTCAGGCGACGGAGGTCCCTGAGATGTTGGAATCGGTCAAGATGTCTAAGTCACAGCGTCGCAAGCAGCGGAAACTCGACAAGCAACAGCGCCGGGCGGCTTGATTTGAGCTCGCTCTGAGCCCTCCGGCTTCTCCTTCACCTCAACGCGTTGTTGGCATAAGATGTTTCTAGAAGCAGGTTTTGAGAGGGGCTGTGGCGGGTTCTCCCGATCCTCTATCAAGACCGGTTGACTCATTACTAGCTCCCAGTTCCGCTATCGATAGACGACGATTTTATGACGATTCGTACACGCTTTGCTCCGAGTCCAACAGGTTACCTTCACATTGGAGGTGTCCGAACGGCACTTTTTAATTGGTTATTGGCAAAACAGGCGGGGGGGCAATTCATCCTTCGCATTGACGATACCGATACGCGCCGCAATTTGGAGGAAACTCTGCAACCGATTCTGGATGGGTTCCGCTGGTTGGGGCTGGACTGGGATGAAGGGCCGGAAGTCGGTGGGCCTCAGGCACCCTATTTCCAATCTCAGCGATTAGCGCACTACCAAACCGCCTCCCGCCAATTGCTGGCCTCAGGGCATGCTTATCGGGACTATTCTCGTCCGGAAGAAATTGCAGCCGAACGCGAAGCGGCCGAAAAAGAAAAACGGGACTTTGTTTACAGTCGTACCTGGATGGCTCAATCGGATGAAGAGTCGGCAGAATTTGAATCACAAGGACGTTCTTTTGTGGTGCGGCTGAAAATGCCGCGAGATGGAAAGTGTGAGTTTCACGACCTGGTTCGCGGAGACGTTTCTTTTGATTGGGCGCGAGAGTCGGATCATGTCATCCAAAGAGGGGACGGAACCTGTTTGTATCATCTTGCCAATGTGGTTGATGACCATGACTTTGACGTGACCCATGTCGTGCGTGCTGTGGAGCACCTTTCCAATACGCCGAGGCAAATCTTCATTCTAAAGTCGCTCGGCTATTCAATGCCTCAATACGCACACGTTCCCTTTGTGGCGGAGCCGGGAAGTAAAAATAAATTAAGTAAAAGGAAAATCGACCAATATTTAAATAACAAAGATTTCAAACGGCTTTATCAATCAGGCGCGGAAATCGCAAAACGGATCGGCGTCGAAGCGGATCCCTATTCATTTAATCCTGTACTGGTTGATTTCTATCGGGATATTGGATTTCTTCCCGATGCTGTTTTGAATTATCTAGTCTTGCTTGGATGGTCGCTTGACGACAAGACGGAAAATTTTTCAAGAACAGAAATGCTAGAGCATTTTTCAGCAGATCGTATCGTTCGGAGTGAAGCCAGTTTTGATTGTCAAAAATTATTGTCGTTTCAAGCGACGTACATGAATGCACTGCCGTTAAAGCAGAAAACTAAAATGTGTTTAGGGTTTTTGCAAAAAGCGGGCTTAGTAGGCGAACCGGTTGCCTGTGAGCAGGGAGATGTCATTTCAAAAATTGTCGAAGCGGCGGGGGATCGAATTTGTATGGCCGGCGATATTTTGAAATTTGATACCTTTTTCATCACTGACGAAGACTTAGAGTTTGAGGACAAGCCATTTCAGAAGCGGATGGTGAAGCCTGCGAATGCTGGCTTTCTACTAGCTGAATTTAATAAAGTCTTGAGAGTTACGGACAACTTTGATGCTGCCGTATTGGAAACAGCACTCCATGGGTTCTGTGAAACACACGGAGTTGGGGTCGGCGATATTATTCACGCTTTGCGCGTGGCGGTTACCGGCAAAGCGGCTGGGTTTGGGATGTTTGATACGCTGGCGATTCTTGGTCGGCAGCGCAGTTGCAATCGCATTCAGATCGCTTTGGATGAACTGGCAAAACGAGTCGAGGCGAACCAATAGGGTTTGGGAAAAGCGACTGGATGGTCGCAAGTCACCGGTTTTTGTCCCAAAGACTCAAACCAGGTTGCTGAGATCGCCGGGGGCAAGTTCTGAGGGGCTCGTGTTCGGCTGGAAGAGTTTCGCGCCAGTCTCTCCATCAAGAGTGCAGTGCCCGTTTTCAATTTTCAGCCAGCTTCCTTCGCGCAGGCCGAGGACAGGGGTGTCGTTTTCCTCGTGAAATTCCGCAATGCGTTGTTCTCGTGTTTCACCTTTGTGAGTTGATTGTGGGTCTGCATCGATGAAATGCGGGTTGATCTGGAACGGGATGAAATTCAATGCCTCGAATGACGGAGGTTCCACGATTGGCATATCATTTGAGGTTCGGATAGTTGGGCAGGCCATGTTGGTTCCCGCGGAACTTCCCATGTAAGGAACCCCTTTCCCCTGCACTGCATCGCGGAGGGGGTCTCGCAGTTTGAGATCGTAAATCGTTTTCAGCAGTCGGAACGTATTGCCCCCGCCAATGAAAATGGCCTCCGCTTGTTGCACGCTGGCGACGGGGTCGGTTGAGGCGTGGATTGAATTAACCGAAATGCCAATGGGTTCAAGGGCGGACGCGACAAGGTCGGCATATTGCTGGTGTTCCTTGAGGGCGTAAGGAACAAACAGGAGGGATTGGCACCCCTGGAGGTGCGTGGTTATCGCTCCTCGGCAGTGCTCTAAAAATTCAGTACCGTGCACGCGTGAGCTGCTGATTAAAAGTAGATTGCACATCTTGAGTCGGTCCTCAAACTATCGTTGATTACGGGCCTTGTTGTGGAAACGGTAGACCTTGATGCTGGGATTGTAACCGAGTTGACGGGGCGACTAAATCGGGAGTTTACTGATTCGGGCGGGAACTTATTGATTCAATGGAAAAATGCACTTCCCCTCGCCCAAAATCGCTTTATCCGTTACGATTCGAGGCGAAGATCGACGTCAAATGAAATGGCTTCAATCGCAAGTTTTGCACCGAAACGAGAATCCATCTGTTATGAACGAATCCGAACACAAATCGTTAGATTTTATTCGCCAAAGGGTTTCCGACGATGTTGCCAACGGCAAAAACGACGGGCGCGTTCACACGAGGTTTCCTCCTGAGCCCAATGGATATCTTCACATTGGGCACGCTAAATCCATTTGTCTTAACTTTGGATTAGCCGAAGAGTTTGGGGGGAAGTGTAACCTTCGTTTCGACGACACTAATCCGGATAAAGAAGACACTGAATTCGTCGACTCGATTCGCGAAGACATTCGTTGGTTGGGATTTGAGTGGGATGCTGAATATTTTGCATCTGACTATTTCGAAAAACTGTACCAATGGGCGATTGAGTTAATCAAACGCGGCAACGCTTACGTTTGCGATCAATCTGTTGAAGAAGTCCGTGAATATCGCGGAGGCTGGGATAAGCCTGGGAAAAACAGCCCTCATCGAGACCGGACTGTCGAGGAAAATCTCGACTTATTTTCGCGAATGAGAAAGGGTGAATTCAAAGACGGAGAGAAAACGTTACGCGCAAAAATTGACATGAACTCCGACAATATGAATTTGCGGGATCCAGCGATGTATCGAATTCGCCATGCGACTCATCATCGCACTGGTGATCAATGGTGTATCTATCCCAATTACGATTGGGCGCATGGACAAAGCGATTCGATCGAAAGCATTACTCATTCGGTTTGCACTTTGGAATTTGAGCAACACCGTCCGCTCTACGACTGGTACATTGGCCAACTCGAGGTGCATCACCCGCAGCAGATAGAGTTTGCCAAGTTGGTCATTTCCAACACGATGATGAGTAAGCGGAAGCTAACCGAATTAGTAGCGGGTGGTTTTGTGGAAGGCTGGGACGATCCTCGCATGCCGACGATTTCTGGATTTCGAAGGAGGGGGTTTACTCCTGAATCCATCCACAGTTTTGCGAAACGGGTTGGTATTACTAAACATAATAGTACGACTGACATTGCTTTGATGAATCTCTGTATTCGTGAACATCTGAATCGCATTGCCTCGCGTGTGACCGGGGTTTTAGACCCGCTTAAGGTGGTGATTGAGAATTACCCAGAAGGCGAATTCGAAATGCGCGTGACGGGAGTCAATCCAGAGGATGAAACCGCTGGCACAAGAGAAGTACCGTTCGGTCGAGAATTGTATATCGAGCGCTCAGATTTCATGGAGGAAGCACCGAAAAAGTTTTTCCGGTTGACTGTCGGAGGAGAAGTCCGGTTGAGAAATGCATTTTTTCTTAAGTGCAATGAGGTCATCAAAGACGATTGCGGCGAGATTGTTGAGCTTCGATGTACCTACGATCCCGAAACGTCGGGAGGAAAGGCGCCTGATGGTCGCAAAGTGAAGGGGACCATCCACTGGGTTTCGGCCGCGCATGCAATCGATGCTGAGGTGAGGCTCTATGATGTTATGTTTGAAAATGAAGATCCGTCTGACGTTCCTGAAGGGAAAGACTGGAAGGACCTGATCAATCCCAATGCCTTGGTTGTAATTCAGAACGCGAAAGTGGAGCCACTCCTGGCCGATGCGAGTTCGGGTGATTCGTTTCAGTTTGTCAGAAACGGCTATTTCTGCGTCGATTCCAAAGATTCGCAACCGGGAAAGCTTGTATTTAATCGAACGGTGACACTCAAAGATGCTTGGTCGAAACAGCAGAAAAAGGGTGGCTCGCCCAACTGATCCACGAGGCATCGATCGCTGGACGTTTGGGCGATTTGCAAACTATAATTGTCACTCGGATGTTTATTAGTTTTTTAGGCTTTGAACGATGTTTGAGCGTCGATCCCTTCGATTTCCCATCACCCTTGGCGTTACGTTAATCCTTATTATCGTAGCCTTGACGGTGGGCTGGGTGTTGTTGAGCATCAGCGGTGCGACCAATCGTCAGCCACAGTACTATTGGGCTTGGTTGTCGGTCGGTAGTCTGCTGTTCCTCGTTGTTTTGATAGGCGTTGTCATGTATTTGTCGCTTTCGATCAAAGCGATTAATTTGACTCGCCGTCAGTCGAATTTTATCGATAGCGTGACTCATGAATTAAAGTCGCCGATTGCTTCGCTGAAACTCTATCTCCAGACCATGAGTATGCGGGATGTGGACTTAGAGCAGAGGGATAAATTTCAGCAATTCATGATGGCGGACGTTGAACGGCTCGACGGCTTAATCAGTCACCTTCTCGATGCTGGAAATATCGAGCGAAAACATATTGGTGAGGAAACCGAAACGATTGATCTTGGGGAGCTGCTGGTTGGTTGTGCGGCGACTGTTAGTGCACGATACCGAATCGACGAGTCTGTGATTGAACTCGATTTGAGCGATTGTCGAATTAAAGCAGATCGTGTTGATGCGGTGATGATTTTCCGAAATGTGATCGACAACGCCGTAAAATATGCTGGTTCACCGCCGCGGGTGCAGGTCGCTTCGCGGGTCGTTGGAGAGCACGTGGTGGTTGAAATTTCAGATAATGGAGAAGGGATTCCGAAAGGGTTCCGACAGAAAGTATTTGGGAGGTTTTTTCGATTAGGTGCGGAATTGCAGCGAAAAAAACCAGGCACAGGTCTGGGACTCTACATTGTCAGAACTCTGGTGAAAAGGCTCGGCGGAAAAGTTGCGGTGCTCGATCGCGATAAACGACTTGGTACAGTTTTTGAGGTGCGGCTACCGAATGCCGAAGCTCATCATTCCACTAAGAAAGTTAAATCCAGTGAAACCTTGAGCGAAACTTCACCCGTTAGCAAAAAATAAAGTGATGAACTTGGAAACTAAAAAACATATTCTGGTTGTCGAGGATGAAGAGCACTTAGCCGTTGGTATAAAATATAACCTCGAAGCTGAAGGCTTTCAGGTGACCACCGTCGGCAACGGTTTAGTTGCCTTGAAAGCTATCGAGAGTCAATCATTACCGGTTGATTTAATCGTGCTTGACTTGATGCTGCCGGGCATGAGTGGGTATGAAGTTTGTGAGCAAGTGCGCCAATCGGGAAAGCGTATGCCGATTCTGATGCTCAGTGCCCGAACCCTTTCGGAAGACCGTACCCGCGGGTTTGAAGTGGGGGCAAGCCAGTACCTTGTTAAACCATTTGAGCTCGAGGAGTTATTGGCACGGATAAAAAATTTACTATCTCAAAGCACGGTTAGTGCGAATGGTGGAGCCAAGTTTCCGGCAAAAAATGTTGTTGAATTTGAATTCGGAGATGCGGTCGTTAATTTTCAAACCTACGAGATATCTGTCCGTGGGAAAGCGGCGCGGCTGACCCAATTGCAGATTAAGGTATTGAAATTTTTCGTCATGAACGAGGGAGTTGTTGTCCCCCGGGCAAAACTTCTGGAAGAGGTTTGGGGCATGCACGGAAACATGAATACGCGGGCGCCGGATCAAGTGCTGCGGCAATTGCGCAAGACATTCGAACTCAATCCTTCGATGCCGGTGCATTTTTTGACGATTAGAGATGCCGGTTATCGGTTCTTGAAAAACCCTGTTCAGAAATAGAACTGCGGAAAATCGGTTATCGCAGGCTGGCGAAACGAACGAATGGTTCGATTTTCATTTCTAGCTTGCGTTTTTTGCAAACGAGGCGGCGCAAAAGATTCACGCTTAAGAGCTGGGAGCGGCTCTCGGAAGTTCAGCACTCACGGTGCTGAAACTTACTACGTGCCTCAGCATGACTGGGCAACGGGTTGGTTCGACGTTAAAGCGGCACCGGTATATCCGGGAGGCAGTGCGTAAACGCCGCCTGAGGGCGCGTTGTTGGTGTTGCCACCGACCTCAGAAAAAGCCTGAGTACCGTACATGCTCTGGCCGGAGGGGCGGTAATTAGCAGAGTAGGTTGAGTTTCCCGACATTCCAGGAAAGGACGACGCGGCGTTTTTGTCGGCAAGATTGCAGCCCCATTGAGATGTGAAAAGCAACAATCCGCCCACCATGGTCAAGCGTGTAAACGATCTCTTCATTGCCCCTGCCCTCATGCGTGAAATCCAACTTCGAAACGGTTCGTTTTACGCCACACGACTTAATGCTGGCCGAACCTCGAAGTGTTCGCGATGGATCGCCATCAGGTTGATCAAATCGGTGTAAAAAACCAAGAATGATCAAGTCGCCCCGGTGTTTTCCTCAAGGTCGTTAAACTTTGACACGCGATCAAGTTAATGAAACTCAATTCAAGGAAACGACATTTAGCCGAGGCGGGTTAATCTAAGAGGCGGCTGTCAAGTTGTTTTTTCGATGGCAGTTTCACATTCCATGCGAGCCCCATTTTTTCCAGTGTTCGAATTACGACCCAGCTAAGGTCAAATTGCCACCACTTGAGTCCATGTCTCGCTGAGGTCGGGAAAGCGTGATGGTTGTTATGCCAGCCTTCGCCATGGCTTACAAAACCGAAGAAAATATTGTTTCGGGAATCGTCGGACGATTTATAATCTTGGGAACCGAAAATGTGGCAAATGGAGTTGATCGACCACGTGATATGATGGGAAACGCAAACCCGTGCTAACCCACCCCACAGGAATCCGAGTCCGGCACCCGCGGCGATACTGGTAAAAGAGAACCCGGGTGTCAGCAGTGCTGCCGCTCCGCCGATCGCTGCCGGGATGAGTAAGCTGGCCGTGACCCAGCTGACATAGTGGTCATCAATCGCGACCAACATCTTATCGTCCAATAGGTCGGGAACGTATTTTTCGCATTCGGCTTTGGACCAATTGGAATTGAAAAGCCAGCCGGTGTGTGAGTGCCAAAATCCTTTTAATTGATTGAGCAGGCCTCCGTCGTGAAGATGGGGCGAATGAGGATCGCCTTCATGATCTGAAAATTGATGATGCTTGCGGTGAACCATACACCAGTCGATCGGCGATCCCTCGACTGCCAGCGCGCCCATGGCGGTCCAAAATCCCCTGACCGTCGGCACTGTATCAAATGATCGATGCGTCAACATTCGGTGGTAGCCAATCGTGATGCCCATGCCGGTGAGGTACCAGCCTCCGACCAGCATGACGATGTCGAGCCAACGTACCATCCCGTATTGGGATGCGATAAAGATCGCCGAAATTAATCCGAGCAGTGGAAAGAGTACGGTTCCCAGTATGACGAGACGTCGCGTTAGCGAATCCTCATCGGCATGTTCGCTGGTGGTTGGATGGGGGGAATCTGAACAAGGATTGATCGGAACTTGAGGGATGGCCTCTTGCAGATTTTCGGTTATCGACGATTTCGAAATGGTAAAGCTTGTGACAGTGTTCGCCGCGGGTATGACTGGTTCCTTGCGAGTGGATTCCGTTACCGATGCCATGAAGAGTTTCCTTTAAATGCGTGCCTGTCCTGTCGGAGAATCCGAAAGCGCTGGTCTGGGAAGACCACGCGATCGACTAAGGAAAGTATAGGAAAAACCACCTCAAGAATTGCGTTTGGTCTGTTTGCCAAATGTAATTCTTGTGTAATGTTTGTCCGAACGCTGGCAGTCGAACTGACCGCTGAAAGGAGGGGTCTGCGGAAAGGTGAGGTAGATTATTGTGGATTCGCCGTTAGGTAAATTCCGAAATCCCTTGCATGCGTGCGCAGCGATTTAACGGGAGCGAAAGCCTGTCGCCAGGTTGGTTTAAAGACCGAGTTCGCAACGCCTTAAAAGTGCGAGTTTTCTGACAGGTTCGAACGTTTTAGAAATGGTGAACGTTTTGGAAATGGTGAACGTATTGGAAATGGTGAACGTATTGTCAGAAGAAAATTTAACCGATCACAGAAGCGACGTGGTCTGTTAGCGATACATCGATACGTGGGCCAATATTCTCAACCACGCGAGACGCGAAGTAATTACCCCATTTGGCTGCATTGCTGGCACTCATTCCCGATGTAATCCCGTAGAGCGCTCCTCCGGCAAACGCGTCACCGGCGCCATTGGTATCGATGGCGTTTACAGGGAAACCGTTGACTTTGGAAACGTTTCCTTTTTCAACGACGAAGGCGCCGTCGCCACCATCGGTAATGAAAGCAAGGTCACAAATCGCAGCCATTTTGTTTGTGCACTCATTAATGTCGTCGCTTTGAAAAAACTGCTTCGCTTCGTCCGCATTGCAGAAGATAATATCACAATAATCTTTCACAACGCCGTGGAAATCATCGGCGAATCGATCAATTAAAAATGCATCCGAAAACGTAAACGCAGTTCTGACCCCCAGTCGTTTCGATTGTTCAAAGGCTTCAACGCATGCGGCTCTCGGTTCTTCAGCATCCCAAAGATATCCCTCAATGTAACTGCATTTAGATTGAGAAAGTAAATCGACATCGATCTCGGATTTCGTCAGGGTTGTCGAGATTCCTAGGTGAGTGCACATCGTTCGCTCGGCGTCGGGTGTGGTTAAAACGACGCAAGTGCCGGTTGGCAAGGCCGCTTCGGGGGCAAGGGGGACAGGGAAAACGATACCGGACTGTTCCATATCCTGTTTATAGAATTCCCCGTTGGTATCGTGGGCGACTTTGCCGCAATAAACACCGCTTCCACCGCTCTGGGCGATTGCGACCATGGTGTTTGCAGCCGAGCCTCCAGAGGCCAGACGAAGATTTTTACTTTCCAATTGACTGAGAACCTGCGCCTGACTCTCGGTGTCCATTAATGACATTCCGCCTTTGCCAAGCTTCAAATCTGTAATCAGCTCGTCTTCTACTTGCGCCAGGGTATCAACAATCGCATTACCAACACCAAACACGTTGTAGTTTTTTTCAGTCACTTTTTTGTCCAGTTAGTGCTACTCAAAGATTAATGAGACCATTATTGGGTTTTTCGTAATATCTGCAACCAGCGTTGGGGATAGTTTAAGCCCCTCGCCCAAGGCGGGGGCGTTCGATTAAACTATTGGGATGGGAAAGATCAAAACATTTATTGCGGTTAAAGTCTCGGAGCGGGTCAATAACAACGTCAGCAAAGTCGTGGGGCGATTGACGACCTTGTGTGACCAGTACCGCTGGGTCGAGCATGAAAATCAACTCGTTGCGCTTAATTTCGTCGGCGAGGTTGCCGACATCGAGGTGCCTGAACTGTGCAAGCTCATCAAGGGGGCGGTAGAACCGCTTGAATCGTTCGAGATATCGTTGCAGGGGGTTGATGGGTTTTCCAGCGCCCAAGAGCCACGAACCCTTTGGATTGGTGTCGACCAAGGGCGAGAGCAGTTGTGCGAACTCTACTCGGTTTTGGAGGGGGTGCTGCATCATTGGGGGGTAAATAAAGACCGCAATGAATACTTGCCGCACATGACCTTGGGAAGACTGTCTCGCGGAGGACACTGGAACGAGGAATTATTAAAATTGGTTCATAAACTAAGAAATCACGATGGCGGGTTTTGCCACGTTGACGAGGTAATTGTTTTTGCGAGCTACACAGAACGGGGACGCCCAAGCTACACGCCGATGGCGAGGCTAAAGCTCAAGGGGTGAACTAGAAAGCATTTTTTGTTTTTTGACGCGTCAGGCCGTTCCGCGACTGGATCAGACAGAACTTCTATAGAGGTTTTAATCGAGGTACTTTACATTGTTGAAAAGTAAAAGAATCGTCGGTTAAATTTGGCCCGATGACATTTATTTATCGAAATCTAAACTCCATTCCCAATCGAATCTAAATGCCAATTTTTTCAAGCCAAACATTTGACGACCCCCTACTTAATTTTGCGACGGTCTTAATCGCCGGTATCATCGGCGGCGAATTAATTGCTTTAATTCGATTGCCGAAGGTGACGGGCTGGATCGCGACGGGGATATTGCTTCGCCAACTTCAATTGCCTGGGATGCAGGTTACTGAAAATGGAGTCAATGAGTTAGATAACTTTCTTCCCTACATGCATTTCGTTCTCGGTTTCATTGCGTTTACCGTTGGGGCGACGCTTTATTTCTCAAGCCTTAGAAATGCTGAAAAACGAGTCGGTTCTCTGTTACTTGGAGAAATGCTGATCACGCCGGTGGTCGTTGGAGCGATTCTATTGTTCATTGGCCCGTTGTTGCCCGGTGGCGAGTCGATGACGAGAAATCCAGCGATTCTTTTGGCGGCGATTGCGATCGCGGGCGCCCCAGGAACCACTGTGTTGGTCATTCAAGAGGCGCGTGCGCGCGGTATTTTAACGCGTACTCTTTTGGCCGTGATTGGTCTGATCGATATGGTGGCCGTTGCGGTTTTTGTTTTTGTAGAAGCGTTTCTCGGTGATAATGTTGGCTGGTTGTTTGCGTTACAAGAAGTTGCTGTTCAATTCGGTTTGACGTTTTTAATCGGTTTGTCCTGTGCTGGGGTTGGAATCTTGCTGACACGGACGGTGGTGAGCCCGGCATTTCTCGGTCCGACGATGGTAGCAATCGTACTTGCTGCCTGGGGGTTGGCGTCCGGATTTGGTGCGTCAGGTGGTATTTTGGCATGCACCTTTGCCGGGATTGCCGTTACGAATCTCCGGCATGATCTCGTTCGATCTTGCGAGGCGTATTTGCAATCGATCGGTGGAGTCTTGTTTGCGCTGTTTTTCACGTTTGCGGGAATGAGGCTGGACTTTGGGCTGGTTCCACAATCGTTGGCATTGGTGCTGTTGTATTTCTTTGCTCGGTTAATCGCCAAGGTCTTAAGTGCTTACACCTCGATGACGCTCTCGGGCGGGACAAGCAATGTTCGGAAATATTTAGGAATTGCGTTGTTGCCGCACGGTGGTGTTGCCGTTGGACTGATTCTCTTGGTTGCCAGTGATTCGAGTTTTGATCCTGAGGTCAAGGAGATTGTGAACACGGTTGGTTTGGCTGCGTTAGCAATTAATCAGCTTCTTGGTCCAAGCGCGACTCGTTTATCCATTCTTCGATCGGGTGAGGATCATAATGACCGCCCGAGATTGCTTGACTTTTTGCAGGAGCAACGCATCTCGGTTGGGCTTATCGGTGACAGCAAAGAAGAGGTGATTGGAAGTCTCGTTGACCAGCTGTATCGGACATCGAAAATCGAATTGTCTCAAGATGAATTTATCAAGCAAGTTTTGGAGAGGGATGCCGAAGAGACGACCTGTGTCGGGCGAGGCTTGATGATTCCTCATGCCATTCTTGATGAAGGAACTGAAATCCGGGGAGTGCTCGGGTTGAGTAGTAAAGGTTTGGATCTGGGCGCACCGGATGGACGTTTAGTGCATGCGGTGCTACTGCTGGCAACTCCTGAATTCGAACGCAATCGCCATCTAGAAGTGATTGCAGCGTTTGCGACTGCCATTGTGAAGGATATGAACTTGGTGGAACAGCTTTATCACGCGAGAAGCCCGGCACATGCCTATGACGTACTGCATGCGGACGACCAAGCGGAGCTAAACTACTTTTTGGAAGACGCGGCCGATCGAGCTGGTTTGCGTGAAGAAGAGTTGTCTGAATTGGAAAAGGTCAACAAGCGGGAAATTAGGACATAAAATAGGCAAAACAGATTTGTTTAAAGTTCGGGTTGATAAATCTTCGATAACTGTACAAAATTGAGCTAGTTTGATTTTTGGTTGAAATTCAGGATTTTCCGAAAAAAAGTGGATGGATTGACCATACGTGTCCACGCAACTGCGAATCTTATAGCTGAAGGCACTTGTAAACCCGTTTTGCGAGTCGTATCGTAGTCTTCGTTGCGAGGGTTGGGGCGAAAGTTCTGAGCCTGTTCGATTGAAACTGCTGCGAGGCCTTGAGAGATTACTCGATTCCTAGCAGGAGATCAGATGGCGACCACGACTTCATCAAAAAGTGTTGTGAAAACAGCTTTAGCCGACGCAAAGAGCCCGGTACTGGCAATAGCCGGAAGTAATTCCGGGCAGAATAAGATAGCGACACCGACACCGACACCGACACCGACTGTAACCAAGACTTCCCCCTCCAATAGCAAAGTAGAGATACGCATGGCCAAAGCAAAAAATTCCGCGAAATCAGCGTCTAAGAAAGCTGTTGGTAATTCCAAGAAAAAAGTCGAAGTGGCTGCCGTCGATAAAATGCTTTCTGAGAATGAGACGTTGAAGACTGCGGTTCAGCAAATCGAAGCCCAGTTTGGTGCGGGATCGATTATGGCTCTGGGCAACGATTCCAATCAGGAGATTCGCGGTATTTCGACGGGGAGTCTTTCGCTCGATATGGCACTTGGAGGAAGTGGACTTCCGTGCGGCCGTATCATTGAGATTTATGGTCCTGAGTCGAGCGGCAAGACGACGCTTGCTTTGCATGCGATCGCGGAGGCTCAGAAAACTGGAGGGATCGCTGCATTCGTGGACGCGGAACATGCGTTCGATCCGACGTGGGCCAAAAAGCTAGGCGTCTCGTTGGATACGTTGCTTGTTTCCCAGCCGAGCAGTGGCGAGGAGGCAATGCAGATTGTCGAGATGCTTGTGAAGTCCAATGCTGTCGACGTTATCGTCATCGACTCCGTCGCCGCGTTGGTTCCGAGAAAAGAATTGGAAGGCGAGATTGGTGATTCGCATGTTGGATTGCAGGCGAGATTGATGAGTCAATCCATGCGGAAGCTCACTGGGGCGATTTCGCGGAGTAAAACGTGCACAATTTTTATTAATCAAATTCGTGAAAAAATTGGCGTCATGTTTGGAAGTCCGGAAACGACTCCGGGTGGGCGTGCTCTGAAATTTTACACCTCGGTCCGAATTGACGTTCGTCGGATAGGCGCATTAAAGGACGGTGATGTTCAGGTGGGGCAAAGAGTCAAAGCGAAAATTGTGAAAAACAAGGTCGCTCCGCCCTTCCGGATCGCCGAATTCGACATGATGCACACCAACGGTATCAGTTACGAAGGAGACGTACTTGACCTCGGCGTCGCTCACCAGATTGTTGCGAGAAGCGGGTCCTGGTTTAAATATGATGGTACCCATCTTGGGCAGGGAAAAGAAAAAGCTAGGAATTTCTTGATCGAAAATAGGGATATCTGTGAGGAAATCCGTCAGAAAGTTCTTGAGGCAGGCGGTTATGTGGAGGACATCAGTGAAGTTCTTGAGGGAATCGATAAAGACGCGAAAGTCCATCCTCCTAAAATCTAGAATGTGTCTTTGTCACGGTTGTTATTAGATAGCGCCGCTAACTTATTGACACTGAAGTGATCGGTGATGAACATCTCAATCGCCAATTTCTCAATGAAAGATCGCCAACCCGACCGGCCCAATATGGCCGGTTTTTTTATTGGCGGTTCTCGATATTTCGACCTAGGCAGTCGGTTCGTTCAGCGGAGATATTTCGACTTTGATTTCTCTGGATGCCTTAGCCTTCGGAGCGTGGCTGACAATCGAGTACGCAAAAACCTCGTGATTTTAATGTTCGGACATATTCGAGCCATGCTTTCTGGCGGTACAATGCATTACGATGAACTTGGTTAAAGATTGCCAGGGGATTGTGGATGATGAAAGGTTGACGATGCGTGTAATAAAATCGACGCTGATTGGCATGATTGCATTAATTGCCGTTTGTTTATTAGTTAACGCGGTTGGCGCGCAATCTGGCGGTGCGGACGCGCGTGGTTTTTTGGGGGTTCATTATCAAATGGCCGACGATGGTAAAGGGATCGTCGTCATAAAAACGTTGGACGCCTCTCCGGCGAAAGGACGATTAAAGCCGGGGGATCAGATTTCGATTTTCGAGGGTCGCAAAATAAAGTCGCTTCGGCAATTCCAGGAGATGACGTCAAAGCATCGTGCTGGAGATGACGTTATCTTTGATGTCGTTCGTGCAGGGCAGTCTTTGACGGTCAATGTGAAATTAGTGAATTGGCCATCGGTGATTCCCGAATTACCAAATATGAATTTAGGTGATCGTCCGTTTGAACGAGTCAATTTTGAAGCGCCGGATGGAGTTTCTATTGCCGCGGATCTTTATCACAAGTCGTTAGCCGCCGACGCGCCGATGATTGTTTTGTGTCATCAGGCGGGGTGGTCTCGAGGAGAGTACCGCCAAATCGCTCCGCGCCTAAATAAATTAGGTTACCAGTGTCTGGCGATCGACCAGCGCTCCGGTGGCAAGGTAAATGCAGTTGTCAATGAGACTCATCGACAGGCAGTCGCTCAGAAAAAATCGACTGAGTTTGTTGACGCCGAAAAAGATATTATTGCCGCAATCAAGTGGGCTCGAAAAAACTATCCTGAGTCAAAATTAATTTTATGGGGCAGTTCTTACAGTTCATCGCTAACTCTTCGGATTGCCGGGGAGAACCCCGAGTTGGTAAATGGGGCGATGGCGTTCTCTCCAGGGGAGTATTTCGGAGGCCAAGGTAAGGGAGATCATTGGATTGAGAACTCGGCAGCTAAAATCAAGGTGCCCGTGTTTATCACCTCGGCAAAAGAAGAGGCTCCCCGATGGCGAGCGATTTTCGATGCTATTCCCGCCGTTGGCAAAACTTTTTACGTCCCGAAAACGGACGGGAATCATGGCGCTCGGGCACTGTGGACCCAATTTGAAGACCATACAGGCTATTGGTCGGCCGTTGAGCAGTTCTTAGGCCAATTCTAGTGAAACGATGTCCTGAAGACGCGCGTCTGAATCGCCTTAAATCCTAAATTTGAGACCACATGAAGTGATCGTTCTGGTCGATTTGGCATCTCGGCGATATATTGGGTGATCTGCCCTGTCTCCGGAAAAAGCAATGAAAACCGACGAATTAAGATCCAAATATCTCGAATTTTTTCAAACCAAAGGCCATACGGTTTGCCCGAGCGATGTGATGGTCCCTAAGTGGGATAAATCGGTTCTCTTTACGCCCGCGGGAATGAACCAGTTTAAGGATCATTTTCTGGGAAAAGTCGAGCTTGATTTTACCCGTGCGACAAGCGCTCAGAAGTGCCTTCGAACTGGTGATATCGAGAACGTTGGGCGGACTGCGTACCACCACACGTTTTTTGAAATGCTGGGCAATTTTAGTTTTGGAGACTATTTCAAGCGGGAAGCAATTCATTGGGCGTGGGAGTTTTTAACCGAATCACAATGGCTTGGTTTGGAGAAAGATCGGTTGTCCGTCACGGTTTATCTTGATGATGATGAGGCGTCTAACATTTGGCACAATGAGTTGGGCTTGCCTTTAAATAGAATTCGACGACTCGACGAAAAGGAGAATTTTTGGCCGGCGAGTGCACCCTCGGTGGGCCCCGATGGCGTGTGTGGTCCTTGTAGTGAAATTTTCTATCACCCCGATGAAGGTCCCGAGTGTGAAATATGGAATCTTGTATTTACACAGTTTGATCGAGAAGGAGATCCGCCCAATAATTTGTTGCCACTACCCAACAAGAATATTGATACTGGTATGGGACTTGAGCGCACCGCCGCCACACTCCAGGGCGTTTCCACCAATTTTCAAATTGATACGCTGATGCCGATTGTCAATGCTGCCGCGGAGGTGTGTGGTGTCAAGTATGATGCTAAGTCAGATAACGGTCGCCGATTACGGCGGATCACCGACCACATTCGCGCCTGCTCGGTCGCTATTCATGAGAACGTTTATCCGGGCGCGAAAGCAGAGGAATCGGTTGTGCGAGTGTTATTACGGCGCGCTGTGTTGCAGGGATACGACATGGGGCTCCGTGACCCATTTCTCTTTCAGTTGGTTCCTGTCGTCGTCGAACAGTTAGGCACTCCATACCCAGAGCTTCGAGAGTCGGTCGGTCGCGTTGTTGCGGTCGTTGAAGAGGAAGAAAAAAGTTTCTACTCCGTTATCGATCGGGGGATTCCCCGTGTCGAAAAAATTGTTCAGGAGGCGATAGCCAGCGGTCAAACGAAACTCGATGCGCAGCGCGTTGCCGATGTTTACCAGACCCATGGTGTTCCACCTACGATCGCCGAATCCGTGGCCGAGCATCACGGATTGGGGTTTGATTGGGCTGAATTTGAGAAGTGGATGTTGGAACATGGCGACGTTAGTAATACGGGTGAAAAAACAGTAATGGGGGACGCAGGGCCTCTCGATGAAATTAAGAAAGAGCATAAGTCGACACTGTTCTCTGGTTACGAAGCGACCCAACGGAAGAGTTCAATTGTCGGCATGTATTTTGAATTTGAAGAAATCACTGAAGTGATGGAGCGGGTGAAAAATCAGATTACGGAAAAAAGAGTCGTGAAGCAGCAGGTGTGTGAATCGATGGAGGTCGTTGAGGGACAGCAGTTCATTGTTCTGCAGGAGACACCGTTTTATGGTGAATCAGGTGGTCAGGTCGGCGATACCGGCTGGATTGAAGGGGCGACAGGAAAGTTTCAAGTAGCTGATACCCAGAAAGACGGCGGGCTTGTCATCCACTCCGGTCACATGACGGAGGGAACGCTATCTCTCGGAGATGAAATCCAGGCACGTGTCGATCAGGATCGCAGGCAGGGGATTTGCCGGGCTCACAGCGCCACGCATATGTTGCATCACGCATTGCAAGAACATCTTGGTGAGCATGCTCAGCAGCGCGGATCTCGGGTGATCGATGACGTGCTCCGTTTTGATTTCGCAAACATGGATGCTGTGCCGGAAGAGCAACTGGCTTTAATCGAACAGCAAACGATTGAAAAGATTCATGCGGCGGTACCGGTAACTGCTGAAATTTTGCCATTGGCTGAGGCTCGCGAACAAGGCGCCATGATGTTGTTTGGTGAAAAGTATCCAGATCCTGTGCGAATGGTCTCGATTGGCGAGTTTAGTAAAGAGTTATGTGGTGGAATCCATGTTGCCAATTCGAGCGAGGTGGATGCGTTTGAGATCTACTCTGAGGAAAATATGGGGGCGGGAACTCGTCGCATCCACGCTTGGACTGGAGCCAAGGCGAGAGAAAGCCAAATTCGAATTATGGAGGATTGTCGTAAGTTGGCCAACGATCTATCGGTGGCGTGGAGCGACGTTCCAGTTGCTGTGACGCACCTTAGTCAGCATGTGAAGAATTTAAAAAAACAGCTTAGTTCAGGCCGTAAGTCGTCTGAAGTTCCGCTCCCATTTGAGAGGCATGAATCTATTGAGGCGACTGACGCGAATTACTTTGAATTACGTAGCATCATGCGACATACGGCGCGGGCCCTTAATGTGCCGGTTCTTCAAGTTGCCAATCGGGTTCATGTAATGTTGCAGGAGGTTGGTTCACTCAAAGAGCAGCTCGAGAGACTAAACGAGGCCGGTAAGGTTGACGTGGATGAGCTAATCGCAGCGGCGGTATTGGTTGGTGATGTCAGAGTCATTACTCATCAACTCCCCAATGCCAATCGTGGATTAATGGTTCAATTGATTGATCAGATTCGTAAAAAGACGAATCCTGCGGCAATTCTTTTCGCGTCCAGTTCAGGCGATTCGGAAGTGATATTGTCCGCCGGAATGACTCGCGATCTTGTCGAACGCGGTCTGAGTGCCGGGAAATGGATTGGCGAAGTGGCAGCGGTGGTGGATGGGCGAGGGGGCGGCAAGCCCGATTTAGCTCAAGCTGGTGGCAAAAATCCAGCTAAAATTGATGAAGCATTGCAGACTGCGTTGGATTTAATTAAGTCGAAACATTCTGGCTGAAAACAGGGTATGCTTTATTGCTTCCACATATTACGGCGCAATCGCCATCCAAGGTCACACTTACATTTTTTTTGAAACCACTAGGAGTTTAAACATGCGAGTTTTTGCGTATTCATTTTTTCTGTTACTGACGATGGCTTGCTCATCGCTAGTGGCACAGACGGGCACGCTTGATGAAAAAGATAAAGCAGTGTTTGTATTTGATGTTCGCATGGATGATATGCGAGAGAGTGAACTTGGCAAAAAGCTCGGAATGTCCGATCGACTTTCTGAGTTGACTGAGGGAGATGATGGCGTAAGCCCAAATGTGATTGATCGGGTTTTCGGAGCGATGAGCCTGCCTCAGAATGTGCAAGAGGCAATGATGGCGCAATTTGGCGAAGTGAAATTTAATTTATTCGTTAAGGTGTATTTCAATGATGAAGCTGCCGTCGATCAATTGCTCGCAGAGATCGGGTCTGATTCAGCTGAAACAGTCGAGAACGATGGGAAGACTTATTATGTAATGCCTGCGGATGGCCCAGTTCCGCCTGGCTTGTTGTTGATGCAGGTTGTCGATTCAAAGACAATTGAACTTGGGACGAAGAAGTTTCTATTCCATCCTAACCGAAAGTTGTTAACTGACAACTTGATGTCGTCCGCTAAAGGCTCGCCCAAAGCACCGATTCGATTGGCCATGGATTTCTCTGGTGCAAAGGGGTTGGTGAGCGAGTTGGTCGAGATGGGGAAAATGCAGGCTGGTGGCAACCCGTCTGTGAACGCCTTCATGGATTTGATCAACAACGTACAAGATCTTTCAATCATGATTGGCATGGATGGAGAAGATCTCTTAACGATCAAGGCAAGAGGGGTAGATGATGAGAAATCGAAGGAGCTGAAAAGTGGCGTTGATGCTCTACTAGGTTTGGCAAAGATGTCGATGCAGCAATTCATGCCCATGGTTGAAGGCGCGGATCCCGATGCAGCCAAAATGCTGGGTGTGGTCAGCAAGGCGCTTAAAGCGAAGGGGACCGGTCGAGAAGTGATCCTCAAGATTCCAACTCCCAAGGGCTTGGGCGACTACCTGGCAGAGAAAATGGAAAGCCTTCCGTCTTTGCTCATGGGTGGACTTGGTGGGCAAAGTGAACCTGGGCAGGGTTTTTCACCTGAATCGCCTGATTTTTAATTTGACCAACAGTTGAAAATTAAGAAAGCGACGCTTTTAGGCGTCGCTTTTTTTATGCTTGTGTTGGCCAGTCGGTGATTCAAACACGGGGGATTACAGATTTTTTCCAAAAGGGTTTTGATTTTTCGAATAGCCAACCGAATCGCTGTTTGGATGGACGCCGCTTAGATCAAAGTCATGAAAACCCAAGTCAATGAAAAACATATAAGCACAAGGATTCGGCGTCTCGAAAACGAGCGTTTGAATTGGTCAATTTTCTGGGGCGATCGCTCGATTTTTTCAATCAATTCAATGCGTCGCTCAAGACTTGGATGAAAGAGGGATTGTCTTTCGTAGTTTCCGGGCGCTAACGCGGCCAGTCGTAGAAGTGCGCACTTTAAATCTGCCGAGGATTCGGCGTCGCCTTCGGATTCTCTTAAGCCCTTGCTTTGGCAGGCAAAAATATCGGCCTCATGCTCCATTTGATGGGAGAGCCACGGAAGAGTGATTAAGAGGAAAGCGAGATAAATGCCACACGGAAGGAAGGGAATTGCGGTGTCGGTTAATTCCTGTAGCCCGCCCTCGAGGTGAGGGAAAGGCATTTCAGCCAATTGGGTTTGTTCTTGAGCAATCGCCAAAATGGGAAGGGTGAGAAAGCCAAGTCGCGTAAATGTGTGCCAGAGCATTACATGGCCTGCCTCATGCTTAACGATAGCGAGAAGTTCGTTTTGGGGAAATAAATTCAACAGTTTGTCGGAGAGTAAAAGCATCCGAAAACGGGGAATGATTCCAACGACGGCCGCGTTGGCGACTTGATTACCGGTTCGCCAAATTCGAATTTTGCGAAGATTAATTCGGTTTTGTATGAAGATGGTTTTGATTTGGTTTTCAAAAATTGAGTCTTTGAAATTCCCATGTGAGCAGATCGTTAAAAGCAGTAATGGAAGACCTGCTGCAAGAATCAGAAATAAGGCCCCGAAGGCTGCTGATTTCTCAAAGTCGTTTAGGGTCGAAAGGTAGGGCTCGAGGTCACGAATTAAAATGACGGTCGCGGCGGGGAATAACACAAAAAGAAGACATGTCTGCAAGCGAATGCAGGCTAATCCAGCTCTTTTTTTCAGTGCACACAACCGCGAGTCCGATTGCGAAATTTTTCCGGTAAGTTCAGAAAAGATTATCCATGAAGTGAATAGCGAAAAAATCACCGGGAGCAAGATGAAGAATTCATCAAGCAGGGGCCAGCGGTCGAGTTGCCAGGTGCCGCGCACGACATCTTGCCAGCGAATAGCCCACACCGTGGCTAGACTTGCAGATAGCCAGACGGCGCTGTGGCATGCAGAGAGTCGCGCGATGACCTCGGGTCGATGTTGGAAGCCGACGCTGTTGGTCGGGATTTTCAGTGAAACGAAATAGGTTTGAAATATTGCGAGGCCCGGAACCATGATTGCCAAAACGCCAACCATGAAAATGGTTAGCCAGAGCTGTTCGTGTTGTACAGGTTGGGCGCCGGTCAGTTCGCTGCCAAGGAGCGTTAGAACGATCACCGCGCCAATTGCAAGATTCATGAGCGATGCGAGCTGAGGTGTGACGGAGAAGTCTGGCAGGCAAGTGCCATTTCTAGACTAGTTAGAGACCGCGAGAATGTCGACGAAAAAGCCCGCCGCTCTTTTTCGAGCCGCGGGCTAAAGCAGTGATCAGGTAGTTTTTCTGTTGTTTATAGAACGCGTGCGAGTTAGACCAGCCAATCGGGGAGTTGGTCAAATGCCGGGAGGTTGATCAGGTGTACCGAATCAATCGCGTCGTTTTCGAGAACACGTTGGAGCGTGGGAGGAGAGACGACCGAATCGAGATTGAGAATTCCGATGGCGGATCCCCCTTGCGCCCCTTCTCTTCCGACCGCCATTTGGGCAATGTTCACATGCTCTTCGGCGAGTACACTACCAACGTACCCGATGATGCCAGGGGTGTCGGAGTGGTTGAAGATCAACAGATTACCATCCATATAGGTCTCTGTACGATACTCATCCAATCGCACTAATCGAGGCATGCTTTTCCCGAACAGAGTGCCGGTAGCGGTGCGAGTAACTCCTTCGCCGGCAACTGTTGCGGTTATGGAACTGCTGAAATCACCGGTGTCTGAATTAGAAGTTCGAGAAATTTCGATTCCCCGTTCACGGCAGAGCATCTCGGCGTTGATAATGTTGGCGCCTTCGGTGACGTGGCCGATGAGCCCTGCACAGAATGCCGATACGAGCGGTCGCGTATCTTTTTCTGAAATGTCTCCTTGGAATTCAAGTTCACATTTTTCAATTGCTGCACCGTGCCACTGGCCCAATAGGACTCCCAGTCGATGGGCAACGTCGAGATGACTGCGGAGTTCGTTGAGCGTTTTTGGATCAAGAGAGATCGTGTTGACTGCAGACTTGATTTCGCCGGTGGTCAGGAAATTAATCAGTAAATCAACCGCCTCTACTGCAACTTCGATTTGAGCTTCATCGGTGCTCGCACCGAGGTGCGGAGTACACAGAACATTATCCATTTGAAAGAGCGGGTTGTCGATGCATGGCTCTTCCGGGTAGACATCGAGAGCGACCCCGCCCAAGTGCCCTGATTCGAGTCCAGCAACCAAAGCATCATTGTCGTAAATTCCGCCTCGGGCACAATTCACTAACCTCGCGCCCGGTTTCAACAACTTAACTTCTTCGTGGCTGATTAGGCCTTTTGTTTCTGAGGTTAGGGGAGTGTGAACGGTCAGGTAATCAATTTGTGGCAACAGATCACTTACTTGGGCAACTTTCGTGATGCCCAGATCCTCGGCGCGTTCTGAGGAAAGAAAAGGGTCATAGCCAATGACATCCATCCCGAATGCTCGCGCCCTGGAAGCGACTTCTAAGCCAATTCGACCTAAACCAACGATACCGAGTGTTTTTCCGCTGACTTGAGAGCCTTTGAATTTCTTGCGATCCCATCTGCCCGCTTGTAAGCTCGAGTAGGCAGGGCCAATCTTACGAGAGAGGCCTAATAGGAGGGCCATCGTATGTTCCGCCGTACTAATTGTATTGCCGGCGGGAGTGTTCATGACGACGATCCCAAGAAGCGTCGCGCTCGGTTTGTCAATGTTGTCTGTCCCGACACCGGCCCGAACGATGGCTTTGAGGGATTTATTACCTTCCAGTGTATCGGCTGTGATTTTCACTCCACTGCGGCAGACGGCACCATCGTAATGGGTAAGCGCTTCGCGAAGTTCTTCCCCTTGGAGGCCAATTTTGATGTCAAAGCTAATTCCTTCCGCGGCCTCGAGTTTGGCAAGGCCTTCTGCAGCGAGGTCGTCGAGCACAATGATACGCGCCATTGGGTCACCTTTCGATTTTGAAGAGGTTTGCAGCGGTGGTTGGGTGGCAACAGACATGTTGGTTTCGTCCTATATTGTTAACCGTTTTTCTGAGCAAAATCTGTCATGAATTGGACAAGCGATTCAACGCCCTCAATCGGCATTGCATTATAGACCGAAGCTCGAATACCACCGAGGCTTCTATGACCCTTGAGGGATGACATCCCAGCGTCTGTCGCCTCGGCGAGGAATTGAGATTCTAAATCTTCGGTTTCTAACGTGAACACAACGTTCATGATCGATCGGCTATCCTTTGCCGCATGTCCTGAGTAAAAACCATTACTTTGGTCAATCACATTGTATAACAGACTCGCTTTTTCCTGATTGAATTTGCTGATGTTCGCTAATCCGCCCATTTCTTCTTGTAACCATTTACAAACCAGACCGGTCACATAAATGGCAAAGGTCGGCGGAGTGTTAAATCGTGAACCGGCTTTTGAATGTTTTGAATAATCAAGATAACTCGGCAAGCGATCGTCGCATCGATCCAGTAATTCTTTTTTTAGGATCAACACATTGACCCCGGCGATACCGGCATTTTTCTGAGCGCAGGCATAAATTAATCCGTAACGTGCAATGTCGATGGGCTCGGAAAAAAGATCGGAAGACTTGTCGACCAGTAATGGGACGTCTCCGGTCTCAGGCAAATCCCAATACTTGACTCCGTGAATGGTTTCATTGGAAGTCAAGTGGCAATAGGCCGCATTGGGAGTTAGGTTCAGTTCGCTCTGGTCGGGGACACGATTGTAATTTGAGTCGTTTCCATCCCAGGCAATATTGAGATGTCCGAATCGGGAAATCTCAGCCGCTGTTTTTTTGCCCCAGGCTCCCGTGACAATCACATCTGCTGTCTGAGTTTTCTCAGTTAAGAAATTCATCGGCATCATCACGTTTTGAAGAGCGCTGCCACCTTGTAAAAAAAGTACTTCGTGAGTCTCCGGTAGATTCGTGAGTTGGGCGATGCGTGATTTTGCATCGTCTAGAACTGAATCAAATTCTTGGCTTCGATGGCTAATTTCAAGCACACTTGAACCGGCGCCGGGGAGGGAGAGCATTTCACTTTGGATTTGCTCGAGGACGGACTTGGGAAGTGTCGCTGGTCCTGCTGAAAAATTAAACACTCGAGAAGTCGTCTTGGTCATGGTTATCTCAAAATATGTCGAAAAAAAGACTTGGAGGCCTTGGGGATTATCTTGGAGCGCGACCTGTGAAGAAAACCTCGCCATCACAACCGAGCCCAATGGAACCTGCTCACGCGAGCCGATCGTTTTAAAGTGTTGTTCGGCGGACAAGCCGTTCGTTCTGCGTCGAGATCGGGTCTTCGGTCGGACGTTTCTCCATTTCTTTACCACGGGTTCGTGTTTAATCGGGGGCGGAAGAAAATCTTGGGCTCCCGATTCGTCCGATTCTAACATCGAGGAACGGGGTGAAAAGTGCTGCAAACGAGATCGAACCTACAGTTTTTCCAACAAGCTCTGACGTTTTTCTAAAATTGGGGAACGCGTTTTAGGAAGTGGTTTTTTTGGGGGAATTCCAGTGACGTTATTCCCGATTTATAGTTGCTATTCCTCCGCAGAGCCGCAGAGGAAGCTAGCCGGCGATGAAAGATGTTTTAGCGATAAGGCGATTCGTGGAGTTTTTCTGGTCTGAAATTTTTAACGAATCAACAGTTTGGGATTCTGCTGAAGTTATCAGTGGCATCGCGTACCAGGTATCGATTTTCTTTTCGCTCAGAAATTCTGATACGGAGTTGTCGAGCCATATCGCGCGGGAGCTGGCGTGGCTGTTTTAGTGGCAGACCCAGTTGGGGAGTTGTAACTTGGGAGCTGCGCTAGTTGGTTTTGTAAACTCGACACTTTCGCCGCGATTTGAGGCTGCTTGGAGTCAATTTGAAGTGCTCTGATGTAGCTATCGAGCGCCAGGGCGAATTGGCCTTGAGCTTCCCTAACTGATCCCATTGCAGCTAAAACTTGGACATCATTTGGATTGATTTTCAACGCGTCAACTAGGAGATCGGTAGCACGACTGTTGTCGCCGTATTCCTGATAGAGTTTCGCTAATTCCACGACTGGTTCAGTCGACGCTGGATATCGGTTTTTCCAAGAGTTAATCAGGTCAAAAGCATATTGTTCCTGTCCGGTTTCGATCAGCAGGGCAGCCAGTGATCGATGTGCATCTTGGTGTTGGTCATCAATCGAAATTGCACGTCGATAGAGTTGTTCTGCACTTTGCGTTGTTTGGAGGTTTTTTGTTTGCTTGCCAATGGCATAATAACTGGCTCCAAGATTGTAGATGGCATCAGCATTATTCGGGTTCATCTCGATAGCTTTGTTAAATTCAGCTATCGCAGTTGTGATTTGACCTTGGTTGTAGGCTTGGCAACCGATCGCGTTATGACGGTTTGCCCCCAGTTTGCATCCTGTCGCCAGTAGCAGATTTAAGATCACCAAAGCAGCGACCAAGGGGATGGAAGCGTAGCGAAGCGAAGGATTTATTGTGGGGAACATGGTTGCGTTTCTCGTCATTTACTCAAGTTCAAAACTGTTATCCGCAATTCGATTTTGAGACGAACAGACGAATAAACTCGAGGAAATTTAGAGAAACAGAATGGTCGCCGCAAGATCATTGAGGCGCTCTGGGAGATGCTGGCAAGCTCGTTGCGTGCTTGGCGGATCCGCTGGAACTCAAAAACGGCTGCAAAAGTGGGTGTTATGCAGTTCTAAAGTTTGTTGATTGGTCCCATTGACCGATATCAGATTTGGCGTTTGATTCAAGAATGGATTGTTGAATTAGTTCGATCGTTTCTTTCCACCGGTAGCCGATATGGCAAACTGGGAAAAGAGCCGGCGAATATTCGAAAAGTGGTTTGGAATAATTTACCCACGGTTTGAGCGAATCGATCTGCGGAGAAATTGATTTCCAAGTGGGAACTCTAGGCACTTGAATTCCTCGAATAGAGTTAGCAATCGAGAATTCCAGGTTGAATGGTGAGGGGATTGGTCGGGATGGGGGACGTGAGGTTTTAGTTTTTCGGTGAGTTACACGCGCTGGCATGGACTTAGGATTGAATAGCCCAATGGTCGGTGGACTCGTACTTTGGGTTACAACTACCGTCGGAGGATTGATTTTAGTCAGGAAGCTGCTGTAGATATTCAAGGAGATCACGAGCATTGCAACGAGAGCCAGGAGGACGCTGGTGTTGCGCGTGAGAAATTCGGTAGTGGGCTTCGGGGGGGATTTCGACAACCCGTGAGAGGGCTCATCTAATGTCAGGACCAATCCGAGGTTGTCGTACTCTTGCATCAGCGCCGCACACTCGGGGCATTCTTCTGCATGCTCGGTAAGCCGTAAGTCAGCATTTAGGATTAAGCGATCGTCCAAAAGTTGATGGACTCGATTTTCAAAATCACTGCAATGGAGGGGGTCAGTTCGCTTCATTTAGCACTCCTCGTTTTCGTAATTTCATGATTAGCTCACGTCGTGCACGATGAACCCAGGTTTTCACAGTCCCAAGTGGAATGTTGAGCGATTCGCTAATTTCGTTGTAGCACATTTCTTTTTTGTGAAATAACACAAACGCGTCGCGATATTCTTTTCTAACGGTGCTGAGCGCGTGGTCTAGTTCCTCGGAGAGAAGTTTGGCTCGGCGTTCGTCTACAGAGTGATCTGCGACGGGATGTTCGAGGGTCAATGTTCCGGGTCTTCGCATTCGCTGAGCCAAGCGGGTTCGGCAGCGGTTTCCAGCGATCGTTAATAGCCAAGGTTCGAATGCTCGCTCCGGGTCCCAACGGTGAAGATTCTTGGCAACGCGAACAAAAGTCTCTTGCATTGCGTCTTCAGCGTCTTCCCGTTGGCCAAGCATGCGAAAACAAAGACCGAAAACCTGACCGCGAAATCGGCGGATTAATTTACTGAAGGAAAGTTGATCCCCTGCGATACACTGGTTCACCAAAATTGGAAGTTCGTCAGCCAAATTACACACTCGCTTTCAGGGTTATTTAGCAATACTCGGAAATCCCAGCTGAGGTTTTAAGAACGGCAAGATTTCTGAATATTTAAGGAAGATTTGCCTGCAAGAATTTGTAGGCAGAAACACTCCTATTTCGATTCGCGGGGATTGAAATTGGCAAATATATTGAAAAACCAAAAAAAAGAGCCGTTTCTTATAAAAGAAAGGCTCTTTGTTTGATTCTTAATTGTCAGCTCATCATTATTTAGCGACGGTTGAAAAACTTTTTCAATACGTCGTCTGCAGCCGTTGTTGAACTGTCATGCTGTCGTTTCGGCGTCGGAGGCAGTTTTTTAGGACCAGCTTCTGACGGTGACTCCTCGCCGGTGGGTTCGTCTGCTTTGGACTCTCGCTTGGCGGTCCCGAAAACACTTGTTTCCTCAAGGTTCAGCTGAATTGTCTCCGAAGAGGCAATGGCATCGCGTTCCGCAGTATTAGGATTGTCTTCTTCGTCGGTGAGCCAATCGGTAATACTATCTTCGAGCGAGGTTTTTTTGTTTTGTGCGGTTCTTGCCGCAGCCTCGACGACATCCCCAACCCTTGGCTTTTTGGCACTTGCTTTGACCGGGTCAATTACAACCTCAAATTGTAGCCGCCCGATGCGAAGTGAATCGCCTGATTTGGCGACATGGGTTTCTGTTAGCTGTTTGCCGTTAACAAATGAGCCGTTACGACTGGCGAGATCGTTGATGATAACTTTTCCGTCGCCGAAGAGAATTTCACAATGCTCGCGGCTAACTAAATCGCTGGCAGGTCTGAGATGGGCAGTATCTCCACGCCCGATGATGAATCGTGGGACGGCAATTGTGATCTCGCGACCATCGTTCTTACCTCCGACAACTCTTAATACTACTTGCATTCCGTCTCGCTCCTCGATTTCAGGATCGCCTGTGGCTCATTCCATGTCGCAAAAACGCATCAATTGCGACGCGCCGCGTACAAGCCTCGAATTTCTATCATTATGTTTGGCGAATTTGAAAAGTCAAACTTACCGATTGATACAAATTGTAGATGAAATCTCATCTACATGTTGACATTTAACAACAATTTTCTAGATCCGACCACATAATAGAATCCGATTGGAGAAGATAAATCTCTGTCTAGCTCCGGCTGGTCCATTTAGGGTTTTTAAAGTGGCTATTCTGCACTCGTTTGACCGCCATCTTTTCCCGTTTCGACAAATCTTGCCGATCCAATCTCGCGCCAAGATAATCTTCAATTGGGCTCAAGAGTCGGCTCGAAAGACCATCAAAGGTGTATTTTGAACCACTAATGTTGTTGATTCCATTTAATTCAGGCGCAAAAATTGAGTTCCCATATAAGACACTGCCGTGTTGAAGGAGGGACTTTTTTAGTCGCCTTTGCGCACTTCCGGCAATTTTATGTCCTTTAATAACAACATCTCCAGGAGAGCGTCGCAGGAAGCACAAAAACGATTTAGGATCGACGGGCCATGGGGAATTTTCATTCGAATTTAGCCCAGAACTGTTGTCCTCGATTTTCGGTTTCTCTGGCGTGTCTCGATAGAGCGCCGCTGGAATGCCATCCTCGTTCAGTAGGCTGATAATTATTTTGTGAATCGCGTCGTAGAGTTCCTCGTTTTTGGATGACCAGCGGTTGGTACTGGGGACGCACAGGCTGTAGGTAAGTTCAGCATCGTGCACAATCGCGCCGCCGCCGGTGCGTCGCCGAACCAGCGGACAGTTGAGGCTCGAAGGGTGGCGGTCACGATCCGCGAGTTTTTGAAAGTAACCCAACGACAATGTGGGAAGACTCCATTGATAAAACCGCAGCGTCACCAGTCCTGTTTCGTCGGCGGTTTCAAGAATCGCTTGGTCGACTGCCATATTCCAACCGCCAGTCGAGGGTGGATCGATAATTAAACGAGCCCGCTGCATGGTTGTTTGAATTCCTGTTTAACAATCAACTGTTTCGATGGCGTTTCCATCCGTATTATTCAGCATCTTCGTAGTCGGAGATCGGAGGGCATGAGCAGACAAAATTTCGATCCCCGTAGACATCATCAATTCGGTTTACGGTGGGCCAAAATTTTGCTTCCCGTGTTTGCTTGCTCGGGAACACCGCCTCTTCCCGGGTGTAGGGGCGGTTCCAATTTTCATCAACGATGTCGTCCATTGTGTGAGGTGCTTGATGCGTAACGCAGGATTCAGCACTGACCGAACCGTCTTCGACAGCCTTAATTTCTTTTCGAATTGAGAGCATCGCATCGCAGAATCGATCTAACTCAAGTTTGGATTCACTTTCAGTGGGTTCGATCATGATGGTTCCCCCGACAGGCCACGACATTGTAGGGGCGTGGAATCCGTAATCCATCAGTCGTTTTGCAAGATCGACTTCGGTAATTCCTGTCGATTCTTTGAGAGGTCTCAGATCAATAATACACTCGTGAGCGACCCGATCGTTTTGACCTTTGAAAAGGACTTCGTAGGCGCCTTCGAGTTTTTTGGCGATGTAATTGGCGTTTAGGATCGCGACTTGCGTTGCCTTCTTAAGTCCTGAACCGCCCATCATTTGAATGTATGCCCAGGAGATTGGAAGAATGGCTGAGCTCCCAAATTGAGCTCCTGATACAGCGCCGTTTTCTGAAGAATTGAGTCCTTCAGTCGGATGAATCACGTGGTTCGGTAAGAAAGGGGCGAGGTGCGATTTGACACCGATCGGCCCCATGCCTGGGCCGCCACCACCGTGTGGAATGCAGAATGTTTTATGCAGATTCAAGTGGGAAACATCCGATCCAAATTTGCCGGGGGCGGCAATGCCGACTAGCGCGTTCATGTTAGCGCCGTCCATATAAACCTGCCCTCCGAATTGATGGACGATCTCACAGGACTCTCGCACGGTTTCTTCAAAGACGCCGTGTGTGCTCGGATAGGTGATCATCAGACTCGATAAATTGTCAGCGTGTTGTTCGGCTTTTGTTTTCAGATCCACGAGATCGATGTTGCCACTTTCGTCTGTCTTAATGACGACGACTTTTAAGCCCATCATGCTCGCACTGGCAGGGTTGGTGCCGTGGGCGGAACTAGGAATCAGGCAAACGTCACGATGGCCTTCGCCAAGACTTTCGTGATACCGGCGAATCGCAAGCAGCCCTGCATATTCCCCTTGGGCCCCGGAATTCGGTTGCATCGACATCGCATCGTAACCCGTGATTTCGATTAACCAGTCGCGCAGCTCTTCGATCATTGCTTGGTAACCGACCCACTGATCGCGAGGTGCGAATGGGTGGACGTTTGCGAATCCATTGAAAGTCACCGGAATCATTTCCGCAGTCGCGTTGAGTTTCATTGTGCATGAACCAAGTGGGATCATGCCGTGCGTTAATGAAAAGTCCTTGTTCTCTAGCCTTTTCAGGTACCGGAGCATTTCGGTTTCCGAGTGGTAGCGATGAAAGACGGGGTGGGTCAGGAATTCCGATTGACGAATTAATTCTGCGGGAACCGACGGAGTTAACGTTGCCCCCGAAAGTTCCGGATCGATGTCTGACGTGTCGACTCCAAAGGCGGACAGAAGCGAGATTATATCTTCGCCGTTGGTGGTTTCGTCAAAACTGAAACCAATGTGGTTGGCGTCAATTAATCGAAGGTTTAAGCCAAATTCTTCCGTCGCAGCATTTGCGATCGATTCCGCGTTTTCAGTGATGACCGAAACCGTGTCAAAGAAGTTCTGGAATTCAAGTTCGAAGCCTGCTGACTGAAGTCGCTGGGCCGAAAATTGGGCGAGTGAATGTACACGAGTGGCGATTATTTTAAGTTGTTCGGGACCGTGATAGACCGCATAAAAAACCGCCATGTTGGCCAAGAGCGCCTGAGCTGTGCAGATGTTAGAGGTGGCCTTGTCCCGGCGGATGTGTTGTTCCCGTGTTTGCATCGCCATGCGGAGTGCCGTTTTTCCGCGTCGGTCTTTAGAAACACCAATGATTCGACCTGGAGCGGAACGTTTGTAGGCATCTCGGGTCGCAAAGAAAGCGGCGTGGGGGCCGCCAAAACCCATCGGCACTCCGAATCTCTGGGCACTGCCAAGAACAATATCGGCTCCCATTTCACCGGGTGGCTTGAGGAGCGTTAAACTTAGCAGGTCACTCGCAACAGCGACCAGTGCTTTTCGTTGGTGAATATTGTCGATAACAGAAGTCAAATCTTTGATCTCTCCGGTCGTGCCGGGATACTGAAGTAACGCTCCAAAAATCTCATGATCGCCGGCCGTTTCGGTCGGTCCGATTATCAGTTCAAAACCAAAGTATTTTGCCCGTGTCTGAATGACATCCAAGGTCTGAGGATGGACGTCGTCGGCTACAAAAAACTGGTTGCAGGAGAGTTTGCTGGCTCGCTTGCAGAGTGCCATGGCTTCGGCCGCCGCGGTCGCTTCGTCGAGCAAGGACGCGTTTGCCATCTCCATCCCGGTAAGATCCATGACCATTTGCTGGAACGTCAAAAGACTTTCCAAGCGGCCTTGTGCAATTTCCGCTTGATAAGGCGTGTAAGCGGTGTACCAACCGGGATTTTCGAGCACATTTCGTAGAATGACGTTTGGAACGTGTGTGCCGTAATAGCCCATGCCGATCATTGAACGATTGACGACGTTTGCGTCCGCATACTCCCGAAGTTGATTCAGCGTTGCGTGCTCGGTCGAGCTCTGTGGCAGGTTGAGCGTTTGCTCAAGTAAAATGCTTGCAGGCACTGTCGAGTCAATCAAATCATCGAGCGACCGGGCTCCAACTGTATCGAGCATTTCCGCAATCTCACTCGAACAGGGGCCGATATGGCGATTGGTGAAATCTTCTCGTTGTGCGAGTTGCCGAATGTCAGTGGCTTCAAGCGATTGGGTTGTCATGGAATGGTTCACTTCGTCTAGAGGTTAAACTTTGTCGTGTTGCGCCGACCTGTTAAATCGGAGCTAACAAATATTAAGGGAGCGGTCGTACCAAGCGATCTGTTTTCGCAATGCGTTCAATGCGTTCAATGATCGCAGGATTGTGATCGCAGGACTCTTGCTGCCCTCGGATTCAAGGGAGCGTCTTAGGTGAAGCCTGAACTTGCCTTTTCTAGTTCGGTGGCCGATTAAAAAAGACAAGTATCTGGTTTTAACCGTGAAACCAACTGGGATTTAATGCGCTTCGTCGCATTGCTTTTGGTAAGCGACATAATCCATTAGATTTTCCGGAGTTTCTCCACTGACCTTAATTTTTATGATCCAGCCTTCGCCGTAGGGATCACTATTAAGGATTTCTAAATTGTCCGGTAAAGCGGTGTTGACTTCTACAATTTCACCGTTGATTGGACTGTAAAGTTCACTGGTTGCTTTGACTGACTCGACTTCTCCAAAGGAGTTGCCTGCGGTCACTGCGGTGCCAGCGGCTGGCAGATCCATGTAAACCAAATCGGTCAAAGCTTCCACCGCGTTCGCCGAAATTCCAATGGTTGCAATCTTTTCTCCATCTTGCTCGGCAATATGGGCCCATTCGTGTGTTTCAGCAAAAACTAGTTCTTCTGGTGTCACCGTAAAAGCTCCCTCATTGAAAGGTTGAAATTGAATAATTTATGAGTTGGTATCGGCAGCTGGTAAACGACAGTTGAGCCGTCAAACAGGGCGTTGGTAAAAGGGTACTTGGACGACCGTGGCATTGTGTAATTTTCCGCGAATGTCAACAGAAAGTGTTGTTCCCAATTCCCGATGGTCAGGATGAATGTAAGCCATTGAAATCGACTTTTGGAGTGTGGGCGTATAGCTTCCGCTGGTGACGACTCCAACAGCTTGTTCGCCATGAAAGACTTGGCATTCTTCCCGAGCGGCCCGCCGGCCCTCAAGCTCCAAGCCACTTCTGATCCACAAATCGCTGTTTTTTCTTGCCTCCGCAATTGCGGACCGGCCCACGAATTCCCGTCCTTTCATTTGAATTGCGAATTTCAAATCTGTTTGGGCGGGGTTGGTGGATTCACTAAGCTCGTGACCATAGAGCGGCATGCCGGCTTCCAAACGAAGCGTATCCCTTGCGGCCAAGCCGGCTGCCCCACCCCCCGCTGCTGCGGCGCGGGTGAAGACCTCGTCCCAAATCAATTGGGCGTCATCGCCAGATGCCATGATTTCACATCCATCCTCACCGGTGTAGCCTGTCCGGGAAAGGATTGCTTCTTTGCCACAAATGCGAGTCGTTGTTCCGGTGTAGTACGCCAAGGAGTCCGGGTCGACGTCGGATAGATTTTTTACCGCATCGTTAGCAAGGGGGCCTTGAACTGCAATCATCGCGGAGGATTCGGTGCGGTCCTCTATCTGAATATCGATTCCAATTTTTCGTTCATTCAACCAGTTAACAATTTTGGCTCGATTGCTCGCATTGACAACCATCATGTGGAATGGTTCGCCGGCGAGATCGCTTAGGTGGTAAACCAAGACATCGTCGAGAATTCCACCCGAATCATTGGTCATTAAAGAGTACCTAATTTTCCCGCATTCGACACCTGCGATACGCCGCGTTGTTAAGGTGTCGAGAAATTCGGCAACATTCGTGCCTGAAAAATAGAGCCGTCCCATGTGGGAAACATCAAACATGCCGATTGAATTACGGGTTTGCTGGTGTTCTTCGATGATACTGGTGTATTGCACAGGCATCGACCAACCGGCAAATTCCACCATTCGTCCTTGGTGTTCAATATGCCATTGGTGGAGCGGCGTTTTCAAAAGTTGTTTATCTGAGTCCACAGAAACCTCGTAAATATGACGACGATGATCGTTATCGAACGACCCGTGCAACCCCCTCATGCCGCTGTTCGCTGGCATTCGTTGGGAGGTCGCCATCGTTGAATTGGGCGGTTTGAAATGTTAAAGAGCAGACATTATTTTACCGATTCGTTTGGGTGTTTCTAGGGGCTAAACCGGAGAGTTCTCAATACAAAATTCCCAGTAATTTTTACGAAACAATGAGGCGAAGTTCAATTTTAGGCAAACTCGGTTGTCTGTATGGTCGGGGCAGCTATAAAATTGGCTCGAGGAAGAAATCTTCTGAACAATGGCAGCAACTCGACGGTTGTCCGCCGAAAACTCCCAAAAATCGATTAGGATATCGATCCGGTGCCGGTGCAATGACGGTTGTTGATCAAACCGCGAGAGAAACGCGTTGCTTGGTTCGCTTGAGTACGACTGCCAGTCGATCTACTCCCATTGTAGTGTCGCATTTCTTCTGCAAACAGAAAACACTGCTTCGTGAGATCTAACGGATGCAATCAACGGAAAAAACGTCTACCTCGACCGAGTCGTTGCATCCCCTTGAAGTTTCGCACTTGCAAGCTCGGCGAGAGCGGGTCTTTTTGGTCATGGCGGGGCTCTTCCTTGGTTCGCTGACGATGCTCAATATTCTTGGGATTAGTCGATTCCTGGTTCTCTTTAGCATTGACGCAACGGAAACCGGCAGGGCGGTGAGTTGGGGTCAGTGGGCGAGTACTGCCCAAGGGTGGAGTTTCGCGTTGGCCATTGGAGTGCTCCCCTACCCTGTTACGTTTCTCTGTACTGATTTGATTAGTGAATTCTATGGGCGTCGCAGAGCGAATTGGGTTGTGACCGTGGGGTTCTTATTAAACGTTTGGGTCGTGTTCATTTTATACATCGGCGGCATTATGCCTCAAATTCCAGTAATGGATCCGCAGACCGGATTGCCCCCCATCGACAGCGTTTCGGTTATCGACGGCAACATTTCTGATCCAAACAGTTTTGCTTTTTATCAAATACGGGCACTCACGTTTGGGGCTGTAACTGCCTCAATGATCGCGTATCTCGCTGCGCAATTTTGCGATGTTTACTTGTTTCATTTTTGGAAGCGGTTGACCAAAGGTAAGCATTTGTGGTTACGGAATAACGGATCAACAATCGTGAGCCAGGCCATTGATACGGTGGCTGTTATCTTGATCACTCATTTTTACGCACACGCGTTGCCAATACCGGCGGACTTGCCAGCCAATGAGTTAATCCAGAAATTGCTGATGTTTATCATTACGGGTTACGTATTTAAGCTGGTGATCGCGTTGTTCGATACCATTCCGTTTTATCTAATAACGGCAATTTTGAAACGTTACCTCGAGTTTGATCCCATGACGGAACATGCCGAATGAGCAAGGTAGCGTTGAGCGGGAATTGCATATCGCCTTCGCTCTGTCAGCAAGGCTGTTAGAAATGAAGCGCACGGTCGATGTCGATCGTGGTGTCGCAATCGGAAGCGGGAAGGAAATTAACTCAATATCGAAGGGCTACAATTGGGGAGTCCGTTCGATCGTTTTTCCGTCATTCGCGGAATCGCCCGATTGTGGGGAGGCGAGTTCCAACGTCTCGACAGGCTCAATTTCCTCGATGACGGCTGGGTTTTCGTCGCCTGGGAGGGGTAGGAGTTCAATCTGTTCCAATTCGCTCCCGGACTTCTCGGATCGGGGGCTTGGTAATGAATTTGGGAAAATTTCAATATCGGTATCGCCTACGGATGGTTCGCTATTGGGAGAAGTGAGGTCGGCATAGTCTTTTTCGGTTTTTAGCGAACCGTCTTCATTCCATCCTCGCCACAAATTAACGGGTTGGTCATTTTGGTACGTGCCTTCGATTTGTTTCATGCCATTTTCATACCACCAAATCCAGCGTTCCGATTTTTTTCCATTCTCATAAGTACCCTCGGTTTGTTTATTTCCATTTTCATGCCACCAAACAAATTTCCCCGCAGGTTGCCCACTGTTGAATTGTCCCCGTTTTTTGGGTTGGCCGTTTTCGTACCATGACATCGCAGATCCATTTTGGATTTGGGAACCGAGTGTGCGGTACATTGCCGGTTGGGCCGCCCACCAATTGTCTTTTTCTTGAGGTTTGTTTTGTGGCCCGAGGAAATAGTCGACTGTTTTTTTAACATTCGGTCGATAGAACGTCGTACTTCTGATGATCGGACGGCCAACGACGTACCGTTGTTGATCGAGCACCTGTTCGGCTTCATTGAATTCGATAACGTCACCATCGAGGTAGCCACTTTTGAATGTTGCCACTCTCATTTTGGCGCTGCTGGGATAAAACCAATCAGCCGAACCTTCTCTGATTCCTTCTTCGTAATTGATCTCAAAAATTTTCAGGCCGAATTGATCGAAGATCGCCCACAGACCGTTTAATTGTCCATCTTTAAATTGTGCTACCGAAAGAAACGGGCCTTTAAAGAGATTGAATGGTTTTGTTTTAAATAGCCCCCCGGAATCGGCGGAGTGAATTCGACTCCAGGAACCGTCCATCTGCCCGTCGTTATAATTCCCTTTGGTGATGATTTGGCCGGTTTCATCGAATGATTCCCAGGCGCCATGGTTCCGGTAATTACCATCTTTATCTAATTGAACTTTGCGAATGATGCTTGGTTTCCCGTCGGGAAACCTCTGTACGATGGTATTGTCGTCGGCGTCATTTGTCGGGGCGGCGGGGGCCATTCCGTTTGCGGATTCGGGAATCGTGGATCGAATTAATGGCAGGAATGGGCTGGGCGATGGGCCCGCGGATCGATCGAGTCGTTGTGGGGATCGAGGATCGACCGCCGAGTTAGAATCAAGGCGAGGGAACGACTCAAAGACGGTTGGGTTGTCTTCCTGGAAATTACCAAAATCCTTTACGCCAGTTTCGCTAAACGTGCCGGCTTCCTGTTGGGATTGAAACTGGAATTCCGGCGTTTCTCGCCTCACTTTTGAAGTCACTGGTATGACAGGAATCGGGTTGAGTCGATCACTGAATGCAGATCTTTCATCATCGCTGGACGGGGCAAAAACTTGGACTGGTTCGTTCAGTTGCTGATTGCTGGCAAAGGCAGGGGACATCGAAGGAATTAGGCAAATCGCGACCGAAATTGCTTTCAGTAAATTCGAATATCGACGAATGTTAACAAAACCAAGGCAATTTGCGATATGGATTAAATTATGTTTTAGTTTTGCCATCGCGTGAGAATCGCCTCCGAGACCATGAATCAGCAGGATGTCCTATCCGTAGAATTGCTCCTGTTTCTTATCGGTCGTATTTGTCGCGAAGCTAAACGAAGTGGCGGGACGCTTTATGTCCAATTTAATCTGACTTACTGGCAGGGAAACGGTGACGAGTGTACCGGTAATTTGGTTTGTCGGGGCAACTCAACAGATGGCCTTTAAAGAACGGTTCTCGTAGACCCCGGATTCATCGGGGCTTGAAAGGTGCCTCCTTGTCGTTGCGAGGCCACGCCAGCACCTCAGTCCTTAGTTGTTTTTGGGCCGGTAACTCTCAATCAGTTTTTCGGTTGCAGCATCATTTTCGAAAAAGCGATTTCCTTTGAATCCGTAGACCGCGACCACGGTGAAATGCTGGTCATCGACAGCGCTGTCCAGGAGGTCTTCGGCGGAGAGACAAAATCGACCGGATCGATTAGTCAATTCAAATTGCATTTTCCCGATCCCTTGGAAAGCTCGGTAGACCACTTCGGTGCATACGAGTTTGTCGGCGCGAGTAAAGTCAAATTCAAAGTCATATTCTTTCCCTTCATGACTCATCCCACGAGCGATCCCTTCTCGAATTTGCTCCCCTGACAATTTAGGTCGAATAATTGTGCAGGCATCCACGCTGAGTGTGTCATGTAGTTCTCGGAAAAGCACACCATCTTTGCGTGCTTCTAAAATGCACTTTGAATCGTCGGAACGGAGGAGTTCTGGGCACCTATTGTCAGGGTCGAGATCCGCCCGTTCTTGTTGGCTGCCGATATAGAGAGACGCATGCGGCCAGAAACCGGGCAGGAATAAATTCGTCATTGCATCGTCGTGCCGAGTGATGATTACATCTCCCGGTTGGAGAAGGCGTTGGATTTTGCGCTGCACAATTGGCGTTACCCGTTTCCGCTTCCATTTATTTCGAATTTCGGAGATCAGACGTCCGGAGATCTTAAAGGCGCTAAAACTTGTTTTTTGAACCATTCCACGGCTCCGATGTTTGGCCGAATGGAGACGGAATTGAAGGCGGCTTTTTAGATTTTGTTTAAAGTGACTCTCGATATATGGCAACTCCGATTTCAATAGTTCTACAATGGGCGACAACTTAGGGTTCGCCTGAAGAGCAAATATCTTGTCGGAATTTTCCTCAAAATAACTGACACCTTCACGCCAGATAATCGCATTTCTAAGTGAGGTTAGAGATCGATAAATAGCAGTAAATTGTTTCCCGGGGATTCCATACCGCGGCTCTGCTTCGTTTAGTTTTCTACGAATCATTTTGTTGCTTCGGAAATTAACAATCAGATGTTTGCCAGTCCGCCGAAGCATCGCAGCCGTGCAAAAGGCTATCAGAAAGACCTCGGGATATCTTTCGTCTTTTGGGCTAAGCTGTTTAAAGAGAACCGGTTTTAGATCCATTAATACTAAAAAAAGTGCGGCTCGCACGGTGAGGTATTTCGAGAATTTCTCTCGGATTAATTCGTCTTCCTTCGGAGTGAAATAACCCCTTTCAATCGCAGGTAAGATTTCATTAACGACTTCTTGGACGGAGTCGCTGGTGGGGAGTAATGGCGCAATCGTGACCAGTGCGGTCGCCGACCCGTTGAGGATTTCAGATAGTTTTGGAATGTCGGCCATCTCCATCAGTAAACAATCGAAAAGACGAGTATCGCCCTAACGAGTTGTGGATGTTAGCAAGTTTTACCTTTTAAATCGCTTTGAGAGCTAGGTTTAATTGCACCGCGGACTAATAGAAAGTGACTTGAAATGCCGCTAAAGCAGGAGGATTAGTGCATTACAAGGAACTACCTTGTTTTGAGATTTTAATGAAAAATCAGTTTTGTCCTTGTTCGAGGCGTGGGGACAGGAAATAATTGACTGGTATGAGTCTCCTGTCTTAATCGACCCCCATTCATCATGAACTTATTCAGCGCCAATAAATTAAAGTTTCGCAAGATTGAGATTCCTCAATCCGGGATCTGCGCAAAGAGTCCTGAGGTCCTCAAGCGGTTGGATCGAATTAGCCAAAACTATGATAAATTGGATTCGATTCTCGAGCAGTTGGAAGCCAAGATGAAGGCTGATGAACGCTTCAGTGCTTTCGATGGCGACGATGCTAACTTCGAATTGACGTTTGGTATCAAAAGGAAGCGTAAATGGCGGTCTCAAAAACCGAAATCGAAGTCAGTCGGTCGGCCCCGAAAGCCGCGTTAGGCGTTTGTTTTTGAATTTTGATTTAAAATGTGGCTTGCTTTTCATTGATCGGTCTGGCTGGATTTTAACCGCTTCGTCACAATGAGGGTTCAGCGACTTTGTTTCCTCACCATTAAGAGTGCATTGATCTCGATGGAGTCCTTCCTAAAACTAGCGGGTGGCACGGTTGTAGACCCGGTCTCAAAGATGACCGGTGAGGTAAGAGATATTTGGATCAGCGAAGGGAAGATTGTTAATCCGCCGGATGAATCTGTAGCGCACACTACGATTAATATTTCCGGCCGCATTGTTATGGCTGGCGCCGTTGACATGCACTGTCATATTGCTGGACCCAAGGTCAATACCGCCAGGAAAATGCAACCCGAACAGCATCGGTCTGCCCCGCAGAGCCTGAAATCGCTGGAGGATGGTGTTCTGCATAGTGGCTCATTAGGTAGTGTGCCAAGTATTTTCACGACGGGATATCGATACACAGGACTCGGATACACCACTTGTTTTGATGCTGCGGTATCTCCGTTGGCGGCCCGGCATGTGCATTTTGAATTTGAACAAATTCCGAATGTCGACACCGGTTTTTTTACGCTTGTCGGGAACAATCATTACATCATGGATTGTATTGCGCGAGGTGATGAATCGGGACTGCAATCGTTTCTCGGGTGGTTGATGAATCGCGTAGGAGCATTTGCTCCGAAGATTGTGAATCCTGGTGGAGTCGAGTTGTGGAAGCAATCGCGGAACGGCAACGCGAGAGATTTGGATCAGACAGTAGACGGGTTTGGGGTAACTCCCCGGCAAATCATTCAATCGGTCACTCGCGCGGCAAATGCCCTTGAACTCCCTCATCCGGTTCATATCCACACGAATAATCTTGGAATCCCCGGCAACTGGGAAACGACGCTTGAGACATTGAAATCAGTAAATGGGATGCGGGCTCATCTAACGCATATCCAGTTTCACAGTTATGGAGGTGGGGGGGAGCAAGAGAGTTCGCTTTGTTCCAAAGCGCGCGTGTTAGCCGAATACGTAAACGCACATCCTGAGCTAACCGTGGACGTCGGTCAGGTTTTGTTTGGGCAAACGACGAGCATGACCGGAGACGGACCACTGGGTTATTATCTCCAAAAAGTCAGTGGCGAAAAATGGTATTCCGCGGACACAGAATTAGAATCGGGATGCGGTGTATCTCCGATTGAATATAAAAACAAGAACTTTATTCACGCCTTGCAGTGGGCTATTGGCCTTGAGTGGTATTTACTGGTAACCGATCCTTGGCAGGTGGTGATGAGTACAGATCATCCTAACGGGGGGAGTTTTTTGGCCTACCCGCAGATCATTCGCTTGTTGATGGATCGTGAATTTCGCCGGGAGATGATTGCTCAACTGAATCCCGCAGTGTTGCAGCATTCGTGTTTGGCGGATTTAGATCGAGAGTACAGCTTGAGCGAAATTGCGGTGATCACTCGCGCTGGTCCGGCAAGAATTTTGGGATTAAAGAATAAAGGTCATTTAGGGGTTGGAGCAGACGCTGATATCTGTGTTTACGAACCTGACTCTAATTACCAGCGGATGTTCGAATTGCCTCGAATCGTGATTAAAGGCGGAAAGATCTTGGTCGAAGATTCAGAAATTCGCCAAACGGTCGAAGGCAAAACCTTGATGGCAAACCCGAGCTATGACCGCAATCGAAATGAATCAATTGAACGTTGGTTTTCCAGTCACTACTCACTTCAAAGTGAGCACTATGGCATTCAAGATGGTAGTTCATTTCGCCGGCAGTTCGAGACGGTTGCCGCTGACAAAGCAAGCGAATGCTAATCCTTGCGACAACGATCGCGAGTTTTTGATGCTATTGCGACGCTTGAATTAAGTTTAGATTTTCGGCGGGTTCATTATTTAGTTCTTTTTTCAAGCGATCGATTAGTGCTTCGATTTGTCGTTGGATTTGTTGTGGCGCGGTTACAATCAAGCAATGGCAGGATGGTTGATAGATGTAGCGCACCTTTTCCGAGTTGAGCTGTGAGCCCAGAGATTCGATGATCAATCGTTGGAACTGTGGCACTGGAAGACGGTCAGGGACAAGTTGATTAAGCGCGTAAACTTCAAGGTCTACTAACTGCGCCGATCGATCGTAGGTCGTGATTAGCAAGGTCTTGTTGTCAACAGCGATGTAAGCGAGGTTCATTGACCGCGTTAATTCCTTGATGGTTTGCTGCACCGTGGGTTCGACAACGTTGCCCGGGATCGAGGTTTGCGGTCCCCAACCCTCACCTAGAATCGCGTTAAAGTCGAGAATGGTCGTAATGCCGGTGTGTTCACCGAGGCGTTCTAGGAAAACCGTGATCTCAGATTGAACTGAGTGTTTTAGCTGCGCGTTTTTTGCAAGACCGGGTGCCAACGATTTCCATTTGGAGGTGAGTTCTGCGTTGGCGGTTGGATCCGTCGGATTTTTTTGGAGCGTGAGAGATGCGTTTAGCTTGGCCAACAACTCACCCACTTGGTTTTGAACCGATTCACTGCCGTGGACAACAAACTGGTCGTCTTTCAAAACGATGGTCGCCGGGTCGTTAGCAACAACCCACGATTCGGGTGCGATGAGAACTTGGATTTCGGAAATGAGTTGCATTCTGGATTCCGGACTAAGCTCGATGACAGCCGGGAATTCAAAAGTCTTCTGCGTCTTTATGCTGGCTGGAAAAACTCCAATCGATAATCCATTTCCGTCGACCCGGTACTGCATCTCTAGTGGGTTAAGCAGGTCATCGAGGGTTTCTTTAAGCGAGGCGTTGGATTTTTCGAACTTGATTTCAGGGTTAGTCGGCTTTCCAGTAACAGCAATTGAGCGGGCGTCAATCGTTATCGGTAACCCGGAAAGCGAGGAGAGATCTCTCAGGATTTTCTGCAGAGGAACCGGGGCGTCGAATTTCACTCCGGGCACGAATAGCTCAAGCTGTTCCTCGATTTCTAACTTGGGTAAATCGGGCTTGCTAATTACATATTTAGGAATCCCGATATTTTCTCGGGTGCGAATGGAGGCCGTAAGATCCTTAAATTCTAACAGCGAGGTTCCTGCGCCGGCGAGTAATTCGGATAGATTACCGAGGTCGTTTTCGAAAGCCTCAACCATACCGACTTGCGTCTGTGGTGGGACTGCCTTCGTCGGTTCGATATTCAGCGGGGAGGTGGGGTCGGGCTGAGAGAATGGGCTTGACCCCGACAGTTTCGGAGGCGCTTCCAGCTCTTTGAATTCTTGATCATCCTCCGCGCCATTGTCCTGGTTGGGTTCCTTGGGCTCGCCCACGCCCGGGGCGCCCATCTGTTGGAGTTTGGAATGTTTGCCTCCAATTTTTTCCGGCGAAGCATTGGCCGTTTGTTCGTCGCCAGGCTTTGGGCGGGGCTCAATCAACGGCGGGGCTTCCCCGACCGCCGGACTGGCTTGCTCCGGGGTTGGATTCTTGGCGAAGGGGCCCACCTCGACTAGGTCGTCTTCATCAAGCATGCCGGCGGGGTCGTCTATTGCAGCGATCGGATCCTGTTTAGGCAGTGGTTCAGGTTCGGTGATATTTGCAGTCTCAGGATCTTTTTGAGATGCATTGAGGACAATAGCAATGCAAACGGCAGAGAGCAAAAGGATCGTCGCTAATCCCCCGAATGCGACAAGGAAAAAAGTCTTGCGACGCCGCGTCCCTTCTCCGGTCCATTGATCATTGGGCAACGCAGGCCCTCTGACCAGTTGGTCAGCGTTGTTTTGAGAAGAATCCGCCGGCGACGTATTTCGGGAGGATTTTTGTCCGGATGATTGGGTCGAGCTGGGAGGTTGACGGGGAGTTTGATTGGAAGTGTTTTTTTGATTCGAGTCTGGCAGCACATCACTAAGGAGGTCTTCGATATCCTCAAAATTACCCTCTCCGGAAACTGCTGATTCATCCCAGTTGTCAGCGGAAGTTTGTGAATCCGATTGGGAGGGAGGCGGAGTCCAACCAGTCGGAGGGGTAACATGAAGCATCGTGCCACATTTAGGGCAGGCTAGCAATTGTCCGACCGCCGAGGCTTTGGTGACTTTTAGGCGAGCTGCACATGACTTACAGATGAGGGAAAATGGCTGCACCGGAGAACCTCGTCGAGTGGATGTAATCGGTTACCGAACGACGCCGTGAAGGATCTTGAGTTGTTTTTGCACGGAACGCTGAACGGCTCTATTCTATGGTTTTCGTCGTCATTGCACACACTATCTTTCAATCGAATTGCGGAAAGCAATCGATTTACTTGCGTTTCGGTCGTTCTGTTGGGCCAGCTTGCATGCCCACTGGCAATTCTCTGCGGACACTTAGCTGGAGATGAGCTGAGCGCGTCATTTGAAATTGGGGTGATCAAAGGCGAAACTGATGAGGGAAACTTACGCTTAACCCACCGCTGAGCTGCAGATCACGATCAAAACGGGTGCTATATCAGGGCAACTCGGGTACCTGAAAAGCTGGTGGTAGTTGATAGGATTTTGCTGCTGCGGCGGTTCGCGTGGTAATCAGTACCGCTTTTTGCCCCGGGTTTTCCGGATCGTCCCCGACGACCCAAATCAGTTTACACATCGGGTCGTTTGCGCCGGTAATATCTTTGGAAGGATTGGCGGCAATCATAATCGACGTCAGGATTTCTGAAACACTTTTTTGTTCGATTACAAGTTCGCTGGGCCGTTGGTTTTTAGTGATCCCATCTTTTTCGAGGTCGGATCCAATCAGGCGAATGTTGAATGCAAAGGGCAGCTTTCCGACATCATCTTTTATTTCGGTTTGCAGATCCGAAATGAGTACATTCAAGTCAGGCGGGTTGGCAATATTCAAATCTCGCTTCATCGCGAGGAGTTCCTCAAGTGTTTGGGGACCAGTGGAAACCGGGGCGACGGTGCCGCCGGTGCCTGCAGAAAATGAAATCGCATGTTCGGTCGCAGCGATCAAATTGTGCGCCGCCATGGGGGGTAGCCAGCAGTTGGCGACAACCTGCCCATATTCGACGTTCCAGCGCAGATTCTTGTAGAAGTCTGCGAGCATAAAAACATAACGAATTCGGACCACATCCCAGTATTCACTGGATGGGATTTTTGCGACGAAAAGCGTGAGTTGATCGCGCTGTTTTCTGAATTCTGCGGCCATCATGGTTTGAAGGTCAAGCGCTTTTAAATCGACGTTTTTGTCGAGTATTAACTCGCAGTAACACTCGCCGTCGAGATGGAAACTGACCAGTCCACCACGGACTTCATCGGGCATCATGATGCTCAGTTCCCGGTTGAGTCGTTTCGCTCTGGGCCCCATGAGGTTTTGGCCTTGGTCGTTGAACAATGAACTGCGCAAAAAGAGCATGTTGACGTGTCGATCACGGTCGGTCCATTCTAGTAAATCTCCGAGAGAACCGGAAAGCACTGAGGCGCCGAGGTTAAGGGCGACATCCTCAATGAGTTGTTTTTCGCTGAAAGCAAATCGAGTGACCAGTTCCTCGGGGCTTTGCTCAGTAGCCGATTCATCTTTATCTGCTGGTTGGTTATCCTCCGAAGTTGGCGGAGCGGCAGCATTTGCGAGTTCATCGTAGATCAAATAAAACGCTGTTTTGTCATCGCTGGATGTGTAGATTTCCTGCTGGTTCTCAAGTTCTCGTAACGTGGGCCTGTTCCAGGCTTGCATTAAGCGGGATTTGTTGACGGGCTGACGAAACTGGACGATGAAATAAGGTGAGTAGGTTAGCTCGCCAGTATTGTGAAACGAAACCGTCAGCCGTTCAATATTTTCAAGCTCTGCTCCACTTTGGTTTTGGAAGTTTTTTAGGACCTCAGCCATCGACGGACCAAGGCTCTGTAGTACGAGATTACCTTCGGGCGAACTTAAAAGTTCCGACAGGCGAAATGAAAACAAAATCCGTGGTGCTGGAGGGAGGTATGAAATTGACAGGGGTGGACCGTTAGTGGGTGTTTCCCAAAGGGATCGATCGTCATCTTCAATTAGTTTTTGAACGACACTAGGGCGCATTTCAGGCGCAACGGCGACGGCATTTGTCGGGGAGGATCCGAGCGCTGGGGGAAGTGGATCTGCGGGCGAGTTTTTCGTGGGTACAGGATCGTTCTTGGTAGTGTCTGTGAGAGTGGTTTGGGACGCGTTATAGATCAGATAAGCGGTGAGTGAAGATAAGGCCAACAAAGTGGCAGCGATTGCAGTTGGGACTTTCCATTGATTTTTCTTGCGTCGTTGAGCTGCCTCTGCTGCAGCCTGGATCTTCTCGTTCCGTTGGATGGAGCGTTCCGATGAGTCATCCGGCGTTTCTTCCTCGCCCCCTGTCTCAATTTCAGGAATGGATTTTTCAGAAACCGGTGCATTGCCTGGGAAGTTGGGAGTAATTGATTGGCGGTAAGCCTGGCGAGCTTTGGAGGGAGCGGCCGCGAGCGTTTCGATTTCTTTTGCTTTGCCCGAGAGCAACGCCAGCGTATTACTAACTTGCTGAGCCGTTTTGGGTCGGTCAGTCGCTCGCTTCGCCAGCAACTGACTCATGAGTGATGCCAATTCATCCGGCAGATCGTATTTCTCGAGGGTGGCTGGACTTTCGTTGAGACAAGCGTTTTTCTTCTTTTTCAAATCCGCTTCGGAGAACGGAGGTCTGCCTGAAATGATGCGGTAGAGCGTACAGCCGACCGAATATAAATCCTGAGCAATGCCCTGCTCTTTGGTCCAATCTGCATCCGGATTGTCCCACGCCTCAGGGGCCAGATAATCAAATCTTGACTCACTCCCTTTTTCAGATTCATCGGGAGTGTCAAAATCTGAGTCGTGGATAAGATTGGATCGCAGTTGAACCGATCCGTTCTTGGCGATCCATATTGTCCGAGTGGAAACCGCATTGTGGACAATGTTGTTCGTGTGAAGTTGTTCGAGGCCTTTAACGGCTTGAGCCATAACAGCACATGCCTTCTTCCAGGGAAGACGCGACTTGCGAGGCAGTTTTTCCTGAAGGTTGACGCCTTTGGCTACTTGAGTGGCGACAAAGCGGTGACTGGAAATAGTCACCGATTCGAACGTTTCCGCCAAATTAGGGTGTCTAATCGAGGCTAATTGGGTGGCTTGATAGTCAGTTTTTTCCCAGGTTTCCAAGTCTGAAGTTTCGGATCCTGCAATAAATTGCAACAAAACGGAGTAACCAGTTTTTTTATGGCGAGCCATAAAGTGGTCACGGAAAAAACCAGATTTGATTTGTTCGGAGACGACATAATTTCCGTATTGGAAAGGGCCGTTGTAGCCGGACAGTAAAATCTTCGATTGGTAAGGCGTAATCGCTTTCTTACTGACAAGGAACTCGGCGAGAGATTCCGGAGTTTTTTCTTCCGAGATTTCAGAAAAATCGGAGAATAAGGCCTGTATTTCGGCGACTCCGACCAATTTACTCTCGGTCAGGAGGTTCCAGAATTGATTTATGTCGATTTTCACGAGCCGCCTAATTAGAAAAAATCAGGTTACACCACAGCCTTGGCTGCGATTGTTTTCGTTTGTCAGGGGAGCTGGTTTTTAGTTGCCCTGATTGCGGTAATTTACCGATGTTATATTGTAGGTCAAAAATCAGATAAATCGTAGTGTGTCAATCTCGTCAAAATTGATGCAAAAACAATAAAATAGGTCAATTGCGGTTAGTTCGTTAAATCCTAGATGAAATTCCAACGGGCCGAAGGGCTTTTTTAGATCAGTGAGCGGCTAGATGAATTCGAATGTTGCAAATCGTAAACATATGAACGCCTATGAAACGGTACTCCATTACTTCGACCGTGCTGCGGACGGATTGGATCTCAAGGAGAGTACGCGTCGACTGTTGAAAATGCCGAAGCGTGAGATCACCGTGGAAGTTCCCGTCGAAATGGATGACGGTCGCTTGGAAACTTTTGTTGGCTATCGTGTCCAACACAATAACGCACGGGGTCCAATGAAGGGTGGATTACGTTTCCATCCGGACGTCGACCTCGACGAAGTTCGGGCCCTCGCTTCATTGATGACATGGAAGACTGCTGTCGTCAATATTCCCTATGGCGGAGCCAAGGGAGGTATCTGCGTGGCTCCGAGCGAATTAAGCCGAAAAGAAAACGAAAGAATAACGCGGAAATTCATTGATCAGATACACGACATTATTGGTCCTGATCGCGACATTCCCGCACCGGATATGGGCACCAATTCTGAGACGATGGCATGGATAAGAAATCAGTGGGAGAAGTACCACGGATTTAATCCTGCTTGTATTACGGGAAAACCGGTTGAGGATTACGGCGCCAAAGGTCGAGAAGAAGCGACCGGGCGGGGAGTCGGAATTTTATCATTCAAAATGTTAAAGCGTTTGGGAAGGTTACCCAAAGATACGCGGGTCGTTATTCAGGGATTTGGCAATGTTGGGTCTCATGCGGCAAAATTTATGCACGAGTCCGAGTTCAAGATTGTCGGGATTAGCGATGTAAGCGGTGCTTACTATCGGGAAGACGGACTCGATATTCCGGGGGCACTTCACCACATGATCGAAAATCGATCGCTCTTGGGATTCGAGAACGCCGAGAAAATCACGAACGACGAACTGTTAGAATTGGACTGCGATTTGCTTGTCCCCGCGGCGCTCGGTGGCGTTGTGACGATGGAAAACGTTGATAGGATCAAGGCGAAATACATCGTTGAGGGTGCCAATGGCCCTGTTGATGCCGATGCGGACGAGCGGTTGTTTGAACGGGGAGTTGCCGTGCTTCCTGATATTCTTGCCAATGCAGGTGGTGTGACTGTCAGTTATTTTGAATGGGTTCAAAACCGGCAGTATTACAGTTGGGACTTAAATCGAGTTCGACAGCAACTCGATTCAATTCTGTCCTCGGCATTTGAAGACGTTTGGCAATTGGCAAACGAAAAAAATGTAAGTTTGCGAACGTCGGCGTTCATGATTGCAATTCAGCGGGTCAAACGATCGACGGAGCTCGGTGGGTTTTAGAAAGTTCGGGCTCCCGGAGTGCTCCGCAAGGTTTGCGGTGCTTCACAGGATTGGGATTCGTTTTTGAGATTTGGTTTAAGCCGAGATTGAATTTCCTAAGTTCGGTCGATTGGTTTACACTTGATGGCATGTGACCCCATTGATGTCGCGGAACAGTGGAATTGACAGGCTGGTCGTTGCCTTCTGGGGATTGAAGAGGGCGAGGGATTTGCTGTTTCCAAACCAAGCCGTCCTTGGAAATACGAAGCATGTCGCATAGTAGGATTTTCAGGCAACCGTGGGTTTTCGGGAAACCGAAGCATTCGTCGAGGCTCTCGAGATGGTGATTGTAGAGAACGGTACAAGGGATATTAACAACACAATGAATTGTCCGCAGTCTAGAGAAGAAGTACTCGCGTACTATCAGGGCAAGCTTGATCATGAGCAGGAGACGGTCAAGCGATGCGCCGCTCGATGGAGTAGCGTCGCCTATTTGCGTGGTGGAATTTTCCTCTCCTTTTTTGCCACCCTTCTGATGGGAGCGGCGGATGCTTGGGGATTGGGCGTCCTGTTCTATTGTCTCAGTGGTGGGCTGTTTGCGGGCTTTTTAGCCGTGGCATTTATCCACGAGAAGATGCAATCTGAGCTACGTCGCGGGACCATCCTCTCAAAAATGCACCGTGAATCACTGGCGAGATGTCATCGTCAATGGGACGAGATTTCCGTCGAAGCGATCGAAGCGCCACCTGAATTTGCGCCTATTTCAAAAGATCTGGATTTGCTGGGAGCCAGCTCGGTTTATAAGTTACTCGGGATCACACGCACGCCATTGGGAACGGAAACACTCAAGCGGTGGATTATCGACGGAGCGCTAACTGATGAAATCGCCTTGCGACAGCAGGCTGTTGCTGAATTAAGGCCGGAGTTTCAATGGCGACTGCAATTTCGTTTGTTGTGCGAGCAATTATCGGCGGCTCGGTCGGGACCGAGTCGGTTTGTCGACTGGTGCGAGAGCCCCTCGTGGTTTAAAAAACGCGGCTGGGTGATTGTGGTTTCACGGTTGACTTCGATCGTCGCCTTATTGGCGATCGTCTTATTAGTGTTGGGCCTCGCCCCACCGATGGTCATCGGTTCAATGTTGTTGGCCGCCTGCGCGGTGAATTTTGGATTGTCTATTTTATTCGCAGGAGCCATACATGATGACTTCAATCTCATTGCTTCGCGTAGCGATCAGGCCTCCAATTACATCTCTTTATTCGATATGGCGTCTGAGTTTCCCGCTAACTCACCAAAATTAAAAAGCCTGCAAAAGCGTATTCAGCGGACCGATGACGGAGCCCAACCCAACATGCATAAGTTGGGGCGCCTCGTCTTGTTAGCAAACATGCGAAACGGGATAGGGTTTATCCTGTATATCGTATTGGAGTTTTTGTTTTTCTGGGATGCACATGTATTGTTCATGATGGAGAAATGGAAACAAAGAACCGGCGATAGAGCGCGAGGCTGGTTTTCTGATTTAGGTGAATGGGAGGCTTTGTGCTCGCTTGCGAAACTAGCGGGTGACGAACCGGACTGGGTATTTCCCGAAGTGAATTCTGAGGACGAGAACGCAGCAGTCATTGTCAAAGGGGCGAGTGTTGGACATCCCCTACTGACCGAAGCTAGGGTTGCAAATGATGTCCAGTTGGGGCCTCCCGGCACAGTTCTGTTGGTCACCGGGTCGAACATGTCAGGGAAGAGTACGCTGCTTCGAAGCGTTGGTGTGAACATTGTGTTGGCACAAATGGGGAGTGTCGTCTGCGCGAAAAGTTTCTCATTGCCGCCCTTGCATATAGAAACAAGCATGCGAATCGCGGACTCTCTCGCAGACGGCGTTTCATTTTTCATGGCTGAATTGAAGCGTTTAAAAGCCATCGTCGACACAGCGAAAAAACACGACGTCAACAATCCCAAACGAATGTTGTTTTTGTTAGACGAGATTCTACAGGGAACGAATTCACGCGAGCGCCAGATTGCCGTCAGTCGTGTCGTCCGAAAGTTGATCGATGGAAATGCGATCGGGGCCATTTCAACTCACGATTTGGACCTTGCGACAACCGACGACTTGGCAGTTGCTTGTCAAACCGTCCACTTCGCGGAACAGTTCGAGGAGGTTGATGGTGTCCGCGTTATGACGTTCGATTATCAAATGCGACAGGGAATCGCGGAGACAACGAATGCATTAAAACTGTTGGAGATGGTTGGCCTGGGTGAAAAAGATAACGGGTAGATAGCCAGTCCCTGAGGAGCGGAAATGCTCCTTTCGAAGAGGTCAAGTTAATGGGCGTGGTTTGTTTTCGCTTCAATGAAAATTGGAATATCCCGTTCCAGTCCCAACAGATGTCTTGATTTAAGCGACAGCCTTTCTTGGCGATTGAGGACCCCTTGGTTGCATAGGATTGTTTCTGGAGTGAGTTGCATCTTGAGGAGCATTTGCCAGTGGATTGCCAGTAGTGATTTTAATGTTCGCTTGCCATCGAAATCTAAATGCTCAGCAAGGTGCTTTGAGCGGAAGAACATCTTTTCGATTCGAGAGGCATAGAGTCTCACAAAATGAACAAGAGAAGGACTGGGACGTCGGAGTTTTAAACGCGGGATATCCAGTTCGCAGTCGAGAATGTCGTCTTGGGCGAGAAAAATTTTATTCCGCTTCATATCGTTAACACAGTTAGCTAACAGTTGTGTCAGCATGATGGCTTTACCACATTCAATCGCGAGGGCCTCGAAGTCGGGTTTGATAACACCCAGAATCGGCATGGCGGAAACTAGTGACGATCCTCCGACGTGACTGCAAAATGACTCAAGGGCGGCAAACGATTCGAATCGCTGACTTCGGATCCATAGATCTGCACCACGAAGCGGGTCGAAAATAAACTGCTTAGGAATATTAAATCGCCGACTCGCATCAACCAGTGCTGCGAGTTCGACCGAAGTGCATTTTCCTCGGAAGGCATCACTGAGGTCATCGCGGAGCTCGAACCAAACGTCTAGTGGTCGCCCATCGCCGCTCTCTAGATCTAGCAAATCGATGGTTCGCATCAGGTTAAAAAGGACGGCGTCGAGCGCACGCCTTTGATCACGTGGTAAATTAATCGACGCCCATAGCTGGGATTTGAAATAACGGCGTCCCGCACCGCGGCAACTGCGATAGCCACGCTCGATTGCATTTGAGTTGAGTTTAATATGCTTCGGAGACGTGAGCATCAATCTCTCGGATAATTGTGTTGTGTTGGGCAGTCGGGAAGCGATCCGATCTCCACTTAGCCTAACGAATTGAGCGAGAAGCGTGTAGTGATTCCCCAATTCGACTTCGGGAATTTGGTCGCCGGATCACTTGACGGATTTTAGATTTTTCTCGTGTTTTGTCGTTGTTTCGACCGGATGTTTTAAATAGAGCTGGTTGGATTGGCCGGTTTTAAAAAACAAAAGTGATCAAACCTTTTTGGTTACCTCCCGGAAAAGGAAGCGGTCAGGTAAACTGGAAGCGACCTCAGTTTCAGTCGATGATTGCGGTGTGGAGGATGACGAATCGTTTTCCATTATCAAAGTTTGGAGTGATGGAATGAAAATTTTACTCGCGAGTCCACGGGGATTTTGTGCCGGCGTCAACATGGCAATTGAGAGCCTCGATTTGACGTTGCGCGAATTCGGAGCTCCGGTTTACGTCTACCATGAAATTGTTCACAACAAGTACGTTGTCGAGTCGTTTAGAAAGAAGGGTGCCATTTTTGTTGATTATCTCGAGGAAGTACCGGCAGGTTCTGTGCTCTTGTTTTCAGCTCACGGAGTGTCCCCTGAAATTCGGAAGATCGCGCAAGAACGAAACTTGAATGCGATTGATGCGACCTGCCCTCTGGTCACCAAGGTTCATTTAGAAGCCGTTAAATACGCGCGAGAAGGCTACACGATATTTTTAATCGGCCATCAAGGGCACGATGAAGTGATCGGCACTATGGGGGAAGCTCCGGAGTCGATGATTTTGGTCGAAGACGTCGAGGATGTCGACGCTCTAGAAATCGCTGACGACGCGAAAGTCGCCTATCTGACACAAACCACGCTATCGGTGGATGATGCTAATCGTATTATCGATAAACTCAAGTCGCGATTTGTGAATCTTGTAAATCCGCCAAAAGAGGATATTTGTTACGCGACTCAAAACCGCCAAGAAGCCGTTAAAAAAATTGCGGCGCAGGCAGACGTTTGTTTTGTACTCGGTAGCCAAAACAGTTCCAACAGTCAACGGTTAAGGGAACTGGCGGAAGACGAAGGGGTTTCGGCTTACTTGATTGATGGAGCTGCGGACTTGAAGACCGAGTGGTTAGACAACGTCGAGACGATTTTCATGACGGCGGGTGCAAGTGCTCCCGAAACGGTCGTTAACGAGTGCATTGAGTGGTTAGTCCAGCGGTATGACGCGACTGTGGAACCCGTGGTGGTCCGGGAGGAACACGTGAGTTTCCCATTGCCAAAGAAACTGCGGAAACTCCAAGCGAAATAGTCGGGGATTCGCGTTTGCCACCGTTGATTTATCACTGCCAGATTGTTTCTTGTTAGCGCGCCGTTCGTCTTGGGGCAATTTCTTTCGCGCGGATGTTTTTGAGAAGAATGTCGGTCGTTGGATCATGCCCTTGGAAAATGATTGTGCCCTTTTCAAGTCGAAGGCCGCGGCGTGGATTGGGATCAGGCTTGCGTGTGTCGCTCCAATCGGTGACTTGATATCCGTTTACCCAGACACTGACGTGGGGGCCTGTGGCGATAATGGTTTTGGTAAACCACGTCTGATCAAGAGCGTTAACGCGTCTTGCATTAGTGCGGCGAAATATTCCTCCGGTTCCGCAATCGACGGGCTTGGTCGGATCATTGTCTTCAAACAGGTTTTGGATTTGGCTTTCATAGCCGTTCATAACTTCACTCGGGATGCACCTGAAAAACACGCCGGAATTAAGGCCAACTGCATTTGTTTTGCATTGCATCGAAAAGATGAAATCTCCGAAGAGCTCTTTTGATTCAAGTTGGCCTTTTCCGTTTAAAATTCGTAATTCATTCTGTTTCGTAATTTTAAACTCACTATTAAGTTTCTGGCTTGTATCCCATTGATCGAGCGTTTGACCGTCCATCAGCGATCGTGTGTTAAGTGGTTTCAATGCAATGCGACGAAATGAAACGCCTCCTTGATTGAGTTGGAGGCCGATGTAGCCACGTCCAATCGGATTCGGATCGACGTATTCAAGTGCATTCTCATCATCAATTCTGATTTTTATTTTTGGCCCATCGGCGATCACATGAAAGCGATGCCATTGGTTGGGAGTCACTGGCGACTCACATTTCTTGCGACCTACCAGAGATCCTGTTGGAAATGGATTTTCAGGGGGCGCAATGTTCAATTCATAGCAATCACGGATGACGTTTTTGGGGGTCGGACTGGTGCGAAAAAAGATACCGCTATTGCATCCTGGGTCAGCCTTGAATTCGACAACTAATTCGAAATCATCAAATTGGCTGGTGGTTCGTAAAAGACCTGGTTCACCGGAATCAATTCGGATCTCACCGTTCTCGACATTCCACTTCGCGTCGGAGGCCGGCTTCCAGCCGAAAAGAGTCTTTTGATCAAATAGCGAAATCCAGCCCTCCTCAATTTGTAGGGTCGTCAGTTCGGTAGGAAAAATCGGCGACTCGGGAGTTTGAGGGGCTCCACGTACCTCCAATGGGAAAAAAACGATCCATAACGCGAAGACGATGAAGATTGTTCCACATCCTAGGTTAGGAAAATAACGCCTAATATTGTGATTTTGTCGCATGCTTTTCTTTCAAACGAAACTTTTCGTTACGTAAGTCGTCCAATAAGGGACTATAGTAAAAAACAGGGGTTAAGGGGACTGTGATGAACCTAAGTGGAAAATCATCGTTCTCCAGCAGACTCTAGCCTTTGCTAGACCTCCTGCATGACGCAAGTTGCCGGCCTTAGGTTGGCTGCGTATTGCAGGCAAAAGTAAATTATAGCAGTTTTTCGTACCAATCGGTCCGATGCAGCAATAGGCACGGAACGCGTAGGGAATTTTAGTGAATAACCAAGCAGATCCGAGATATCGATCGAACAAGAGATACACGTTGCTTACCGGAGCTACTGGCTTGGTTGGGCGTTATTTAATGCGTGAGTTGTTGCTTAAGGGACACAAATTAGCGGTCCTCGTTCGTCCAACGAAGCAGCAAATGGTACGCGAGCGTATCGAAGCAATTCTTCAGATGTGGGAAGACACGCTGGGGCACCGGCTGCCCCGTCCTGTTTTGCTCACAGGCGATGTTACACAGCTCAATCTTGGTTTATCCCCGAAGCAACTTGGCTGGTCGGAAAAATTCCTTGACCAGATCATTCACGGTGCGGCGGTTTTGAAATTTCAAAGTGCTTCACGTGAATTTGAGCCATGGAAAACGAACCTGGGTGGCACGCAGAATGTGCTTGATTTTTCGCGGCGTTGCAATATCCGCGATTTTCACTACATCTCGACGGCTTATGTCTGTGGAGAACGTGAGGCAACGGTTTACGAAAATGATTTAGACGTAAACCAGACTTTCCGCAACGACTATGAGGTCAGTAAATTCGAAGCGGAAAAATTAGTTCGAGATTCCGATTGGTTTCAATCGAAAACGATTTATCGGCCAGCTGTAATTTCAGGCGATTCACAAACCGGTTATACCTCGACCTATCACGGTCTGTTTCTATACCTGCGATTGATGGCGATGTTGGTTCCCGAGCAGACCAAAAATGAGAATGGTGTTATCGAAACGCCCATCAGTCTACCAATCGAAGGCGACGAACCTCGGAACGTTGTACCTGTCGATTGGGTGGCCAAGACGATTTGTCATTTGGTGCGGACACCGGAGGCGCATGGAAGAACCTATCATTTGGTTCCGGATCAATGCACTTCGGCACGCGAGGTAATTGAATATTGCTATAAATATTTCCATTCTGACGGAGTCAAATTTTGTGGTGTCGATTCAGAGCGGACTGCCGATAGCGAATTGGCTGAGAAGCTATTTGAGAATACAAGTATTTACGCATCCTATGAAACTAGCGACCCGCATTTTGACAAACGCAACGTTAGTCAGTTTGCCGGACATCTTGAGTGTCCTTCGATCAACCAAGAGATGATTTTCAAGTTTATCGACTTCGGCAAGCAAAATCGGTGGGGTAAGGAGAAAGAAAGTTCTCCTAAAGTGGTTCGCTGGATTGAGTCTCACCTGACCGAAATTGCACTGGCCGCTCAGAAAATGATGGGCGCATTGAGAATCAATGGTGCTGATCGGATTTTCAAGTTCGGCCTTGATATACATGGTCCGGGCGGTGGGCAGTGGCAATTACTTGCCAACGAAGGACGGTTTGAAGTGACGCCAGGTTTGCCGGACGATTCGAGCCCAGTATTGAAACTGAGTGACATTCAAATTAACGACCTTCTCATGCAACACGATTCAAAAGAGATCGATCGTTCACGTGCTGAAAATTCCAAGACCACAATCAATTGGACGGAACCGTTGGAAACGGTGATTACTGAGAATCCCAATCCCAATCCAAGTCCATAGCGCTAATCGCAACGGATTTAAATTCTGCCCATTTCCTGCGTGTCGTTAGTTGATTGAATGCGATTTGTCATGCTCTGCGGAGTTCTTGGGCGGAGTATTCTGGTAGGGTCGATATTGAACCATTTCAATTCGGTTACCCGAGCGAATCGAATATGAGATCCCCCGCCAGGAAACGACCCGCGTAAACATTGTCTTCAGGATTGCACATGGGTAGAGGGCTTGAGTCACCAAGAATGCCGCGATTCCGGGGTGAGATGGCGGCACGGAGCAGTCCATCAACCTGCTATTCAAGACCGCAAGGTTGCTTTTTTGAATCTGGGCAAACAGCATTGCGTTGATCAGTTGAAAAGCAAGGAATCCGATCGCTAAGAGCGAGCCTGCCATTACAAAGCCGTTTCCAAATAAGATGGGAACCAAGGCAAGGCACGACACAAGGCAGGCGAAGGAAAGCAAGCTGTGAAGCACGACCAAGGGCCACGCCGAATGATACAGTCGGACGGTTAGCAGTTGGCGGCTAATCCAATGAAACGTTGCTTTGAGAGTCGTCGATTCATCGTTGGTCAGGACAAGGTTAGGAACACGAACCAAACGGAGTTGGTGGGCTTTCAGTTTAGAAGTGAGAGTCGTGTCTTCGCAGAATTTTTCAGACCAATGTTCGACGAGTTTGCACTTCTCAACCACGGAGCGTTTTATCGCCAATGACCCACCCCAGGGGATCTGGTAACAGGTCATTTGGGCAACTGCGGCCGCGTTCCATATTTGCCGCACTGACGCAGCGAGGTTGGTGCTCGCGGGGGTAAACCAACGATTTCCGGTGGCTGCACCAACCGTGGGATCCGCCAGCGGTCTGATGAGATCGGTCAACCAGTTTTCATCGGGAATAACATCGGAATCAATCAACGCAATGACTTCGATCGTATCCTCGAGGTTTGAAATTGCCTCGATGATGGCTGAGCACTTAAGGCTTCGCATCTTCGCCGGAGCGGATAGAACATGAAGACTCGGTTTGAAGCCTGGATTCGATTTCATCTCTTGTTTGACCATCTCAATTGCTGCGTCGTTGGGATCGTCTGCAACAATGTGGATCAAAAACCGATCGTAATTTAACTGACTAATTGCTCGTAGGGAATCGGTAAGTCGGGGGTCGGCGCCGCGCACGCATAAAATAATTGCGACTTGCGGGTTGAAGGCTCCATCGACACTCGCCGCGACCGAGGATTGTAGGAAACGGAGGTGCATTTTGACTACAATGGCCTGCATTAACGTCAATGAGGCGATGCCGCCAAGAGCGATCCAGCCGAATGTCATTACCATAGCGTTCGTCAGTTATGCTAGTTGGAGTGGGCTCTTGGTGATGCTAAAAAAGGCGCCTAAAGTGCACTTGAATTTGCAAGTGTGACTTAGGCGGAGATCATTATGATCGTTAATTTTTTTGGGCCATGTGCTCCAAGGACAAGGATGCGTTCGATGTCTGCGGTACGACTTGGCCCTGTAATAAATGAAATAAAACTCGGCCATTTTTCATTATGTTTTTCACGAATGATAGCGAATCCATCTGCCATGGTCGTCACCATTTGTGATGACTCTGCGACGACCACATGGTGCGGCGGCAAAACCGAAAGTGCGCGGCCTCCGGCGGAATGATTGGTGACCAGTGCACTGGCTGTTTGGGCGATCAGCGCATCGCAGCCTGAGATGCCGACGTCACATTTTTCCAATTCAGATGTACTGTAGTTCGAACTGGTATTCGTGAATTCTACTTTAAGATGGTCAACGCAAGATTGAACTAACTCATGGTCATGGATTCCTATGCGCTCCCATTGGTGCTGCTCACGCATTTGCTCAATCGCTTGTCTTGCTGCTTCGATAGTGGGAACGACGATGAACTCGGTTTGCAGTTTGTCGGAAAGTATCTTGAAGGCTGCGATATGATCCTCAAGGGAATCACCGACAAAGGGCAGGAATTCTTTAACGGCTTGCGTTCTACCATCGGGCCCGTTAGCGAGGACGGGTAATGAATGCGATGATTTTTCAGCGACTTCGCGCACATGCGGGTCGGTTTTTACGCTTAGGGCTTCACGGACTCGGCCTAGGATTGCGTCTCGGCTCATTTTCTAGCTCTCCAATATTGCCTGAAACTTTGTTTTGCCGGATCATCGAGGTCACGAGTTTTTTTCCAAGCGTAAAATGGATCGATTCGGGTGCCGTGGATGGGTTTGGTCAGCACATGGCCAACTTTGCCTAGACTGCCCGCGAGTCGATAAAGCCAGGGGCGACGCATCACGACGGTGAATCCGAGCATCAGCAATCTTTCTGCGATTCCCCCCTGCCCTTTCCCCGCTGCGTTCCTTCTGTTTCGTAAGAGATGGTGATGAAGATCGATTTTTACGGGACAAGTTTCCGTACAAGCTCCGCAGAGCGAGGAGGAGTGTGAAAGGTGTTTCCAATCCTTGAGGCCGCGCAAATGAGGTGTGATGACACTCCCGATCGGACCTTGGTAGGTGGTTCCGTAGGTGTGGCCACCGACATTCTTAAAAATCGGACAGACGTTGAGGCAGGCGCCGCAGCGGATGCAACGTAAGGCGTCACGTTGCTCTGGATCAGCGAGCAGGCGCGTTCGGTGATTGTCTAGGAGCACAACGTGCATCTCAATCGGCCCGTCACTTTCATCTTCCTGACGGGGGCCTCCAAGCTGCGAGTTGTAACAGGTGAGATGCTGCCCAGTTCCAGCGGTTGCAAGTATGGGAAGTAACAAGGCCAGGTCTTCGAGTCGCGGGATTATTTTTTCAATTCCCATCAGCGAAATATGCACTTTTGGGAGTGCGGTGGTCAGTCTGGCGTTTCCCTCGTTTTCAGTAATCGAAATCATCCCTGTCTCGGCGACACCGAAATTGGCACCGCTAATGCCAATATCCGCGCTGAGGTATTTTTGGCGGAGAACCTCTCGCGCAACCATCGTCAATTCTTCGGGGTCATTGGTGTTAATTGACTTGAGTTTCTCTTGAAACAGGGTATTGATTTCTTCCTTCTTCAGATGCATTGCAGGGAATACAAAATGGTAGGGAGCCTCATCTCTTAGTTGAACAATGAACTCACCAAGATCGGACTCGACGACTTCAAACCCTTCTTTTTCGAGCAACTGATTGAGGTGGATCTCTTCCGTGGTCATGCACTTACTTTTGATGACCGATTTCGCATCATGTTTTTTGATGATTTCGAGAATCGCATTCCGGGCCTCTTCGCTGTCGTTGCACCAGTGGACGGTGGCTCCCCGGGCTTCCAGTTTGTCAGCAAATTGAGCGAGGTAAATATCAAGATTCTCAATTGCTTCCCATTTTGCATCGCTGGCAGCAATTCGCGCGGACTCGTAATCGAGGAATCGATTCTGGGTTGCGGTGCGGGTACTCTGGTATCCCCGCAGCGAGGTTCGGAGAAAACGACGGCGGTCGTCGTCGGCAGTGACGCGATCAGCGTCAGTCTGGAATTGAGTGAATGGGTTGGTCGATTGGCTCATTGCTGGTCCAGTACTTCTGCAATGTGAAGACATTGGATGGGCGATTTTTCGCGACTGAAGTAACCCCCGATTTGCATCAGGCAACTCGGGTCACCTGAGATAAGATAGTCTGCCTCCGTTTGGGCGGCACTGCCGAGTTTGACCTGCGTCATGGCGGTGGAGATTTGGGGGAATTTGATTGCAAAGGTACCACCAAATCCGCAGCATGATTGCGCCTCGTCCATCTCCACTAAGGTCAAGCCTTGTACATTTTCAAGCAGTTTTCGAGGTGCGTCCTGGATACCGAGTTCGCGGAGTCCATGGCAACCATCGTGGTAGGTTGCGGTTCCCTCAAGTTTGGCCCCGACATCGGTCACATCAAGGTGGTTCACCAGCAATTCCGTGAATTCAAAAACGCGACCGCTGAGCTCCGATACGACTTCGGATTGGGGAGAGTCTTGGTAAAGTTCTGGATAGAATTTTCTAATCATCGCAGTGCAGGAGCCGGAGGGAACTGCGATCAGATCCGCATCTGCAAACGTCTTTAAAAAATGGTCAGCGACTTTTTTGGCCTCTGGGAAATAACCGGAATTGAAGGCGGGTTGGCCACAGCAGGTTTGCCCTTCGGGGTAATCAACCTGGTGCCCCAGACGCTCGAGAACATTGACCATTGCAATTCCGATGTGTGGCGATAACTGATCGACATAGCAGGGAATAAAAAGTGAAATTTTCAATGCAGTTTCCGTAATAAATGTTCTGGACTTTCAATATACCGCAATCTCGCGTCGGTTTAATACCTAATTGCGTCGATGTCCCGTATTTAAGTTTTAATCCCTTAGTTGACATCAAACTGTTGTATGCGAACATACTATAGTTCTGTTTTTCACAAGTCTTTTTTACATCTCAAAAAATCAAAATTATGTCCACTGCTACGAATGATTTAAAACATGTCGATCGTCACTGGGACGATTCGGTTGCCGATACTCTTTCTCCTGCGGAACGATTGATTTATCGTTCGAACTGTCTTGGTGCGGACCAGAGAATCACGAACACGGGTGGTGGAAATACATCGTCAAAAATCATTGAAAACGACCCTTTGACGGGCGGGGAAACGGATGTCCTTTGGGTGAAAGGATCCGGCGGTGATTTGCGGACGGCAAAATTGCAAAATTTTGCGTCACTCTACATGGATAAATTGCTGTCTTTGATTCCCAGTTACAAAAACGCCCCCGATAACGGGCCGAAAACTCCAGCCGAAGACGCGATGGTTGGATATTTTCCTCATTGCACATTTAACTTAAACCCGCGTGCCAGTTCAATCGACACTCCACTGCATGGGTTTTTGCCAGCGCGGCACGTTGACCATATGCATCCCAATAGCGTGATTTCGATTGCGGCGTGCAGTGCCAGTCGAGAAATGACACAGGAAATATTTGGTGACGAAATTGGTTGGGTGCCGTGGTTGCGCCCCGGGTTCGAACTGGGCTTGTTGATGCAAAAAGAGGTTGAAGCGAATCCTTCGCTAAAGGGTCTCGTAATGGGGCAGCATGGTTTAATTAACTGGGCGGATGATGATAAGGAATGTTATGAGCTGACGTTGAGTCTGATTGACAAGGCAGCCGAGTATATTAACTCCAAGGATAAGGGCGAGCAGACCTTTGGCGGGGCGAAATACGAAACACTCTCTGATGAATCTCGAGATTCTCTGTTAGTTGATTTGCTACCTTGGTTGCGTGGCCAAGTTTCCCAAATGAACAAATTTGTCGGAACCATCGAGGCACGCGATTCGATCCTTCGATTCGTTAATTCCAATGACGCGGCCCGCTTAGCAGAGTTGGGGACGAGTTGCCCTGATCATTTCTTGAGAACCAAGATCAAGCCGTTGTATGTCGATTGGGATCCGACCGAGACCACCGAAGAAGATCCGCAAGGATTGGCTAAGCTCAAGATATTGTTAGCTGAGGGGCTCGAGCAATACCGCAAGGATTATGCGGCCTATTACGCCGCACACAAGCACGACAACTCTCCTGCGATGCGTGATCCAAACCCGACAGTTATTTTGGTTCCAGGCGTGGGGATGATTGCCTGGGGAAAAGATAAGAGTGAGTCGAGAGTGACGGCTGAGTTTTATACATGTGCTGTTGAGGTAATGCGTGGTTCGGAAGCCCTTGGTGAATACATTGCATTGCCTAAACAAGAAGCATTCGATATCGAGTATTGGCTGCTTGAGGAAGCCAAGTTGAAGCGGAAGCCTCCGGAAAAAGAAATGTCACGCGACATTGCTTTGGTAATTGGTGCTGGTAACGGCATTGGCAAGCAAGTGGCGCATCGAATTGCCGAAGAGGGCGCCCACGTGGTGTGTTGTGATCTCAGTCAAGATGCTGCCGAGGCAACGGCTTCGGAGTTAACGGAAGTCTACGGAGTTGGGATTGGCGTCGCCGGTTCCGGGATTTCGGGCTGCGGCCCTACCCTAGGGCTTGGCGTGGACATCACGGATCGAAAATCAATCCAGGCGATGATTCAAGATACTCTGCTTGCTTATGGTGGAATTGATCGGGTAATTGTCACCGCGGGAGTTTTTGTGGCTCCTGATCGCGATGGTTCACTTTCTGATGACAAGTGGAAGTTTACATTCGATGTCAATGTGCGAGGAAGTTACAACGTGGTCGATGAGTTGAGAGGTCTATTCAAAGAGCAAGGGTTGTTGGCGTCCGTCGTGCTAACGACGAGCGTTAATGGCGTGGTTGGTAAGAAGGGCTCGATTGCTTACGACACATCCAAAGCGGCCGCTAATCATCTGGTTCGCGAGCTGGCGATCGAGATGTCACCGCTGGTCCGCGTGAATGCTGTTGCTCCGGCGACTGTCGTTGCTGGAAGCACAATGTTTCCCCGTGATCGGGTCATTGCCTCTTTGACCAAGTACGACATTGCTTTTGAGGAATCGGATTCGGATGATTCGTTACGAAGCAGTTTAGCTGAGTTTTACGCGCAGCGAACATTGACCAAGCAACCGATTACGCCTGCTGATCAGGCGGAGGCCATCTATTTTCTGTCGTCCAATCGTTCCAGCAAGACAACCGGTCAAATTATAAATGTAGACGGTGGATTGCACGAAGCGTTTCTTCGATAGGCAGGTGCCGCGTTTTAACGATGGTGTTCTGGCGTTTTCAATGCCTCCTCCGGCATTGCCTAGGAGGGGGCAGCGAGCCCCAGCGGTTCCAAGTTGTTTTCTTGCGAAATTTGTTGTTACCGAATCAGCGTTCATTATTTTTCTCAAACGCCGGCTTATAAGATGAAGGAAAGGTATGTCGACCGCTCATTTAGCCATTGATTTAGGGGCCAGTTCCGGACGTGCGATTGTCGGATTACTGCACGGTGATCCAGCGATCGTAGAACTGAAGGAAGTGCATCGCTTTGAGCATCACCCTTGCCCGACCCCTGCAGGTCCCGTCTGGGATCTAACTGGGATTTGGCTCAATGTACTCGAGGGAATTCGCCAGGCCTCGGATTGGTGTCGTGAAAATGACGTGCAGCTTCTGAGTATTGGCGTCGATACGTGGGGTGTGGACTGGGCGCTGGTAGGTAGTTCGGGTGAGTTGTTGGCGCTTCCTCACTGTTATCGCGATCCTCAAAATCAAGAGGCGATGGACAGGGTTCTCGATGTCGTCGGTGGACGCGAGGCGCTTTACGCGAGAACCGGAATTCAGTTGATGCAAATCAATTCGTTGTTTCAGGTCGCGGCCCGAAATAATCGGGAACCGGAATTGGTTCAAGCGGCACATCGTTTGCTGTTTATGCCAGATCTATTTCATTATTGGTTGTCCGGTGAAATGACCACCGAACGGACCATTGCTTCGACTAGCGGGATGCTGGCCCTGGAAACGGGTGATTGGGACGTTGAACTAATGGAACAGCTCAATATCCCAACTGGAATGCTGGGGCCAATTATTGATCCAGGAGACGTCGTCGGCAACATTCGTAACGAAATTGCAGAATCGACCGGCGCGGAGGCCAGCGTGAAAATCATCGCACCCGGTGCTCACGATACGGCATCTGCGGTCGCCGCGGTGCCAGTTGACCAAGCCTTAGGCGATGCGAGGTGGGCTTACCTTTCCAGTGGCACGTGGTCGCTTTTAGGGGCTGAGTTAAACCAGTCTTTTGCTTCCGGAGAATCCTGCGCTGCACCTTTTACGAATGAACTGGGACTGTCCGGGACGACTCGTTTCTTGAAAAACATCGCCGGACTTTGGCTGGTTCAAGAGTTGCGGCGCGAAGAACTGGAAGCCGGTCGAGAGATTAGTTTTTCAGAAATGACTCAGCAGGCGGCGGGGGCTGAAGCGTTTCGTACATTGGTCGACCCCAATGCGTCTCAGTTTGCCGCGCCCGGAAATATGGCTGAGAAAATCAAGGCGTTTGCCGAAGCCACCGGACAACCTTTGCCTGAAACGCTCGGTCAACTGGTGCGTTGCTGCCTCGATAGCCTCGCGTTGTGTTATCGAGAGACCGTTGATTTATTGGAAGAGATCCTGGGGCAACGCATTGAAGTCTTATACATCGTTGGGGGGGGCGCGAACAATCGCCTGTTAACGGAAATCACTTCTACGGTTATGCAGCGACCGGTGAGTGCTGGACCCACCGAGGCGACTGCCATTGGAAATGTGCTCACACAAGCACTGGGATGCGGCGTGTTAGCCGACCGGTTCCAAATACGTGATGTTGTGTCACGTTCATTCGAGCCTGAAATTTTTCTTCCAGAAAATTCGGCGATTGTTATGGATAAATCCGTTTATTCAAGGTATCGAAAAATTCTCGGGTCGTCGTTTTAAAGGTATTCCCCTAAAACTCGATTTGAATAGGGGTTCTCTGTACTCGTTGGAAAGGCTCGAATAAATGCTTGGCATTTTCGTGTTTTTAAATAAATTAAATCGAAAAAACAATCGTTCAGAGTCCTAGAGAGTAATTAACTGCGTGAATGGTATTCTGTGCATGTGTGTTTGAAAAATTCTTGCAGGTGACTAAACGACTGTTATGAAAAAAATATGTATTGGTTTTTGCTTCGTAGTTTTTACTCTTATTGTAATTAAATTAGGAGCACTTCAAGCGGTATTGGGATTTCAGGATGGGCCTCCGGTCGATCTACTCACACAGGGACTCGATCGAAACGGTGATGCTCGACTGTCGGCGAGTGAGATTAAAGATGCGCCGTCTGTATTAGGTTCTTTGGACAAAAATCGCGATGGTCGCCTGACGGTGGAGGAAATATTCCCTCCCATGAATCGGCCTCAGGATCGCCGCCGTTCCGGCCCCGGTCCCGGCATGGGGCCTGGCGGACCGGGTGGGATGCCACAGCGGGATTTGATTGGCGAATTCGATGTTGATAAGAATAATCGCTTGGAGGGGGAGGAGTTAAAGCTTGCACTCGAATCGGTCGCTGATCAGCCACCACAACGACGGGGGCCGAAACGGAGACCCCGAGGGCGAGAGACCGTCAAGCCTAGTCAACCCGGGCGGGAGATCTCTAAAGAATCCGTGGTCAATTTCCCCAATCTTCCACTCTACGATGCCACGATCCTGAGAACAGTTTTCATCGATATCGAATCTGATCAATGGGAAAAGGACATGGCGTCCTTGAAGGATTACGGGGTCGATATTGAGGCAACCGTCACGGTCGATCAGCAGGCTTACGAAAAGGTGGGTCTTCGATTTCGCGGTAATTCTTCATTTTTTTCTTTGGGAAATGGGCAAAAGCGATCGCTCAATTTGACGTTTGATTGGGCTGATAAAAAGCAAAATTTATACGGCTATCGGACCCTGAATCTCTTGAATTCTCATTCCGATGCGTCGTTTTTGCGGTTGGTGCTCTATAGCCGGATAGCTCAGGATTATATCCCGGTTCCCAAAGCCAACTATGTGCACGTGGTTATCAATGGAGAAAGCTGGGGTGTTTATATTAACGAACAACAGTTTAATTCAGATTTTACGAAAGAACATTTTGATTCCAAAGGCGGTCGTCGATGGAAAGCTCCCCCCGGCCGTGAGGGCGCCAGTTTTACTTATAAAGGCGATCAATCGGATGCCTACCGAACGTATGAACTGAAAACCAAGGACACGCCAGAGTCGTGGGATGCGTTGATTAATGCCACCAAAATGATGGAGCAAACTGATTCAGAAGACTTTGAATCAACACTTGATAAGGCGATTTGCATCGATCGAATTCTTTGGTTTTTAGCGATCGACAATGTAATGCTGGATATGGATGGATACTATCAGCGTGGAGCAGATTATTCGATTTATCAGGAACCGAAATTCAAACGATTCCACATTTTACCTTATGACAATAACGAGACGTTTCGTGCTCAGGGGAGTCACGGGCCGGGATTCGGTGGAGGTCCCCCGGGCGCTGGTCCTGGTAGGGGTGGTTTATTGGGAGGTTTGTTTGGTGGCGGACCTCCTCAAGGCGGACCTCCTCAAGG